>VFZH01000009.1 GCA_016871255.1 Acidimicrobiia bacterium | reverse complement strand
GCCGGCCGGCCACCACGGCGGCGGGGAGGGCCCCCGCGGCCGCGCGGGCTACGCCCGGTCATGGCCCCGGTAGGCGAGGGAGTCGGAATCGGTCAACAATCTGAGGAGATATTCTGATCGCTTCTTCCACCGGGTTCAACCACCAGGAGCACGGCAGGTCCATGGCGTCACTGATCGAGGCAATCGACATCAAGCGGAAGATGTTCTTCGAGCACGAGGGCGAGCCGTACCACTGCCTCGACGTGGAGGTCTCCCGCCCGACGGCCCGGGGCGGGCAGACGCTGGTCCGGCTGAAGATGCGGAACCTGCTCACCCGGGCCGTTTTCGATCGCACGTTCAAGGCGGGAGAGAAGTTCAAGGAGCCCGACCTCGTCTTCAGCGCTGCGACGTTCCTCTACGCCGATGCCGCGGGCTTCAACTTCATGGACGAGACCTCGTTCGACACGCTGACGCTCGACGCCGACACCGTGGGTCACGATCGGGGACTGCTGGCGGACAACTGCGCGGTGCAGATCCAGCGTTTCAACGGCCGGCCGATCGGCCTTCAGCTCCCGCCGATCGTCGAGCTGGCGATCGCCTCCACGGAGCCGGCCGTCCGGGGCAACACCGCCAGCGGTACCGTCACGAAGGCCGCCACCCTCGAAACGGGCATGGAAATCCGCGTCCCGCTGTTCATCGAGGAAGGCGAAAAGGTGAAGGTCCACACCGAGACCCGGGAGTTCGCCGGCCGCGCGTAAGGGCCCTGGCCGGAATAAGGTTGCCGACTCCCGGGCGGCGAGGCGCCCGGATCGCTAGGCGCGAGGAGGGAGCAGGCCGGGTGCCTGTGACCGACGAGCAACGCCGCGAGGCGGGATGCATCGTCGGCCGAGATGGCAACCTTATTCCGGCCAGGGCCCTAAGATCAGCTCGCGGAGGCCGCTCAGCGGGTGGCCGCCTCGTCCATGGCCTCGTTGGCGAGGCGGTCGGCGTCCCGGTTGAGTTCCCTGCGGACGTGCTCGAAGGTCACGCGCCCGAGCCGGCGCACGCGGCCGCGCGCCTGCTCGGCGAGGGGCAGGAGTGCCGGGTTCTTCACCCGATACTCCCCGCGCATCTGCTTCACCAGCAGCTCGGAGTCCGAGCGGATCAGCAGCGTCCTGATACCGTTGTCCG
The DNA here is from genome assembly GCA_016871255.1 of Acidimicrobiia bacterium. Taxonomy (GTDB): domain Bacteria; phylum Acidobacteriota; class Vicinamibacteria; order Vicinamibacterales; family UBA2999; genus VFZH01. The sequence goes on along the minus strand of VFZH01000009.1, from coordinate 49,344 downwards.
CTGCCCACGCCAGCGCCGCAAGCAGCCCGTGATATTCGGCGACGTTGTTCGTCGCGACGCCGAGAGATCCCTTCAGCTCCACGACCGATCCATCGTCGCGCTCGATGCGGACGCCGTAGCCGGCTGGCCCCGGATTCCCGCGCGAGCCGCCGTCGATGTTCGCCGTGGCGCGCCCGTCGTCAGCGGTGTCGAACAGGGATGGCTGATTCACCGAACGGCAGGACTACGTCGCGTGAGCGGGCTGGGGTTCGGCCTGCGGCGGAGGCGGGACGAAGTAGAGGATGCGGTGGCAGCTCTCGCACTGGATGATCGTGTCGTTGTGCCGCACCTGCTGGTAGACGTGGGGGCGCAGCCTGACGTGGCACAGCGAGCACAGGCCGTCGGCTGCCACGCAGACGCCGATGCCCTTGCGAACCTTCGCCACCTGCTCGAAGATCTGGACCAGGCGCGCGTCGAGCTGGGCCACGATCGCGGCCCGGGCCTGTGACGCCTCCTGCAGGCGCTTTTCGGCCGCCGCCAGCTCGGCCGCCATGTCGCGCTTGTCGGCGTTCACCTGCGTCCGCGCTTCCGCCAGCGCCCGTTCCGCTGCCTTCGCCTCGGCCGCAGCCCCGTCAGCCGCCAGCATCTCCTCGAGCACCTTGTCTTCCGCTGCACGCAGCTCGGTCTCGGCCGTCTCGATCTCCTTGAGCATGGCCTGGTATTCCCTGTTGGTCTTGACGGCGGAGAGCTGGTCCTTGAACTTCGTGAGTCGCCCCTGGAAGACGGCAGCCTCCTTCTCGAGGTCGCGGCGCCGCTCCTGCGCGCCCTTGAGTGCGTCTCTTGCGGCGTTCACGACGAGCGTTGCGCTGTCCAGCCTGGCGTCCGCGGCCTGAAGCCGCTCCGGGTGCGCCGCGATCCACTGCGTGGCGTCGGCAATGGTCGTCTCGAGCCGCTGCAGCTCGATGAGGCGCTCGAGGTCGGGGATCATGGGAAGGACGGGGACATTGGAGATTGGGGATTGATGATTGGGGATTTCATTGATGGATTGACGGTTGATGATTGCATTGGCGGATTGACGTTGGCCGGTTGCGTGGAGCGGAGCCGACCCAGCCAATCGCCAATAGCGACCAATCGTTCAACGCAATCGCCACTCACCAGTCCTCGGCGATTGACGTGCCGGCTGCGGGGAACGGAGCCGACCCAGCCAATCGTCAATAGCGACCAAATCGTTCAATGCAATCACCAATCACCAATCACCAATCCTCAATGTATTTAGTGGGCCCGCCAGGATTCGAACCTGGGACCAACCGATTATGAGCCGGCCGCTCTAACCGCTGAGCTACGGGCCCGCCTTCGCGGCTTCGCCGCTTCGGCGAGGCGCGCCTTCCCGAACCTACGTCCGCCCCTCCAGGAACGCCTTCAGCTTGCGGCTGCGCGACGGGTGCCGCAGCTTCCGGAGCGCCTTCGCCTCGATCTGCCGGATGCGCTCGCGGGTCACGGCGAAGCTCTGGCCGACCTCCTCGAGCGTGTGCTCGCTGCCGTCGCCTACGCCGAAGCGCATCTTGATCACTTTCTCCTCGCGCGGCGTGAGCGTCTTCAGCACCGCCTCGGTCTGCTCCTTGAGGTTCAGGTTGATCACGGCGTCGGACGGCGAGATCACCCCGCGATCCTCGATGAAGTCGCCGAGGTGCGAATCCTCTTCCTCGCCGATCGGCGTCTCGAGCGAGATCGGCTCCTGGGCGATCTTGAGGACCTTGCGCACCTTCGCCACGGGGATGTCCATCCGCTTGGCGATCTCCTCCGATGTCGGCTCGCGTCCGAGCTCCTGCACCAGCGCGCGTGAGGTGCGTATCAGCTTGTTGATCGTCTCGATCATGTGGACCGGGATGCGGATCGTCCGCGCCTGGTCGGCGATGGCCCGCGTGATCGCCTGGCGGATCCACCAGGTGGCGTAGGTCGAGAACTTGTAGCCGCGGCGGTACTCGAACTTGTCCACCGCCTTCATCAGGCCGATGTTGCCTTCCTGGATCAGGTCCAGGAACTGGAGGCCGCGGTTCGTGTACTTCTTGGCGATCGACACCACGAGCCGGAGATTGGCCTCGACCAGCTCCTTCTTCGCCTGTTCGGCCTGCGCTTCGCCGCGCTGGATGACCTCGATGGTCCGGCGCAGCCGCTCCGGCGTCTCCTCGAGGGCGTTGGTCATCTCGCGGATCTGCGCCTTGAGCTCGCGCTGCGTTTTCAGCAGCGCCTTCCGATCCTCCTCCTTCAGCTTCGCGGCCCGCCGGGAGGTCTTCGGGTTGAGCTGCTTCTCGACGCCGAGTGCCTGGATGTGGACGCGCTGGACGGCTTCCACGCCGTCCTTGATGTCGTCGATCAGCCGCCGCTTCACGGTCTCGGTGAACTCGATGCGGCGGATCAGCTTCGACAGCTCGACGCGCGCGCCCATCGTCTTCCACTTCATGCGGCGGTATTTGCGCTTGTCCTTCTTCGGCGTGGTCTCGAGCTTCTCCGCCAGCTTCACGTGGGCGATGCGCGCCTTGCGGACGGCGTCGATCTGCTCCAGCACCTCCGCGGCCCGTTCCTCGATCCGCTCCTCCGTGATCTCCTCGTCGGTGAAGATCACCAGCTCGCGGATCGTGCGCTCGCCGGCCCGGAGCTGCTCGCCCATCTGGATGATGCGCATCGCCACGGTCGGCGTGCGCGAAATCGACTTGATCACCGCCAGCTTGCCGCGTTCGATCCGCTTGGCAATGGCGACCTCGCCCTCGCGCGTCAGCAGCGGCACGGTGCCCATCTCGCGGAGGTACATGCGCACGGGGTCGTTGGTCTTCTCCAGCGCGCCCGGCGTGAGATCGAGATCCGAGGGCTCGTCTCCCGGCTCCCGTTCGCCCCCGCCCCTGTCGTCGCGGTAGGCCTTGTCGGAGTCGACGACCTCGATCCCGGCGCTGCCGAAGGCGTTGAAGAGATCGTCGAGCTCCTCCGAGGAGGTGATCTCGGAGGGCAGCAGTTCGTTCACTTCGTCGTAGAGGAGGTACCCCTTCTCCTTGCCGACATTGATCAACTGTCGGACTTCGTCGTACTTCTCTTCGATCGACAAGTTCCTAGTCCTCCGTCGTGACGAGCGTCTCGATCCGGCGCCGCAGATCCAGGTTCCGCTCCAGCAGGGCGTTCAGCGCACCGTCGTCCGCCGGGCCGCCCTTCAGCAACCGATCGATCTCGGCCTGCGTGGCGGCCCGCTCGCGCTCGAAGCGCCGTTTCCGGAGAATCCGGACACAGGACACGGGATCGAGCGAGGGCGGTTCGGGCTCGGCGGCGGCCTCGGTGACGATCGCCGAATCGTCGTCGTCGAGACGCTCCAGGAGCGCCGCTGGAGAGAATCCCTTATCATCAACCAGTTTCCGAACGACGTCCAGCACCCCTTTCGACCCCAGTTCCTCCGTGTCGCCCGCCTCGATCCCGTCCAGCGCCCGGAGCGCATCGGCGGGGCGGTGCACGAGCCACCAGCACAGCGCCCGTTCGGCCTTGGTGACGGCTCCGGCCGGCAGACGTTTGTCTCGCTGGGGCGGTCCCGGCCGGCCTGCCACGAGGCCCTGCTGCATCTCCAGCCAGACCATCTCGTGCGGCACGCGGGCCCGGCCGGACACCGCCTCGGCGAAGAGCTGCCGCCGGACCGTGTCCGTGATCCGCGCCGCTACCGGCACCATCTCGGCCACCAGGCGCGCCCGTCCTTCCATCGTTCGCAGATCGGCCCGTGCCGCGGCCCGGTCGAGCAGGTACTCCAGCAAGGGGCGCGAGTCCCGCAGCCGCTTCCGGTACTCCTCCCCGCCCCGGCGCTGGATGAACGTGTCGGGGTCTTCGCCCGGCGGCAGCACCGCGACGTTCACGTCGAAGCCATCGGCAAGCAGCAGCTCACCGGACCGGGCGGTCGCCCCCTGGCCGGCGTTGTCCGGGTCGTAGCTGAGGACCACCTTGCTGGTGAACCGGCGCAGCAGCGCGGCCTGCGTGGCGGTCAGCGCGGTCCCGCACGTGGCCACGACCGCCTGGATCCCGCCCTGGTACACCTGCGCGAAGTCGAAGTACCCCTCCACCAGCACCGCGAACCCGCTCTGCCGGATGGCGGCCTTGCTCAGCTCCAGGCCGTACAGCGTCCGGCTCTTCGAGTAGATCGGCGTTTCCGGCGAGTTGAGGTACTTCGGCTGCTGGTCGGCCGCGACGGCACGCCCGCCGAACGCGATCACCGACCCGGTATCCCGAGAAATAGGAATCATCAGCCGGTTGCGGAAGCGATCGACGATGGACCCGTCCTCCCGCTGGACGGCCAGCCCCCCGCGCACCAGGATGCCGGTTGCGAACCCCTGCGCGGACAGGTACGCGGTCAGCGCGCTCCTTGCCGGCGGCGCGAACCCGAGCCGGAGCGACGCCGCCGTCGCGGGGGTCAGGCCGCGTTCCGCGACGTACTGCCGCAGACGGGCCCCGGCGGGCGAAGCCAGCTGTTCGGCGAACCAGGCCGCCGCCACGTCGTGCACCTTCAGGAGCGATTCCCGCTCGGCCGCGTCCGTGCGTCTGTCGTCCCCCTCCTCGAGCTCGGGCAGCTCCAGGCCCACGCGCCTGGCGAGCAGCTTCACGGCGTCCTGGAATCCGACCTGCTCGTGCAGCTCCAGGAACTTGAGGACGTCGCCGCCGACGTTGCACCCGAAACAGTGGAAGAAACCGCGGTCGCGGTTCACGTGGAACGACGGCGTCTTCTCGCGGTGGAACGGACACAGCCCCTTGTAGGTGGCGCCGGTCTTCTTCAGCGTCACGTAGTCCTGGATCACGACGACGATGTCCGCGTGGCTCTTGAGCTCGTCGATGAAGGACTGGGGAAAGAGAGGCATTGACGATTGGAGATTGGTGATTGCGGGTTGAATCGGCGATTGACGGTTTGGGATTCGGGTCTTGGGACTTGGCTTGGGATTTAGGATTTGGGATTTGGGATTTGGGATTTGACAGAACGGCTCATCCTCTATTCTCTGATCTCCACCACCGTGACGCCCGCGCCGCCGTGCTCCTGCTGCGCGAGGCCGGCGCGGGCGACCAGGGGATGCTCGCGGAGGTGCGCGGTGATGGCGCGCCGCAGCTGCCCGGTGCCGTGGCCGTGCACGATGCGGACGGTCCGCTGATCGGTGACGAGCGCCGAGTCGAGGAATCTCTCCACGCGATCCAGCGCCTCGTCCACGGTGCAGCCCACCACGTTCAATTCCGCGACGGCCGCGTCGCGCGGCTGCAGGTCGACGTGCAGCTTCACGGCCGCCGGCGTCTCGCGCCGGGCGTTCCACTGCGGCGCGGACGCGACCACCCGCACCTCCGCGGCCGGCGCGCGGAGCCGCTTGCCGCGAACGTCGATGTCCACCCGGTCGTCGAGCACCTGCACCACCGTCCCCTCGAGGCCGAGCCCGGTCATCGTGACCCGCGCCCCCGGCTCGAGCGGCCCGGCCGCCGGCTCGGCCTGCCGCGCGGACGAGCCCCCGAGCGACGCAAGGGCCGCTGCAGCGGCCTGATCCAGTGCCGCGCGCGCGTCCGACCGGAGCTGGCCAGGGATGGACGGCGCCAGCGGCGCGCCGTGCGCACGCCCGGCCCCGGCGACGAGCCTTGCCGAAATCGCCTTCATCTCCGCCACGACCGCGTCGATCTCGCGGCGTGCGCCCCTGAGGTGGTCGTCCAGACGCCCCCGCATGCGCTGGCGCAAGGTGGTCTCGCGCTCCTGGTGTGCGTCCTCGCGCGCCTTGAGGCGGGCCTCGGCGCTGGCAAGCGCGGCTTTCGATCGCTCCAGCACCTGCCGGTCACGTGCGATCGCCCGCATGTCCTCCTCGATCTTCGCCAGGTGCTCCGAGAGCTGCCGCTCCCGGCCGCTGATCCGCTCGCGGGCCGAGGCGATCACCTGCGCCGGCATGCCGAGTCGTGCGGCGATCTCGATCGCGAGGCTGCGACCCGCTGTGCCGTACCTCAGGCCGTACGTCGGGGCGAACGTCGATGGGTCGAATCCGAACGCGGCGCACACCACTTCCGGCGTGGTCGATGCGTACGACTTCAGCGCGTCATCGTGCGTCGTCGCGACCAGGTGAGCCCCGCGTGCGCGGAAGTGGTCGAGGATCGCCATGCCCAGGGCGCCGCCTTCCACGGGGTCGGTTCCTGCGCCGAGCTCGTCGAGCAGCACCAGCGCCGGCAGCGCCAGCTCGCGGTCCATGGCCACGACGTTCGCGATGTGCCCCGAGAAGGTGCTCAGGCTCGCGGCGATCGACTGTTCGTCCCCGATGTCGGCGAACAGGGACCGGAACACCGGCAGGCGCGAGCCGGCGGCGGCCGGGATGTGGAGGCCGGACTGCGCCATCAGTGCCAGCAGCCCCGCCGTCTTCAGCGCCACGGTCTTCCCGCCGGTGTTCGGGCCGGTGATGACCAGCACCCGGGCGGGTGGCAGGAGTACGACGTCCACCGGCACGACGGTCATTCGCGCGCCGATCCTCGCAGCCGCCGCCTTGAGGACGAGCAGCGGGTGGCGCGCCGCCCGCAGGTCGATCGCGCCGTCGTTCGAGATCGCCGGCTCGACGCCGCCGGTCAGGCCGGAGAACCTCGCCCTGGCCTGGATGACGTCGAGTTCCGCCGCCCGGTCGAGCGTGCGGGTCATCTCCGCCTGGCGGGCGCGGAAGGCGTCGGTCAGGGCGAGCAGCACGCGGTGGATCTCCTCCGCTTCCCGCTCCTGGGCCGCCACGATGTCGTTGTTGATCTCCACCGTGGCGATCGGCTCGAGGAAGAGGCTCGCGCCGCTGGCGGAGGTGCCGTGCACGATGCCCGGCACGTCGCCCCTGTGTTCGGCGCGCACGACCAGCACGGCGCGCCCGCCGCGCTCGGTGATCACGCGATCCTGGAGGTATCTGGACGTGTCACGGCCGCGCACGAAGGCGTCGAGCGAGCTTCGCAGCCGCTGGCGCAGCGTCCGAAGCTGCGATCGCAGCCGTCCGAGCTCCGGGCTCGCCTGATCGGTGACGTCGCCCCCCGGCTCGATGGCTCGCCGCACGCGCGCGACTTCGTCGCCGAACGGACTGACGTCCGCAGCCAGGGCGGCCAGCGCCGGGAACGCCGCCGCGGCCTGCAGGATGGTCTCCCGCGTCTTCGCCGCCGAGTCCAGGTGCGCGGCCAGTCCCAGCAGCCCGGCCGGTTCCAGCGGGCGGCCCAGGATGCCCAGGCCGTCCACGATGGCCTCGAGATCGTCCGGGGCCGACAGATCGAAGCCGTGTTCGGCGTGGAAGCGGACGCCTTCTGTCGTCGCGGCCTGCGCCGCGCGCACCTCGGCGGCATCCGCCAGCGGCGTCAGGGCTTCGAGCCGCGCGCGGCCGAACGGCGTCCGGGCCAGCTCCGCGAGGGCCGCGACGATCCGATCGAACTCAAGCGCCCGGAGGGCGAAGTGCATGGGAGGCGCAATCCTCAATCGCCAATCGCCAATCGCCAATCGCTAATCGCTAATCGCTAATCGCGAGTCGCTAGATCGCTAAATCGCTAGCCGCCAGCCGTCAATGCAATCGCGAATCACCAATCACCAATCACAAATGATTGATCATGCTCGCCACGCATCCCGCGCCGTAGCCGTTGTCGATGTTCACGACCGAGACGCCGTTGGCGCAGCTGTTCAACATCCCGAGCAGGGCCGCGACGCCGCCGAAGCTGGCGCCGTAGCCGACGCTCGCCGGCACGGCGATCACCGGCACGCTGACCAGCCCGGCCACCACGCTCGGAAGCGCGCCCTCCATGCCGGCCACCACGATGATCACCCGGGCGGCGTGGAGGCGGTCGAGCTCGCCGAGGAGGCGGTGGAGGCCCGCGACGCCGACGTCGCGGAGCCGGTCCACGTCGTTCCCCATGACCTCGGCCGTGACCGCGGCTTCCTCGGCGACGGGCAGGTCGGACGTGCCCGCGCAGGCCACCAGGATCGACCCGTGCCCCCGCGGCACGTCGGTCCCGGGCAGCGTGATGGCCCGGGCCTGCTCGTGGTAGCGGGCCGCGGCCGCGACGCGCCGGACGGCCGCCCAGGCCTCCGGCGAGGTGCGGGTCACCAGCAGGGGGGAGCCGCGCGCCGCGATCCGGCCGGCGATGTCGGCAATCTGCTCCGGGGTCTTGCCCAGGCCGAGCACGACTTCGGGGAATCCCTGCCGGATTTCCCGGTGGTGGTCCACCCGGGCGAAGCCGAGGTCCTCGAAGGGCGCGCGGCGCAGCATGTCGCGCACCCGGCCAACGGCCGAGTCGGGGTCCACCTCGCCGGCGCGCACGGCGTCCAGCAGCCGGCGGAGCTCAGACATCGTCATGAATCAGGCTCGCGTTCGTTGACTTCCCGGGTGAGGGCCGATCATAATTCTTTCGAAGCGTTCGCTTCAGGCCGCACACCGAATGACCCCCACCGACACGCTGATCCTCGCTGCGTACTTCTTCGTTCTCGTGGTGCTCGCCGTCTACGGATGGCACCGGTACTACCTCGTCTACCTCTACATGAAGCACCGCGATCGGCAGCCGGAGCCGCGGGGGCGCTTCGAGACGTTGCCGCGGGTGACAGTGCAGTTGCCGATCTACAACGAGATGTACGTCGCGGATCGGCTGATCGATGCGGTCAGCCAGCTGGACTACCCGCCGGCGCTGCTCGAGATCCAGGTCCTCGACGACTCCACGGACGAAACCTGCGCCGTGGCGGAGCAGGCGGTGCGACGCAACGCCGCATCCGGCATCGACATCGTCTACATCCATCGCACCGATCGCGCGGGCTACAAGGCGGGCGCGCTCGACGCGGGGCTCGCCACGGCGACGGGCGAGTTCGTCGCCATCTTCGACGCCGACTTCATTCCGCCGCCGGACTTCCTGCGACGGACGATCCACCACTTCACCGATTCACGCGTCGGCATGGTGCAGGCCCGCTGGGGGCACATCAACCAGGACTACTCGCTGCTGACGAAGGTGCAGGCCATCCTGCTGGACGGGCACTTCGTCCTCGAGCACGGGGCGCGCAACCGCGCGGGGTTGTTCTTCAACTTCAACGGGACGGCCGGCGTGTGGCGGCGCTCGGCGATCGGCGACGCCGGCGGGTGGCAGCACGACACGCTCACCGAAGATCTCGATCTCAGCTATCGCGCCCAGCTGCGCGGCTGGCGATTCGTGTTCCTGCAGGAACTGGTGGCGCCGGCCGAAGTGCCGGTCGAGATGAACGCGTTCAAGTCGCAGCAGCACCGCTGGGCCAAGGGTTCGATCCAGACCTGCCGCAAGCTGCTGCCTCGCATCCTGCGCTCCGACCTGCCGGCGATCGTGAAGGCGGAGGCGTTCTTCCACCTGACGGCGAACTTCAACTACCTGCTGATGTGCGTGCTGTCGGCGCTGATGGCGCCGGCGATGATCATCCGCTACAACATGGGCTGGTACGAGATGCTGCTCATCGACGTGCCGCTCTTCCTGGCGGCGACGGCGTCGGTGGCGAACTTCTACATCGTCTGTCAGCGCGAGGTGCACGCCGACTGGACGACGCGCCTCAAGTACATGCCGTTCCTGATGTCGATCGGGATCGGGCTCACGGTGAACAACACGCGCGCGGTGCTGGAGGCGCTCCTCAACCGCCGGAGCGAGTTCGCGCGGACGCCGAAGTACCGGATCGAGAGGCAGGGCGACGACTGGCTCGGCAAGAAGTACCACCAGAGCTTCGCCGTGCAGCCGCTGATCGAGCTGGCACTCGGCATCTACTTCACCGTCACCGTCTTCTACGCCCTGGCCAACGGCATCTACGGCACGCTGCCGTTCCTCGTCCTCTTCCAGGTCGGGTTCCTCTACACCGGCCTGCTGTCGATCGTGCAGCAGTTCGCCGAAGGTGGCGTGGGCATGCCGGTCGCCGAAGGCGAGGAGATGTAGCGCGGATCGTTCATAATCGCCCTCCGGCGGCTGTTCGGGCGGGTGCGGTCGTCCGCCGCCGGCTGGGGGGACTGTATGAACTTCGCGCGTGTCGGGCTGGCCGCGCTCGCGGCCTGGGTCGCCTCGATTCCCGTCGGCTACGTGGTCAACGAAGTCCTGCTCGCAGGTGTGCACGGGGCGAACGCCGCGGCGCTGAGGCCCGCGGCGGACGTGGCCGCGAACGTGCCGTTCGCGTACCTGTTCATGCTGGTCGGGTTCCTGGTCTTTGCCTACGCCTACGCCAAGGGGTACGAGGGGAGCAGCGGTGCCGTCGAAGGCCTGCGGTTCGGCGTGATCGTGGCGCTGCTCGTGGACTGCTTCGTCGTGAGCTGGTGGTGGGCGACGGTGCCGATCGACTGGACCATGGCGGGAGCGATGATGGCGGACTACGTCGTGGAGCTCTCGCTCTACGGCGCGATCGTCGGCGTGGTGTACAAACCGCTGCCCGGAGCCGCATGAGCGGCTGGAGCCAGGACTGAATGTCGTCAGCCTCACCGAAGGGTGGTCTCGAAGACGTCGTCGCCGCCACCTCGTCGATCTGCTACCTGGACGGCGACAGGGGCGTGCTCGCGTATTGCGGGTACGACATCCACGACCTGGCCCGGTCGGCGACCTTCGAGGAAGTCTGCTTCCTGCTGTGGCACAACCGCCTGCCGTCGCGGCGGGAACTGGGCGACCTGCAGTCGGAGCTGGCGGCCGCGCGCCCGCTGAGCGAACCGGTGCTCCGGCTGATGCGGTCGCTGCCGCCCGGCGACGGCATGGACGCGCTGAGGACGCTCACCTCGGCCCTGGCCCACTGGGACGGCGGCAGCGTGGACCAGAGCCCGGCCGCCAGGTACCGGACCGCGGTCCGGGTGACCGCGCAGATCGGGTCGATCGTGGCCACCTGGGGACGGCTGGCTGCGGGCGGCGGGCCGATCGCCCCGGATCCGGTACTGGGTCACGCCGCGAACTTCCTGTACATGCTCACCGGGCAGCGCCCGGACGCCACCGCCGTCCGCGCGTTCGACGTGGCGCTGACGCTGCACGCGGATCACGAACTGAACGCCTCGACCTTCGCCGCGCGTGTGGCGGCGGCCACGCTGACCGATCTCCTCTCGACCGTCGTGGCGGCCATCGGCACGCTGAAGGGACCGCTCCACGGAGGCGCCAACGCGGACGTGATGCGGCTGCTGCTCGAAATCGGGGAGACCGCGTCGGCCGACCGGATCGAGTCGGTCGTGCGGGCCAAGCTGGCGCGGAAGGAGAAGATTCCCGGGTTCGGGCATCGGGTGTATCGCACCGAAGACCCCCGCGCGGCGCACCTGCGGCAGATGTCGCGGGACCTCGGTGCGCGGTCCGGGCAGACGGCCTGGTTCGAGATGTCGCAGCGCATCGAGGCGCTCGTGAAGGCCGAAAAGAAGCTCAACCCGAACGTGGACTTCTACTCGGCCTCGACGTACCACGCACTCGGCATTCCGATCGACCTGTACACGCCGATCTTCGCCGTGAGCCGGGTGTCCGGCTGGACGGCCCACGTGCTCGAGCAGTACGCCAACAACCGGTTGATCCGTCCCCGCGCGGACTACACCGGCCCCGAGCACCCGCAGCGGTTCGTGCCGCTCGACCAACGGTAGTCCGCCTTCGCGCGTTCCGCGCTGCGGCGAGACCCGCCGAAGCTTCAGCGGAGGCGGCCCCGTTATACTTCTCTCATCCCCTTCGCATGGACCCGCGCTACATCCGCAACTTCTCGATCATCGCCCACATCGACCACGGCAAGTCCACGCTGGCGGATCGGTTTCTCGAGATCACCGGCGCCCTCCAGCCGAGGGAGATGGAGGCGCAGGTCCTCGACGCCATGGATCTCGAGCGCGAGCGCGGCATCACGATCAAGGCTCACCCCGTGCGGCTCAACTACACGGCGGCGGACGGATCGGCCTACGTGCTCAACCTGATCGACACGCCCGGCCACGTGGACTTCGGCTACGAGGTGACCCGCTCGCTTGCCGCGTGCGAGGGCGCGCTGCTCCTGGTGGACGCCTCGCAGGGCGTCGAGGCGCAGACGCTGGCGAACGCGTATCTGGCGGTGGACCACAACCTCGAGATCGTTCCCGTCATCAACAAGATCGATCTCCCCGGCGCCCAGCCGGACGAGTGCCGCCGCCAGATCCACGACGTGATCGGCCTCGACGGCGACTCGGCCATGTTGACCAGCGCCAAGGAAGGCACGGGCACGCGCGAGGTCCTCGAAGCCGTCATCGAGCGGATCCACCCGCCGCAGGGTCAGCCGGACGCGCCGCTCAAGGCGCTCGTCTTCGATTCCTGGTACGACGCCTACCGCGGCGTCGTCATCGTCGTGCGCGTCATCGACGGCAGCCTCCGCAAGGGCGTGAAGATACGGCTGATGGCGACCGGGCAGGACTACGAGGTGGACGAGCTCGGCGTGTTCTCGCCGAAGGCCAGCCCGGTCGATGAACTGGGTGTGGGCGAGGTCGGTTTCGTCGTCGCCAACATCAAGCGCGTGGCCGATGCCCGCATCGGCGACACCATGACCGAGACGGCACGGCCGACACCGGAGCCGTTCCCCGGGTTCAAGGAGCTGAAGCCGATGGTCTTCGCCGGGCTGTACCCGGTCGAGGGGCATCAGTACCCGGAGCTCCGGGAGGCGCTGGAGAAGCTGCGTCTGAACGACGCCTCGTTCTTCTACGAGCCGGAGACGTCGGCCGCGCTCGGCTTCGGGTTCCGGTGCGGGTTTCTCGGCCTGCTGCACATGGAGATCGTGCAGGAGCGGCTCGAGCGCGAGTTCAACGTCGATCTGATCACCACGGCGCCGGGCGTGCTCTACCGGGTCGCGACGACCGACGGCGAGGTGATCGAGATCGACAGCCCGGCGAAGCTCCCCGATGCCGGCCGCATCACGCGGATCGAGGAACCGGTCATCAGCGCCACCATCCTGACTCCGGCTGAACACGTGGGGGCCGTGCTGCAGCTCTGCCAGGAGAAGCGCGGGGTGCAGAAGAAGCTCGAGTTCATGAAGTCGGACCGGGTGCTGGTCACCTACGAGATGCCGTTCAACGAGGTTGTGCTCGACTTCTACGACCGGCTGAAGACCGTCTCCCGGGGGTACGCGTCGCTCGACTACCATGTCGTCGGCTACTGGGAATCGCCCCTGGTCAAGATGGACATCCTGGTCAACGGTGAGCCGGTCGATGCGCTGTCGGTCATCGTGCACAGGGACGCGGCGTACGAACGCGGACGGACCCTGGCGACGAAGATGCGGGAGCTGATTCCGCGCCAGATGTTCGAGGTCGCGATCCAGGCAGCGATCGGCAATCGCGTGATCGCACGCGAGTCGGTCAAGGCGCTGCGCAAGAACGTGCTGGCCAAGTGCTACGGCGGCGACATCACGCGCAAGCGGAAGCTGCTGGAGAAGCAGAAGGAAGGCAAGCGCCGGATGAAGCGGGTCGGCCGCGTCGAGATTCCGCAGGAGGCGTTCCTGGCCGTCCTGAAGGTGGGGGCGGAGTAGGCGATGGCGAAGTCGAAAGCCGCGTCTCCGGGGCGCCGGGCGGCTGCGAAGCCCACCTCCCAGCCCGCGGAGCCGGTGGCGTACCGCAAGTCGACCACCCGCGAGTACTTCGAGTCGATCGTCATCGCCGTCGTGCTGGCGCTGTTCGTCCGGACGTTCGCGGTGCAGGCGTTCAAGATCCCGACCGGGTCGATGGAGAACAACCTGCTGATCGGCGACCACCTGCTGGTGAACAAGTTCGTGCACGGGCCGGCAGGTTCTTCGCTGGAGCGCGTGCTGCTTCCCGTGCGGCCCATCGCGCGCGGAGACGTGATCGTGTTCAAGTACCCCGAGGAGCCGGAGCGCGACTTCATCAAACGCGTCGTCGGGCTTCCCGGGGAAACGGTGGAGTTGCGCGAGCGGACGGTCTACATCGACGGCACGGCGATCGACGAGCCGTACGCGCAGTACATGGAACCAGGCCGCCCAGGCGCGCCGGACGCGGATCCCGGCAGCGGCGACGTGCGGCGCTGGTTCGGGCCGGTGACGGTGCCGCCGGACCACTACTACGTCATGGGTGACAACCGCGACAATTCCCAGGACAGCCGGTACTGGCGCTTCCTGCCGCGCGGGTACGTCAAGGGACGCGCCATGATGATCTACTGGTCGTTCGACGGCGAGGGGGGAGACGCCGGTCTCGTGTCCGGCGTGACCGGCCTCGTGACCAGAACCCGCTGGAGCCGGTTGCTGCGCCAAATCCACTGAAGGGCCGCTCGCAGCGGCGGCCCCGGAACCACCATGCGCTCGACTGTTGCGCTCGTCATCGTGATCCTCGTGCTCAACGCGGCCGCCCGCACGGGCTCCGCCTACTGGAAGCATCAGCTGCTCAGGGATGCCGCCGAGGAGATGGTCGTGTTCGGGGGCCTGACGCCCACCTCGACCCTCCGCGGCCAGGTGCTCGACAAGGCGAACAAGCTCGAGATCGACGTGGGGCCGGACGACGTCGTGGTGACGCGGGAGGGGCAGACCACGGTCGTGGAGGCGTCCTACGTGCAGACGGTCGAGATCCTGCCGCGCTGCGAGGTGCCGCTGTCGTTCAGCTTCTCGATCGAGAGCGTGTACCGGGGCAGCGTCAGCGCGGACCGCTGACCGCAGGAACCCGCGCCGTCAGTCGTTCCCACCGCCGGGCCGGGGCACGCGCGATCCGAAGATGGCCGTGCCGATCCGCACGACGGTCGCGCCTTCCTGGATCGCCACCTCGAAGTCGCCGCTCATCCCCATCGACAGCTCCCGCAGCATGGCCGGCGGTACGCCCGCGGCCAGGGACTGATCGCGCAGGTCGGCCAGGCGCCTGAACCAGGGCCGCGAGTCCTCGGGCATGTCCGGGTAGGGAGGAATCAGCATCAGCCCGGTCACGCGCGCGGCTTCCAGGCGGCTGGCCGCGGCGAACAGTCCGGGCAGCTCGCCGGGCGCCGCGCCGAATTTCGCGGCTTCGCCGGCCAGGTCCACCTGAATCAGCACATCCGGGCGCGTGCCGGCTTCGACAGCGGCCCGGTCCACGCGCTGCAGCAGGTCCACGCTGTCGATCGACTGGATGACCTGGAACGCGGCGGCCTTGCGGGCCTTGTTCGTCTGGAGATGGCCGATCAGGTGCCAGCGGATGTCGGCGTCGCCGCCGGCGTCGTGGGCCTCGCGGAAGGCGTCGATCTTCGACAGCGCTTCCTGGACCCGGTTCTCGCCGAAGTCGCGCTGGCCGGCAGCCCAGGCTTCGCGCACGGCATCCAGCGGGAACGTCTTGGACACCGCGACGAGACGGACCGTGGAGGGGGAGCGACCGGCTGCCAGGGCCGCTCCCTCGATGCGGGCGCGGATGGCTGTCAGCCGGTCGGCGATGGAGTGCCGCGGTTCCGGGCCGGTCATCTGGCAGCCGGTGGGCGGCGGCGCAGGCGGGCGCCTGCGCGCGTCACTTGATCATCGACTTGAGGCCCGGCAGCGCGGCGTTGACCTCCGCCGCCTTCTCGCCGTTCGGCTCGACCTGCAGGTACGCCTCGAGGGCCTTCACGGCATCGGGAATCAATCCCAGGTTCAGGGCGGTCATGCCCAGCTGGTACTGGGCCAGTGCCATCTGGGGATTCGCCGCAACGGCCGCCTCGAACTGCACCTTGGCTTCCGCGAACTTCTGCGCGTTGAAGAGGATGACGCCCTGGTTGTAAGACGCTTCCGCGCCGCCGCCGACGCCGGCCGGTGCGAGCGCCGCCGCCTTGGCCCCGGCCTCGGTCGCAAGGTCGTACTTCTTCTGCGCGTTGTAGAGCGCCGCCAGGCCGCTGTAGGCGTCCGCCGAGTTCGCGTCGAGCGCGATCGCCGCCTTGAACGACGCCTCCGCGGCGTCGTACTGCTTCAGCTCGGTCTGCGAGTAGCCGATGTTGACGTGGCAGTCGCGGCAGGCGGGCTGCGCGGCCAGCGCTTCCTGGTACTTGGTGACCGCCAGGCTGTGGTTCCCCGCCTTCACCGCGTCGTTGGCGGCCGTGAACGCCGCCTGCAGGGCGGCCAGCTTCTGGACGTCGCCGGCCGACAGATTCGAGACGGGCGTCAGGTTGAACTGGAGCCCGGGGTTGTTGCCCTGCCTGACGTTGGCATTCAACGTCTGCGCCATGTTGTCCTTGGTCGCGGTGACCTTGTAGGAGCCGGACCGCAGGCCGATCTGGACGAACTCACCGCGCCGATCCGTCTTGGTCTCGAACGCGCGCGCGCTGTCGTTCGACACGATTTCGACCTCGGCACCCTCGATCGGGTTGCCCTGGGCGTCCATGACCACGCCCTTCAACATCCCCGCCTGCGCGAACGCCGACGAGGCGAGCGCCAGGGACAGGCTCATGGTGAACAGCGCTCTGAAGAGCTGGGTCCGCATACTCATCACTCCTTGACTGACCAGTGGTTGCGGCGCGCTCCCGGCACGCCCAGGATTCCAGCGCGGGCCGCCTGCTTGCTGGCGCCTCCGCTCCCCGTTGGCGGGTCGCGATTCTCCCAGCGGATTTCGGTGACACATCGCCACGTTCCGACGACCCACCACCAGTTTACATGACCGGGGACCGATCAGGGCTGGTTCCAGTGACGCCGGGCGCCAGAAAGGCTTCGACCGCCCCGATGTCCATCGTGATGGGCGCAGGGGGCAGGCTGTCGAGGAAGCGGCGGCCGTACCCCATCGTGCGCAGGCGGGGATCGAGGACCGCGAGCACCCCGCGGTCCGAACGATGGCGGATGAGCCGCCCCAGCCCCTGCTGCAGTGTCAGGATGGCCAGCGGCACCTGGTACTCCTCGAAGGGGTCGCCTCCGCGGGCCTTGATGGCGTCCATTCTGGCCGCGACGACCGGATCGGCGGGCGAGGCGAACGGCAGCTTGTCGACGATGACGCAGCTCAGGGCATCACCCACCACGTCCACCCCCTGCCAGAAGCTGGCCGTGGCCAGGAGGACCGCGCCTGGCGTGGCGCGAAACCGCTCCAGCAGCACCGTGCGCGGTGCGGACCCCTGGACCAGCAGGGGGTAGCGCAGCGTCATCTCGAGGAACCGCTGAACGGTGTGCAGCGTGGCGTAGCTGGTGAACAGGACGAAGGCCCGTCCCTCGGTGCGCTGCAGCAGCTCCAGGATCTCGCGGGCGGCCGAGGCCGCGAACGAGGGATGTCTGGGCGGCGGCATGCGCCTGGGCAGGTACAGGATGGCCTGGCGGGGGTAGTCGAACTCGGACGGGACGAGCAGCGTCTCCGCCTGGCGCAGTCCCAGGCGAGCCCGCACGTACTCGAACGACCCGCCCACGGCCAGCGTGGCAGACGTGAGGACCGCCGTGCGCATGCGATCGAGCAGCGTGGCGCTCACGATGCGCGAGACGTCGATCGGGGCCGCGCAGAGCACGAGGCCACGGGACGATGCCTGCGCGTGTCGGCCCGCCCGCCCGCGGGCCTCGACGAAGTAGACGAAGTCGGGATCGTTCGCGCGCGTCAGGAAGCGGAGGGCATCCTTGATCTCGCCGGCCCGGCGCTGAAGCGCGAGCAGGTCCGGCACGCCGTCCAGCGCATCCCCCGTGGGCGGGTCCGGGGCGCTCCCCGCAACCGCCGCTGCCTTTGCAGCCAGGGCCAGCCGGGCCTCGAGCCCTTCGATCGCCCCGGCCAGCGCCATGCCTGACTCGAAGTGGTCGGCGAACGTCTCAGCGGTGTACCTGGCGCGCCGCTCGGGGAATGCGGTGTCGCCGGCGGTCGCCATCCCGCCCGCTCCGGGCTCCCCCTCGCGCGCGGCCGCCAGGCCTGCGAAGAACGCTCGCGCGTCGTCCGCCACGCGCCCGAGGTCGCGGAGCAGCTCGTCGTGCGCGCGCAGGGCCCCTGCGCGACGGATCAGCACCCGTTCGGTGTCCCGCACCAGGCCTTCGATCCGGACGCTGCCGAGCGACACGCCGAAGTACTGCGTGGCCACGTCCTCCAGCTGGTGCGCTTCGTCGACGACGAGCGTCGGGCAGTCGGGCAGGACCTCTCCATGCGCGTGCTGCCGGACCGCCGCGTCCGCGCAGAGCAGGTGGTGGTTGACGATCACCAGGTCGGACTCGGCGGCGCGCTGGCGGACCTTCGTGACGTAGCAGTCGTGGTACCGGGGGCACTCGCCGCCCAGGCACGTGTCCGCGTCCGCGGCAAGGTCCTTCCAGAGCGGCAGGTCCTCCGGCAGGTCCCGCAGCTCGGCGCGATCGCCGGTACTCGTGGTGCGCACCCACGCGTCCAGCATGGGGAGCAGCACCCGGTCGCTCGAGTCGATGAGACGCCCCGGCAGGGAGGTGGCGCCGTTGATCCGATCTCGCCAGTCGTCGAAGCGGTGCAGGCAGAGGTAGTTGGCGCGCCCCTTCATCAGGGTCGCCGAGAGAGACGCACCGAGGGCCCGCTGCAGCGAGGGCAGGTCCTTGAAGTAGATCTGTTCCTGGAGGTTCTTGGTGCCGGTGGAGATGAGGACGCGGCGGCCGCTCAGGATCGCCGGCACGAGGTAGGCCAGCGTCTTGCCGGTGCCCGTGCCGGCTTCGGCGAGCAGCGTGCCGCCCTGGTCCAGCACGTCGGCAACCGACGCGGCCATCCGCCGCTGACTCTCGCGAGGTTCGTACCCGTCGAGCGTTCGCGCCAGCGCGCCTGCGGCGCCGAACACCGCGGCCACCTGCTCACGAAGGTCGCCGGTCGCTGGATCGGTCGCCTCCTCGGGCACGACGATGAGTGTACATCGCCGGTGTTGGCGCTCGTGGGGCCGGCGGTCAGCCGGCCTTTCGGCCGGTGTGACGGCGTGCGTTCAGAGCCGGGGGTAGAGCGGGAACCGGCGGCAGAGGCTCTCGACTTCGGCCTTCACCATGCCGATGACACGGTCGTTGTCCGGCGCAGCGAGCACGCGCGCGATGAAGCCGGCGACCTGGTCCATCTCCGGCTCGCGCATGCCGCGCGTGGTGACCGCCGGCGTGCCGATCCGGATGCCGCTCGCGGTCATCGGCGGGTTGGTGTCGAACGGGATCGCGTTCTTGTTGACCGTGATCGCCGCCCTGCCGAGTGCGGCCTCTGCAGCCTTGCCGGTGATCCCCTTGCTGAAGACGTCCACCAGCATCAGGTGGTTGTCAGTGCCGCCACTGACGAGACGGAAGCCATGATCCGCGAGCGCACTCGCGAGCCGTGCGGCGTTGGCGACGATCTGGCGCTGATACTCGGCGAACGCGGGCTCCGACGCTTCCCTGAAGCACACCGCCTTGGCCGCAATGATGTGCATCAGCGGACCACCCTGTACGCCGGGGAACACCGCGCGGTCGAGATCCTTCGCGCGGGCCTCCCGGCAGAGGATGAGGCCCGATCGCGGGCCCCGGAGCGTCTTGTGCGTGGTCGTCGTGACGAAGTCCGAGTGGGGCACCGGGCTCGGGTGCACGCCGCCCGCCACCAGGCCGGCGATGTGCGCCATGTCGGTCACCATCGGCGCGCCGACGGCCTGCGCAACCTTCGCGATGCGCGGGAAGTCGATCACCCGCGGGTAGGCGCTCGCACCGACCATGATCATCTGCGGCCGGTGTTCGTGCGCCAGACGCTCCAGCTCGTCGTAGTCGATCCGCTCGTCGTCCTGCCGCACGCCGTAGGGCACGATGGTGTAGAGCTTGCCCGAGAAGTTCAGCGGGTGGCCGTGTGACAGGTGCCCGCCATGGGCGAGGTTCATCCCGAGCACCGTGTCGCCCGGCTTGAGCAGCGTCAGGTAGACCGACATGTTCGCCTGCGCGCCCGAGTGCGGCTGCACGTTGGCGTGTTCGGCGCCGAACAGCTGCTTCGCGCGATCGATCGCGAGCGACTCCACCACGTCCACGAACTCGCAGCCGCCGTAGTACCGCCGGCCGGGGTACCCTTCGGCGTACTTGTTGGTCAGCACCGAGCCGGCCGCTTCGAGGACGGCGGCGCTGACGAAGTTCTCCGACGCGATCAGCTCGAGGCCCTCGGCCTGGCGGCGGACCTCGCTGCGGATGGCATCCGCGACGTCCGGGTCGGTTTCGGCGAGCGTGCGCAGCATGGGGGACAGGCCGACGTCTGGCATGGAAGAGCGATTGTACCTTAGGCTCTCTGGCGGCTGACGCGGGCCGGCTGAAGCGGGCCCCTGCATGTTCGAGGCTGACGGCGGCCAGTCGTCGATTCCGCCAATCATCAATCCGCAATCGCCAATGAAATCGTCAATCCCCAATCCCCAATCTCCAATGGCCGTGGTCTCGGCCCGCGGCGAGCGCCGTATCCAGTCCGGCCACCCGTGGGTGTACCGGTCCGACGTGGTGGAGGCGCGGGCCGAGGGGGGAGAGACGGTTGTCGTGCTGGGGCCGAGACGCCGCGTTCTCGGCCAGGCGCTCTTCAGCGATCGGTCGCAGATCACGCTCCGCATGCTCACCCGCGGAGAGCGGCCTGCGGACGACGCGCTGTGGCGCAACCGGCTCGAGGCGGCCATCCGGTTCCGAGCATCGCTCGACCCTGACGCCACGGCGTACCGGCTGGTGCACGGCGAGGGCGACCTGCTGCCGTCGCTCATCGTCGATCGCTACGGCGAATACCTCGTGGTCCAGTTGCTGTCACAGGGCGTGGACCGCAGGACCGGGGCGATCGTCGCGCTGCTCGTGGACCTGCTGGCGCCCGCCGGCATCCTCGCGCGCAACGACCCGCGCGTGCGCCTGCTCGAGGGACTCGATCAGCACGTGCGTGTCCTCCACGGGACCGTCCCGGACTCGGTCGTCGTGAGCGACGGCACGCTGGAGTACGACGTCGATCTGCACAAGGGCCAGAAGACCGGCCTGTTCCTGGATCAGCGTGAGAACCGGGTGGCGGCGGCCGGTTACGCGCGCGGGCGCGCGCTCGACGCATTCAGCTACCATGGCGGGTTCGCGCTGCGGCTGGCAGGCGCGTGCGACGAAGTGGAGGCGCTCGACATCTCCGCTGAGGCAGCGGTCCGGATCGGCGCCAACGCCGCCAGGAACGGCATCGCCAACGTGCGTGCGCGCGAGGTCAACGTCTTCGACGAGCTGCGCCGGCTGGAGAAGGCGGGCGAGCGGTACGACACGATCGTGCTCGACCCGCCGGCGTTCGCGAAGAACAAGGCCGCCGTGGAGGCGGCGCTCGCGGGCTACAAGGAAATCAACCTGCGAGCGATGCGCCTGCTTCGCCCCGGCGGTGTGCTGGTGACCTGCAGTTGTTCGTACAACGTGGACGAGCCGACGTTCCAGGCAGTGCTGGACCACGCGGCCGCCGACGCGGGCGTGACGGTCGCCGTGCTCGAGAAGCGGATGCAGGCCCGCGATCACCCGGTGCTCGTCGGCGTGCCCGAGTCGCACTACCTGAAGTGCTTCATCCTGCGGAGGGTGGAGTGACGACCGAGCCAGCGGCCCCGCGGCGGCTGTGCCTCGTCACCGGGGCGTCGTCGGGCATCGGTCTGGCGTTCGCCGAGGTCTTCGCCGAACGCGGGTTCAACCTGGTGCTGACGGCGCGACGGGAGCATCGGTTGTCCGCCCTTGCGGCCTCGCTCCAGGACCGGTTCGACGTGCGGGCGCACGTGATTCCGGCGGATCTCTCGACCGTGACGGGCGTGGCCGGGCTGACCGAGGCCGTGACGAGGGAGGGACTGCACGTGGATGCGCTCGTCAACAACGCCGGCTACGGCGTGCCGGGCCCGTTCACGCACCCTGCGTGGGGCCAGCAGGAGGCCCTCTTGCGCGTGCTGATCGTCGCGCTGGTCGAGCTGACCTACCGCCTGCTGCCGGGCATGCTGGAGCGCAGCTACGGGCGCGTGATCAACGTGGCGTCGCTCGCGGGGTTGCTGCCGGCGCCGGCGGGCCACACCCTCTACCCCGCGGCCAAGGCGTTCGTCATCCGGTTCTCGGAGGCGCTGGCCGAGGAGGCGCGCGGGCGCGGCGTCCACGTCACCGCCGTGTGCCCCGGCTTCACGCTGACGGAGTTCCACGACGTGACGGGAACGCGGCCGCGGGTGCAGCGGCTGCCGGCGTTCATGTGGCTGGATGCCCGGACGGTGGCCGAGCAGGGGTACGACGCGGTGATGCGCGGGGACGCAGTGTACGTCAACGGCCGGCTGAACAGGCTGTTCGCCGCGATCGGCCGTCACGTGCCCGGTGTCTTCACCCGGGTGCAGCGTCGGTTCTCGTGGACGTTCCGCGAGCGGTAGCCGTCGTCTACTTCGCGCCCTTCGCCAGGGCGCGCAGGTAGTTCACCAGATTCCAGGTCTCCGTTTCGTCGAGCCGATCATCCCACGGCTCCATGGCGAACTCCGGCGGCGTGCCCTTGCGGATGACGGTGTAGATCTCGCCATCGGTGCTGCCGTAGTCCCAGGTTTCGTCAACCAGGTTGGAGGCTTCCGGGAACCCCGCGTCCTTCGGCGGTCCGCCCGTGCCGTCCGCGGAGTGGCAGAACCGGCAGTTGCGGTCGTAGGCCTCCTTGCCCGCCGCGATCGACTCGGTGGAGGGCGCTACCGGATTCTGCATCTTCGCCGCGTCGGCATTGCCCTTCTCCTGCGCAGCGGCGGCGCCGGCCAGCAGACCGGCCGTGAAGAGCAGTGCGAGAGGGATGGATGTGCGCATGGTGGTACTCCCCTGGATGAAACGGGGGCAGCGGCCGCGCGCGCCGCCGCTGCCCCTCGGTGCTACTTGGCCAGCGGGTTCGGCCGGATCTGGAACTGGACGATCTTGGGGCGCTGCGCCGTGCCGCCCTCCTGGTGCCACGTGGCCTGCGCCGCCTGCGTGGACCAGAGGCCGCGGCCCTTCCAGCCCGCGTTCGGATCGTCGATGCGGCCGTCCATGCCCCGCGGGAAGAAGCCCATGGGATAGGGCACGCGCATCACGACGAAGCGGTTCTGCGCACGGTCGAGCGCGATGATCGAATCCGAGTTCGTGCCCATCACGAACGGCGTGTCGTCGCCGAAGCCCGAGATGTTGTACCAGTCGTTCCAGTTCAGGTAGTGACCGTCGGCGTTCCCCGACTCCTTCACGCCCTTGAACTGGGGACCCGGCGTCCGATAGAGCGTCCACCCCTCCGGGCAGTGCTGGCCGGTCGCCGTCGGGCCGTTGGTCACCTTGCACTTCCGGCGGTCGAAGCTCGCCAGGTGGCCGCTGTTCAGGCCCGTCCAGATGAGCCCGGTCTTGCGGTCGACGTCGATGCCGTGCGGCAGGTAGCCCTCGATCTTGGCGGCCGGGTTCATGTAGGGCGGCTCGTACACCTCGGCGAGGCGGGTCTTCGGATCGACGCGGACGAGCGAGCCGGGCACCGACGTGACCGAGATCCAGACCGAGCCGTCCACCGGGTTGGGGATGACGTCGTAGCCACCGGAACGGATGGCCTTGTCGCGGGCCGGATCGATCGGCTCGTTCGCGGCGACCGGCGGCTCGTCCAGCTTCCCGTTGGCGTTGGTGTCGAGCACGAATGGAATCGTGCCGCCCGCAGCCTTGCCGTCACCCGTCTGCTCCCACTTCTTGATGTCGAAATACGCCGCGCCAGCCTGATCGAACCAGAGCACCTCGTTGTCGTCGATCTGCACGTGGTGCGTGCCGGGGCAGCCCTCGACGCGCGTCACCGAATCGTCCTTCGGGTCGTACATCCGGCAGCCGCCGCGGGCGGTGATCCAGACGCGCCCCTTGGCGTCGATCCAGGGGTTGTGCGGCACGACCCGCGGCTCCCAGATGACCTCATTCCCCCAGAAGTTCGAGGGCTGCGGCATGTCCTGTGCCCAGGCGGGGCGGCTGGTCGGATCCGCCGGTGCCAGGTGGACCTTGCGCGTCGTGTACTTCACCGGATCGAGCACGATCAGGTAGTCGCCGCTGAGTTCCTGGACCGCGTACACGGGACCGTACCCGTTCAGGGTCGGATTGCGCCGGTCGGTCGTGATTTCGTCGTGGACGAACACCTTCGGATCGCCGACCTCCCACTGCGACACCACCACGTTGCGCTCGACGCCCTGGGGACGCGGCGGGGCTTCCGGCAGCTCGCCGTTGGCAATCCGCTGGGTCCAGTCGGCGAACACGGCGAGGGAACGATCCCGGCCGATCGGGCCGAAGGTGTTGTTCATGAACGCCCCGCTCTGGCCCGTCTGCACACGGTAGTCCCAGGCCTCGAGGTGCGTGGCGAACTTCGGCTGCGCGGGGTGGAACTCGCGCGTGGCCTTGGTCCCGAGCTGGTGGCACTGGACGCAGGAGCCCGTCTGCTTCATGTGACCGATCCAGGCGCCCTGCGTCCGCAGCGCTTCGGGCAGGCCGTTGCCGTCGCGGCCGGTGCCCGGGAAGTCGCTTGCGGGCGGCGGCTCCAGCAGCGCCAGCCAGTAGTTGGCCGGGTAGTACTCGGCTGCCGCCTTCGCGTCGGGGGCCACCACCGCGGTCAGGTTGAGCGCCTTGCCCGGCACGCCCGTGACTTTCGGCGAATCGACCAGGCCGTAGCCCCGCACCCAGATCGAGTAGCTCGCCGCCGGCAGGTCGGGAACGACGTAGCGCCCCTGATCGTCGGTGACGGCGATCTTGATGAAGTTCGTGGGCAGGTCGCGCGTTTCGGCGATGACCCAGACACCGGCCTCCGGACCCTTGGCGCTGGTGACCACGCCGCCAATGTCGTCCTTGTCAATGGAAACGCCGGCCTGCCTGGCGTTGACGCCGGGCAGGGTGGCCGCCAGCAGGGCGGCGAGTGCCACGCCCGGCAGCACCGGGTGGAAGCGACTGGTATGTCTCATATCGAATGCCTCAGAAGCCCCCGCGCGATTCACGGAAGCGGATGCAACGGTCACACGACCGGCCCGCCGACGGTCCCCCGGCGATCCGGATCGATCGAATCAGCTGTAACGACTACTCAGACTGTAACGACTACTCAGAATAGTCCAAGCCGGGTAGTCGTCCAACTACGCCCTACCGGTCCCTGTCGCCGCTGGCGTTGCGGAGCATCGAGAAGAGCTCGATCGGCAGCGGGAAGATGATGGTCGAGTTCTGCTCGGCGGAGATCTCGGTCAGCGTCTGCAGGTAGCGAAGGCTCATGGCGCCCGCCTGCGCGTTGATCACGGCCGCGGCCTGCGAGAGCTTCTCCGACGCGATCAGCTCGCCTTCCGCGTGGATGATCTTCGCCCGCTTCTCGCGCTCGGCTTCTGCCTGTCGCGCCATCGCGCGCTGCATGTCCTGCGGCAGGTCCACGTGCTTGACCTCGACCGACGAGACCTTGATCCCCCACGGGTCGGTCTGGTTGTCCAGGATCTGCTGCAGCTCGAGGTTGAGCCGTTCGCGCGAGGCGAGCAGGTCGTCCAGCTCCGCCTGTCCGAGCACGCTCCTCAGCGTGGTCTGCGCGAGCTGCGAGGTGGCGTACATGTAGTTCTCGACTTCGACGACGGCCCTGCGCGGGTCGATCACGCGGTAGTAGACGACCGCATTCACCTTCACCGACACGTTGTCGCGCGTGATGATGTCCTGCGGCGGGACGTCGTGCACGACGGTGCGCAGGCTGATCCGCGTCATCATGTCGATCGGCCGGAACACCAGGATGACGCCGGGGCCCTTGGGCGCCGGGAGCAGCTTGCCCAGCCGGAAGATGACGCCGCGTTCGTATTCGGTGAGGATGTGGATCGAGCTGACCAGGTACAGCAGCAGCGCGACCACGACGATCAGGGGGGCTGGGAACTCCATCAGGCTTCTCCTTTCGAAGGGGCGGCATCCACGGGCTCGACCGTCAGCGTCAGGCCGTCCGCCCCGGTGACGCGGACGCGGGCGCCGGCCGGGAGCGGCTGGCGGCTTCGTGCCCGCCAGATTTCGCCGTGCACGCGCACCTGCCCCTCGCCGCCAGCTGCGAGCGCCTCGATCGTCCTGGCTTCGACTCCGGCGAGTGCCTCCATGCCCATCGCCGTCGGGGCGCGTTGCGCCTGGATGGCCAGTCGCCCCAGGAAGAGCACGAGGGCGGCCAGCGTACCGGTGACGGCGAAGACGAGAGGACGGCTCACGCTGACGCCGGGCACCGTGTCAGTCAGCATCAGCGAGCCCACGAGCACGCTGATCGTGCCGCCGATGCCCAGGGCGCCGAAGCTGGGCACCATCAGCTCGAGCAGCAGCAGGCCGACGCCGAAGAGGATCAGCAGCACGCCGACGGCGTTGACCGGCAGGACCTGGAGCGCGAAGAACGCCAGCAGCAGGCAGAGCCCGCCGGCGACACCCGGGAGGACGGCGCCTGGCGTCCACAGTTCGACGGTCAGGCCGAGGATGCCGAGCGACAGCAGGAGGTAGGCGATCTGCGGGTGGGCGATGGCCGCCAGGAACTGCTGCCGCCGCGACATCTCGACGGCGGTCGTCGCGATACCCGCCGTGGCCAGGGACGCCGTGCGTCCGTCGAACCGGCGGATCTCGCGCCCGTCGAGCGTGCGCAGCAGATCCGGCACGTCGCGCGCGATGAAATCGATCAGGGGCGGGGACGCGTTCAGCGCTTCCTGGTCGGTGAAGGCGCGGCTCTCGGTGACGGCTTCCGCGGCGAGTTCCTCGTTGCGGCCGCGTGGCGCTGCCAGGGAACGCGCGTAGGCCGCCGCGTCCGAGGCGGCCTTCTGGGCCATCGTCTCGTCCATCGGCTCGCCCGAACCCGACACCGGGTGCGCCGCGCCGATGTGGGTCCCAGGCGCCATGACGGCCACGTCGGCTGCCAGCGCCAGGAGAAAGCCGGCGGACGCGGCGCGGGAGCCGGAAGGTCCGACGAAGACGACGACCGGCGCGCGTGACGACACCATCCGCGACACGATATCCCGCATGGAGTCCATCAGGCCGCCGGGCGTGCGCAGCACGAACACGACGAGGTCGGCGTTCACCCTGTCCGCCTCGTCGATCGCCCCGGTCAGGAACTCAGCTGCAATCGGGTGGATGATGCCGTCGTACTCCGCCACGACCGCTGTCGGCTGCTCCGGTGCCGAAGCCGCCAGAAGAACCATCGCCGCCACCAGCCGCATGCCCGCATTCTACCGGGGTCAGACCCGGGTCAGACCCGGGTCAGACCCCAAGGCCCCGGGTTGCACATCGGGCTTCCGCCCAATCCTCGACCCCGGAGGCGGGGAGCTGGCACACGTGTCGCCAGGCGGTTTGCCGATCCTTCGGAGTTCGCCCGAGCTGCTCGAAGAGTGGATGTGGCGTGAGGAGACCATTGGCGGTTCCCAGAGCGTGGGCGGCGTAGCTCGACCAGGGATACTTCGCAGGTTCGTCGACCATGCCCGCCCGCACGGGGTTCAGCTCCACGTAGCGAAGGCACGTCAACCAGTACCGCTCCGTCTGAATGGGCCAGGCGTAGTAACGGCTTTGCCAAAGGCAGCCTGTCTTGGTGTACCGGCGGTTGAAGTGCTGCGTGTACTGCTGATCCACGGTCTTCATCGCCTTGGGTAGGGCCTGCGGCTCTGCCGGAGTGAGCATGAGATGTACATGGTTCGACATCAGGACGTACCCGTGAAGCGCAATCGGCTGTCTGGAGCAGGCCCTGGCCAGAAGGCCCAGAAACGTCTGGAAGTCCAACCCGTCCAGGAAGACGGTCGACTGGTGGTGACCCCGCTGGATCACGTGATAAGTGACGCGTGGAACGAAGGTTCGGATTGGGCGCGGCATGCCCTGAGTTGTGCAAGAAGCGGTGCAAGGACACGACAAGCAGAATCGGCGGCTGCCGGGATCGTGTCCCAGCCGCAGGCTGCAGAAAGAGAAACCCGACGACCGCTCCGAGTACGAAGTTTCTGCAACCTCGGGGTCTGACCCGGGTCTGACCCGGGTCAGACCCCGACGGGTGGTCAGATGACCAGGCCGCGGTTTCGATCGATGGCGCGGTGGTGGGCGGTGAACGCCGACACGACGTGGCAGACCCAGCCGAGCACGCCTCCGGAGCCAAGCCACAGCCCGGGCGTGACGATGAACCAGAAGATCGCCCTGAGGAAGTCGCCGTTGTACACCTGGCCTGCGCCTGGAAGGACCAGGCTGAGAACCGCCGCGAGTCCGGGATGGCTTGCTGTGCGCATGGGTCGGGTGCCTGCGCACGGGTCAGAGGATGGTTGCCACGGCTTCGCGGGCAAAGCGCTCGATCTCGGCGGCCGGCCTGGCGCCGGCGGCGCGAGCGAGCTCCCGGCCGCGCCCGAACACCGCCATCATGGGAATGGAGCGCACGCGGTGCCGCTCGCCCAGCTCCGCCAGCGCGTCGGTGTTGACCTTCACGACGAGCAGCCCTCCGGCCACGGTGTGGGCCATCCGCGCCAGCTCGGGAGCCACCATCCGGCACGGTCCGCACCAGGGCGCCCAGAAGTCGACGACGACCGGCAGCCTGGACTCGCGCGTCAAGACGTCGAACACCTCCGCAGACGGGACATCGAGAGGTTCGGCGGGCTGCGCGAGCGGGGTCCGGCATCGGCCGCAACGCGTCGCTAGCCCGAGCCGCGCCCAGACGAGACGATTCCTCGTCCCGCAGGCCGGGCACGAGACCCGGACGCCGCGATCGTCGAGCGTCGATGCACCCATGGCAACCTACCGGGGCTGCTCGCACGGCTCGCCGGCGAGCACGGACAAGAGGATCAGCGGCCGATTGCCGCGGCGTGACAGGCCATACGGCACGCTGCGCGGCACGGACACGAACGCGCCGGCTCGCAAGGGAGACTCGACGCCGCCGAGCGAAACGGTTCCCTCGCCGGCCACCACATAGAGAAGGGACTCCGCCCCGGCGTACAGGCGCGCGGCCTGCGGCTCGTTGATCTGCAGGAGCGTGCTGCGCGTGTTGCCGCTGCAGGCCACCAGGGTCTCGCGCCGATCCTGGTTCCTGTCCACCAGCTCTCGCTCGGCCAACTCCACGAGCGACGCCGTGCGCGGTTCCCCCGCGGGGCCGAGCGGCGGCGGGGGCGGTGGCGGCGGGGGCGGCGGCTCCCGCACGGGCTCCGCGGCGTTCAGCGTGGCGTCCACGTCGAGCGCCTGCCCCTCGCGCAGCGCCACCTCCTTCTCGAAGGTCACCAGGTCGTCGCCCGAGAAGCGGGCGCGGTAGGCGCCTGCCCGGAGCGTCACGAAGCGAACCATGCCGCTCGCATCGGTCGTGCCCTCACGGGTGACCGGACCGGTCAGCTCCACGCGGACGCCGGGCAGCGTCAGGCCCCGGGGATTGGTGACCGTGATCGCCAAGGTGGATCGCTCGGCGGGCTTGCCCTGCGCGAACGCCGTGGCGACGGGGACCATCAGGGACAGCACGAAGATCGCTCGCATGCTGGCAGTGTAGCGCTCTCGCGAGCTGCAAGCCGTCCAATCCGCCCCTTGTCGCTGGACGGCGCCGGCAGGCCCGATTGACGCCGCCGGCAGGCGCACCTCACAATCCGGGCGGCCATGCCCGAGGTGCTCGAACGCTTTCTCCGCTACGTGCGCGTGGACACGCGCTCCGACGAATCCAGCCCCGGGTCGCCCAGCTCACCGGGGCAGCTTGTCCTGCTCGAGATGCTCGCCTCCGAGCTGCGCGCCATGGGCGCGGCCGACGTCAGCCGCGACCAGTACGGCTACGTGATGGCGACGGTGCCGGCGACATCCGGGTGCGAGAACGTGCCGGCCATCGGGTTCGTGGCGCACGTGGACACGTCCCCTGAAATGAGCGGCACTGACGTGAAGCCGATCGTCCATCACGCGTGGGCGGGCGGCGACATCGTACTGCCCGACCATCCCGACGCCGTGCTGAGGCCGTCGGAGGATCGCGACCTGGCGGCGCAGGCGGGACACGACATCATCACGGCTTCGGGCCTGACGCTCCTCGGCGCCGACGACAAGGCGGGCGTCGCGGCCATCATGGGGGCGGTGGAGCACCTGTTGCGGCACCCCGACGTTCCCCACGGTGCGGTGCGCGTGGGGTTCACGCCGGACGAGGAGATCGGCCGGGGCGCCGTGCACTTCGACGTCGAGCGGTTCGGGGCCGTCTGCGCGTACACGGTGGACGGCGGCGCGTGCGGCGAACTCGAAATCGAGAGCTTCTCGGCCGACCTTGCCACGATTACGTTCCAGGGCGTCAACACGCATCCCGGCTACGCGAAGGGAACGATGGTGAACGCGATCCGCGTGGCAGCGGCATTCATCGACCTGCTGCCCCGGGACCAGTCGCCGGAAGCGACCGACGGTCGCGATGGCTTCCTGCACCCCTACGTCGTGGACGCCTCGGTGGATCGGACGTCGGTGCGCGTGCTGCTGCGCGACTTCGACACCGCGGCCCTCCGCGTGAAGGCCGCTCTGCTCGAAGACCTCGCCCGCCAGGCGGTTTCCCGTCATCCCGGCGCCCGGATGACGCTGCACGTCCAGGAGCAGTACCGCAACATGCGAGAAGTGCTCGAACGCACGCCGCACGTCGTGGAGCGCGCGGCCGAGGCGATCCGCTGTGCGGGCTTCACGGTCACGATCACGCCGATTCGCGGCGGTACGGACGGTTCACGCTTGTCGTTCATGGGGTTGCCGACGCCGAATCTCTTCTCGGGCGTTCACAACATCCACTCGAGGCTGGAGTGGACCTCCCGGCAGGATCTGGAAGCCGCCTCGCGCGTGGTCGTGGAGCTGGCGCGCATCTGGGCGGAATCGCCGCACCGAGGGGCGCGCCGGCCAGCCAGGACCGCACTGCTATAATTCGAGCGTCCGCCAGGGGTATCACCGGGCCGTCCGGTCCGCGGTGATTGAGACACACCCTTGGAACCTGACCTGTTGCAGCCCTCGGGCCGCGGCAGGGTCTCGCCGAAGCGCCGGCCGACGGCCGGCACGAAGGCGGATCCGGTTGACACCGGCGGAGGGAGAGCGGTGAACGCGTACGCCACGGCATTTCCGAAGTCCCGAAAGGTCGCCGAAGAGCACGCGGCGGAGCTGACCCCCGGAGGGGCGGGGATCACCCTGCGCGTGCCGATGCGCGAAGTCGCGTTGTCGGGGGGGAACGATCCCGTCCGTCTCTACGATACGAGCGGTCCGCAGGGGCACGACGTCCGTCTGGGCCTGCCGAAGCCGCGCGAACCGTGGCTGGGTGCGCGCCGGGAGCGAAGCGCTGCGACCGGCACGCCCGTCGGCACGCAGCTCTTCTACGCACGCCGCGGCGAGGTGACGCCCGAAATGGCGTTCGTCGCGGCGCGTGAGGGACTCCCCGCCGAGTTCGTGCGCGCGGAAGTGGCCCGGGGGCGAGCGATCATCCCGGCCAACGTGAACCACCTCGAGCTCGAGCCGATGATCATCGGCCGCAACTTCCTCGTGAAGATCAACGCGAACATCGGCAACTCGGCGGTCAGCTCCTCGATCGAGGAGGAGGTCGAGAAGCTCCGCTGGGCCACGTTGTGGGGCGCCGATACGGTGATGGACCTCTCCACGGGCGAGGCCATCCACGAGACGCGCGAGTGGATCATCCGCAACTCCCCTGTGCCGATCGGCACCGTACCGATCTACCAGGCGCTGGAGAAGGTGGGCGGGCGGCCGGAAGAACTCACGTGGGAGATCTACCGCGACACGCTGATCGAACAGGCGGAGCAGGGCGTCGACTACTTCACGGTGCACGCGGGCGTGCTGCTGCGCTACGTGCCGTTGACCGCACGGCGCGTGACCGGCATCGTGTCGCGCGGCGGCTCGATCATGGCCAAATGGTGTCTCGCGCACCACCAGGAGAACTTCACCTACACGCACTTCCGCGAGATCTGCGAGATCATGCGCGCCTACGACGTGTCGTTCTCGCTTGGTGACGGCCTCCGGCCCGGCTCGATCGCCGACGCAAACGATGAGGCCCAGTTCGCGGAGCTGCGGACGCAGGGCGAGCTGACGCGGATCGCCTGGGAGTACGACGTCCAGGTGATGAACGAGGGCCCCGGCCACGTGCCCATGCACCTGATCCGGGAGAACATGGAGAAGCAGCTCGAGTGGTGTGACGAGGCGCCGTTCTATACGCTCGGGCCGCTGACCACGGATGTCGCCCCCGGGTACGACCACATCACCTCGGCCATCGGGGCCGCGATGATCGGCTGGTACGGGACCGCCATGCTCTGCTACGTCACGCCGAAGGAGCACCTGGGCCTGCCGAATCGCGACGACGTGAAGGCCGGCGTCGTGGCCTACAAGATCGCGGCGCACGCGGCGGACCTCGCCAAGGGGCACCCGCGGGCGCGGGCGTGGGACGACGCGGTGTCGAAGGCGCGCTTCGAATTCCGCTGGGAGGATCAGTTCAACCTGGCGCTCGATCCCGTGACGGCGCGCGCGTTCCACGACGAGACGCTGCCCGCCGAAGGCGCGAAGGTGGCGCACTTCTGCTCGATGTGCGGCCCGAAGTTCTGCTCGATGGAGCTGACGCAACAGGTGCGGGACTACGCGGCCGCCAACCAGGTCACCGGCGTCGAGGCCCTGCGCGCAGGCATGCGGGAGAAGTCCGAGGAGTTCCGGCGCGGGGGCGAGATCTACGTCAAGTCGTCCTGACCAGTCGCAGGACCGGCCCGCTCCAATCGCTCAGCGGCGGCCGGGTGCGGCCAGCGCCGGCGGGGGCACGATCTGGATGATCGTGGCGAACCGTTCCGGCTGTTCACCACGTTTCGGGTTCGGATACCCGGCGGACCCGCCCCACGTGTAGTCCTTGATCGTCACGCCCGGCGGGAACGCCATGGAGTCTTCGCGGAAACGGCCCACTTCGAACATGTGGGTCGGCGGCGCATCGAACACGAGATTGCCGCGTTCCTTGAGCGACGTCCGGTAGTAGGCCACCATCTCCGCGAAGGTCAGGCTCGACCCGAACAGGTAGTAGCGCTGTCCCCGTCCCGCGTCGTAGGACGCGATGAAGCTCGCCGTCGGGTAGACGGGAAAGCCCAGCTCGGCCGGGCTCGGCGCCCTGGGATCGACCACTGCCGGTTCCGCCGTGGCCGCGGGCGGTGGCAGAGTGCTGTTCACGGGCGGCGTGGATGGCGGCGGTGCGGACGGCTGAGCCGGCTGGTTGCTTCGCGGGAACGGCTGCGGCGTCTGTGCCCCGCTCGCCGAGGCGAACGCGAGCAGGCCGGCGAGGACGCTGGCGATCCGCGAAGCGCGCATGACTCGTATCTTACGCGCAACCGGCTGGCGCGGCCGGCTGTGGCTTCAGCGGCCCGGGCGGCGCCGGACTTCCTCGATCCCCACGAACCCGAGCGACGGCTACCGTGCCATGACAGGAAGCACCTCCCGGGACCGCGCCGGTGCCGCTCCCGCCGGGAGCCCGTGCTTCGCGCGCAGCAGGCCTGCGGCGCGAGAGACCTCCCGCCGGCAGCCGGTGCCGGCGCACTTGCCGGCGTACAGCCGGCCGTAGCGCTCGACCAGGTCCGGATATTCGGCTTGGAGAAAGCCGAAGAAGTGGTCGCGCGCGGCGCCCTCGAGGAACAGCACGCTGCTCCCGATGAACCGCGCGCCGGGGTCCGCGATCGCCTTGGCCGTCCGTGCGATCGCAGAAGGCGGTCCGCTCGCGGGGCGCACGTCAGCGCGCCACGACCGTGCCGGCGGATGCGGTCGGCGACGGCGCGGGTGGTCGGCAGGGCGGGGCCGGTTTCGAAGGGCGTTGCCGTTCGGAGTGCAGGGCGTGGCACTTGCCTGATATTCGCCGTCCATCGCGGACGGCCCGGGCGTCTCGTGTCAAGCCGTACCAGCCTGCACGCGCGCCCGCCAGTAGGCGGCCAGGTCGTCGAGCATCCGGTCGAACGGGATGGTTGGCGTCCAGCCCGTGTCCTCCCGCAGCCGGGTCGCGTCCCCGACGACCAGCGGCGTGTCGACCGGTCGCAGCAGGGCCGGATCCTGCTCGACGTGCACGGGCGTGCGGAAGCGGCTGCGGAGCGCGTCGAGCAGCTCGGCGACCGAGCGGGCGCTCCCCGAGCACACGTTGTACGGCACCAGGGTACGGCCACGTTCCATGATGAGCCGGTAGGCGCGCGCGACGTCCCGCACGTCCAGGAAATCGCGCTTCGCGTCAAGGTTGCCGACGCGCAGGGTCGCGGGGCCGTGTCCCGCCTCGATGAGCGCGAGCTGGCGCGCGAAGGCGGGCGCCGCAAACGACGGTCGCTGTCCCGGGCCCGTGTGGTTGAAGGACCGCGTCAGCGTGACCTGGATGCCATCTTCCTCCTGTGCCCGCCGTCCCAGAATTTCCTGTGCGAGCTTGCTCAGGCCGTAGGGGTTCGTGGGCCCGGTGGGGTCGTCTTCGGTGAGCGGGTGGTCGGCCCGGCGGTACACCGTGGCCGATCCGACCAGCAGCACGCGGCACGGAAGCGCAGCCCGCCGCACGGCATCCAGCAGGCACTCGGTGGCGCGCACGTTCGTGGCCAGGACGAGCGCGGTGTCCGACCATGACTCGGCCACGTGCGGGGCGCCTGCGCAGTGGTAGATGGCGGCAGGCCGCAGCGCCGCGACCTGCGTGCGGACGGCGTCCCGGTCGAGTAGATCCAGCGAGCGGCGATCCCACCTGGCCACCGTCTCTCCCTGTGCCTCGAGGTGGTCCGCCAGATGCCTGCCGGCGAACCCGGACGCCCCGGTGACGAGCAGCGGGCCCTCGCGCACGGTGTCAACGCGGGCCGCCGAAGGCGCCGAAGAAATTCTGGAACGTGCCCAGGCCAGCGAGCACGAAGTAGAAGTTCAGGCGGCGGTCGTGCGACACCGGGACCAGGCCGCTCAACTCCGGGTAGTTGTACTCCTGGAAGTCGAAGCCGAACCCGCAGCACTGCGCGTTGTACGAGACGCCGATGGACTGCTGCACCGTGTACCGGCGACCGAGGTCCCGCATCACCGAATAGCTCGCCCTGGCCGCGCGCAGTCTCACCTGCGTGCCGATGCTGGCCACGGTGTCGAAGAGCACGACCCCGGTACGGCTGCGCGAATTGATTGTCTTGCTCGCACTGATGGTCGCCTCGAACACCGGGGACGGCGATGCCGAGGTCTGCAGCGAGAGCGACAGAGGTGTCCCGTCTTCGAGGTCGTATTCGAACCGGGACGAGGCCGACACGCGCTCCCACGGAGAGGTCCGGACTGTCAGCGCGACAGGCGAGAACTGCGACGTCCGCGCCGCGCGATCGGCGCTGACGTAGGTGAAGTCGAAGCGCCCCGCCTTGGTGTTGCTGTAATAGGTCTGCTGCAGCGTCACGGTGAAGTACTCGCGGACCGTCGCCGAACTGGGGCGATCGGGGGTGGCGCGCGGACGCACCAGCAGCCGGTTGCTCAGCCCGTAGGTCAGGAAGGTGGTTCCCTGCACGACGTAGTCCCGGACGTCGTAGGTCTGCACGATGCGCTCGCGGGTGTCCGTGCCCGTCACGCGCTGCAAGGATGCGAACGGCTCGATGACGTGCTTCACGCGCTGCAGGCCGCCGATCCTGCCGGTCTCCTCGGTCGTGCCCAGGTCCCATATCCGCGTGAACGTCGGGCCCACGACCTCCGTGCTGAGATCGAGGTAGCTTCTCCCGATCGGGTCGGTGGACCGCCGGCCCGCCGTGTCGAGGCTGGCCGAGTAGAGCGTGTTGTGCCAGGTGGCCGACGAGTTGACAGACAGAAAGGCCCACCGCGAGAGCGGGACGCGCACGCCCGGAATCACCTGGTACCGCTGCAGCCCGAGCACGTCCTCGCGGCTCGTGCTCCGGGCCGTGTACAGGTCGTTGGAGAACTCGCCCTGCACCGAACCGTACACGGGCAGGTTGAACAGCTGTACCGGCGCGACTGCGGCGGTCGCCCGCGGAGTGCCTCCGTAGGCGAGCGAGTTGTTCCGGGCGTCGAGGATTTCGTTTCGCTGGTAGCTGGCCGTGAGCGAATACTGTCGCCAGAATCCGCTCCAGGCCCCGCTGAGGAGCCGCTGCCGCCTGGACGCGCTGTACACGTCCTGGTGATACAGCTGCTGCGCGGCGAGGTCCGAGAAGTAATCCAGCCGCGAGCGCAGCCGCATGTGCGGCCCCAGGGTGTGCAGCATCGTGCCCGTCAGCTCGAAGCTGCGCGACTCGGGCAGGGCCGTGGCCGTGCCCGAGGCGGACTGGAACTCGGCTGCGTTCTGGTTGAAGAGGTAGCCGCGGAACGCTCCTTCGGAGCCGGCGCTGGCCAGGTACCGGTACTCGGCCCCGAGCCCCTGACCGGCCTTGGTGAACCAGTCGTGGAAGAACGTCGCGTCCTGGCTCCGTCCCATGGCCCAGAAGAACGCGTTGCTCAGCGCCTGCCCCCGCACCGTGGAGGTGCCCCAGGTGGGCAGCAGGAAGCCGGTCGCGCGCTGGTTCTCCTTGAGCGGGTAGTACGCGTACGGCAGGTACATCAGCGGCACGCCCTTCACCCGCAGCACGCTGTTGCGCAGCACGGCGTACTCGTCCAGGTTGATCACCACGCTGTCGAGCGAGAGTTCCCATCGCGGCGTCGGCTGCACGCAGGTGGTGAAGGCGCCTTTCGTCAGGCGGTACTGCGTGTCGGAGAGCTTCTCCATCAGCTCGCCGTAGAAGTAGACGTCCGGATCCTGCCCGCCGAACTCCGTTCGATCGGCCTGCGGGCCCAGGGAGAAGATGCCGTACGCCTGGCGGAAGGTTCCGGTGAGCGTGCGGAGGTCGAACTCCACCTCCTCGGCCGAGATGCGCCCGCCCTCCGTCGTGAACACCACGTTGCCCCGGGCCACCAGGCGATCGGTGTCGGTGTGGAGCGTCACCTCATCGGCGAAGAACTTGACGTTCTCACACTCGATCTCGACCTGGCCCGTCAGCCGCCACTCGGTGGCCGACACGGTTTCGTACCGCCACTGACTGGTGGTGACTTCGGAGTCCGGGCCGGCGCCGCACCCGACCACCGGGCCGAGCGACGTCTGGGCGGCGCACGGCGCGGCGGCGAGGAACAGCCACGCCAGCGACCGGAAAAGCGACCGGAAGGGAGCGCACATGTCTGCGGGGCGGGGAAGTCACCGCAGCATAGCACGCACGTTCAGGGCCTCCCGCACGGCTCCGATGAGGAACACGGAGCCGGCGACGCACACGGTCGAATCGGAGTCGATCGCCCTGCCGATGGCTGCCGCCGGATCGCGGACGGCGCGGACGTCCCGCCCGGGATCCAGCGTTCGGACGAGCGCGGCGACCTCGTCGGGATCGCGCGCGCGTGGCGACGGAGGGCTGGTCACCACGATCGGCCCGCACGCCGGAAGCAGAGCCGTCAGCATCGCCCTCACGTCCTTGTCGCGCAGCACGCCGAACAGCAGCGTGGGGCGCTCCGGGTGCCACCGGGCCAGGTGGGCCGCCAGAACCGAGGCGCCGTCCGGGTTGTGAGCCGCGTCGAGGATCAGGCGTCCGCTCCCGACCACCACGGTTTCCAGACGTCCCGGCCACGACACGGTGGCCAGTCCCCGAGCGACGGCCTCGGGTGGGACGCGTGCGACCGCCTGCCCCAGCGTCTCCAGCACCCGCAGGGCCACGAGGGCGTTGTCGATCTGGTGCTCGCCTGCCAGCGCGAGCCGGATGCGCGTGTAACGGTGCACTGGCGTCTCGACGTCGAGGCTGGCGTGCCCATCGGCCATCGTCGCCTGCAGCGAGGGAAGGTCGCGCGCGTCGACGACGCCAGCGCCCCGCTCGGCAGCCACCGCGTGCACGACGGCACGGGCCGCGAGAGGGAGACGGCCAAGGACGACCGGGGCACCGGCCTTGATGATGCCGGCCTTCTCGAACGCGATCGCTTCCACGGTCGATCCGAGCTGGGCCTGGTGATCGAGCCCGATGGACGTGATGGCCGTCACCGCCGGCGAGACGACGTTGGTGGCGTCGAAGCGGCCGCCGAGCCCCACCTCGAGCACGGCGATTTCGACACCGTCGCGGGCGAACAGCTCGAACGCCATGGCCGTCGTGGCTTCGAAGAAGGTGGGCGGCGCAGCCAGCCGCCCGGTTCGCACGAGCGCGTCCGCCGTGTCGAGCACCGTCTGCGCGACGGCCGCCAGCCGGTCGTCGGCCACCCACGAGCCGCCGACGGTGAACCGTTCGCGCAGGTGAGAGAGGTGTGGGGAGGTGTACAGCGCAGTCCGGACGCCGGCGGCGTGCAGGCCGGCGTGTACCATCGCGGCGACCGAGCCTTTGCCGTTGGTGCCCGCAATCAGCACGCTGGCTCCCCGCCGTTCCGGGTGTCCCAGGGCCTCACAGAGGGTCGTGATGTTGTTCAGGCCGAGTTTGACGCCGAACGCTTCGAGCGCGAACAGCCGGTCGAATGGTGCCGTCACGGCCCCTCAGTGCGGGAGCGGCGGCGGGGCGGCGGGGTTCCCGGCCGGACGCCGCGCGGCTCCGGCGCCCATGAACCGCAGCGCCAGCGCCAGCGTGGACTTCATCTCGCGGCGATCGACGATCAGGTCGAGCATGCCGCGCTCGAGCAGGAACTCGCTCCGCTGGAAGCCCTCGGGCAGTTTCTGGCGGATCGTCTGCTCGATCACGCGTGGACCGGCGAAGCCGATCAGCGCTCGTGGCTCCGCGATGTTGAGATCGCCCAGCATGGCGAAGCTCGCGGTCACGCCGCCCGTGGTGGGGTCGGTCAGGATCGAGATGAACGGGACACCCGCGCGATCGAGGCGGGCCAGGGCCGCCGAGACCTTGGCCATCTGCATCAGCGAGAGCGCGCCTTCCATCATGCGGGCGCCACCGGAGCAGGACACGACGATGAACGGGTGGCGCTGCTCGAGTGCGAGCTCGGCCGCGCGTGTGAGCTTCTCGCCGACGACGATGCCCATGCTGCCGCCGATGAAGCCGTACTCCATGGCGGCCATCACGACGTCCGTTCCGTCCAGGCGACCCGTGGCGATGATCACCGCGTCCTCGAGGCCGGTCGCCTGACGGGCTGCGGCCAGCCGGTCCCGGTAGGGCTTCGTGTCGACGAATTGCAGCGGGTCGGTGGAGGCCAGTCCGGCGAAGTGCTCCGTCCAGCGTCCGTGATCGAGCAGCGTGCCCAGCCGTTCCGTGGCCGGAATGCGGAAGTGGTGGGCGCACCGGGGACAGACGTTGAGCGTCCCTCCGAGGTCCTTCTTGTAGAGCACGCGCGAGCAGCCGGGGCACTTCACCCAGAGCCCTTCGGGCATCCGGCTCGCGCGGTCGGCCTTGATGGGCTGCCGCGTCTTCTTGAACCACGCCATGAAGGCTCGATTATACGGGCCGGGCGCGTCCGGCCCCGGACGCTCAGAGGCGCGGCACGTAGTAGCGCGTACCCCCGCTCATGCTGCCGATCTGGCGTACGAGGTCGCCGATCGCGGCGTCGCTGGCGCCCAGGTCCAGGTGCGATGTTTCCACCACCAGCAGGGGCGTGGCGGTGTAGTGGAAGAAGAAGTGCTGGTAGGCCTCGTTGACTTCCTTCACGTACGCGGCGTCCGGCTCCAGCGCACCCTCGTCGTCGGCGGCGGGAGCGCGATCGCGCAGTCGCTGGAGCAGCACCTCCGACGGTGCCTGCAGGTACACCACGAGATCGGGGGGCACGACGTCCCGGGCCAGCAGGTCGAAGAGCCGCTGGTAGATGAAGAGCTCGTTGTCGTCCAGGTTGAGGTACGCGTAGATCCGATCGCGATCGAACAGGCAGTCGCAGATGGAGATCTGCGCGAACAGGTTGGCCTGCCGCTCCGCGACGTGCTGGCGGTGCCGCCCGAGCAGGTAGAAGAGCTGTGCCTGGAGTGCGGCACCGGGGCGGCCCGCGTAGAAATCGTTGAGGAACGGATTGTCGGTCCCGTCCAGCACGGTCGCCGCCTCGAGACGGTGGGCCAGCCGCCGGGCGACGGCGGTCTTGCCGACGGCAATCGGTCCCTCGATCGCGATGTAGCGGAAGTCCATCTGTCGGCGGAGGCGCGCCAGGGTGTCGGCAGCCCGCATGCTATCATCCCCCACGCCGTGCGTTACGCGGTTCTCCTTGCCGCCGCTCTGTGCACCGCGTGTGCAACAGCGCCGCCACCAGCAGCCTCGCCGCCGGTCATCACCTGGGAACACAAGATCGGCTGGATGATGCGGCTCGAGGATCAGCGCGTCCTGCGCGATCCCGATCAGGCGCCGCCGGTCGTGCTCGTGCCGGCGACCGCGAACCGCCCCGCGGTCATCGCCCCGGCGCCCCCCTCGGATCTGATCGCGTTGCTGCGCGATCCCGAGGCGCGCGTCCGGCGTCGCGCGGCGCTCGCCATCGGGCGCGTCGGCCTGCCCGAGGGCGCGAACCCGGTCAGTGGGTTGCTGGCCGACAGCGACCCTGAGGTGCGGCAGATGGCGGCGTTCGCGCTCGGGTTGATCGGTGACCCGGCGTCCAGGCCTGCGCTGATCGACGCGCTGGCGGACCCGAGTGCCCTCGTGCAGGGGCGCGCGGCCGAGGCGCTCGGCCGGATCGGAGCCGCAGAAGACGCGGCCGCAATCGCGGCGATGGTCTTCGCCCACGTCCAGGCCGGTGCGCTCACATCGGTCCAGCCCGATGACCTCTCGTACCCGCTCGGCGACCCCACTGAAGCCATCCGGCTCGGCGTGTACGCGCTCGCGCGTCTCGGCGACTACGAAGCACTCGCCTCCGTCGTGCTCGGCCGCGACGGCCTGCCGGTGTCGCGATGGTGGCCAGTGGCGTTCGCCCTGCAGGCGGTGGGCGACCCGCGTACCGAGCCGACGCTGCGCACGCTGCTCTCGACACCCGGGCGGTACACGGCGGGCTTCGCGGCGCGCGGCCTGGGCGCTCTCCGGGCGGGTGGTGCCGTCGACGATCTGCTCCGCATCGTCCGTGCGGAGGGCACCGATCCCGCAGTGGTGGCCGAGAGCGTGCGGGCGCTGACGGCGATCGCGGATCCGCGGGCGGGGGCGCCGCTGCTCGCGCTCTCGGCCGATCCGGAGGGCCCGATGTGGCTCAGGGTCGCGGCGCTCGAGGGTGTGGGCGCGGTCGGCGCGCCCGAGGCGATCGACGTGCTGCTCGATCTGCTCTCCGATCGCGCGCCCGCGCTGCGCAGCGCGTCGTTCGCTGCGCTCGGTCAGGTGTCGCCGGAGACGCTCCTGTCTGCGCTCTCCGGCCTGGATCCCGATCCGGACTGGACCGTGCGTGCCGCTCAGGCTGCCGCCCTCGGACACCTGCCGGAGCGGCAGGCGCGGCCCAGGCTGTCCGAGATGCTGAACGATCAGGACCAGCGCGTCGTGCCCTACGTGCTGCGGTCGCTCGTCGCGCTCGGCACGCCCGGCATGGAAGCGGTCCTGCTGAACCGGCTCCGCGCGGACGACATGGTGGTCCGGGCGACCGCGGCCGCCGGCCTCGGCACCTTGCGCGCGGGGTCTGCGGTGGGACCGTTGACCGAGGCGTATCGCGAGTGGTCGCGCGATCCCGGCCCCATGACGCGCGTTGCGGCGATCGAGGCCGTGGCTCGTCTCGACCCGTCGGCGGCGCACGCCGTGCTGCAGGACGCGCTGCGCGATCGCGACTGGGCCGTCCGCGTGCGGGCGGCTGCGCTCCTCGCGGCCCCGGGCGGCGAGGAGGCGGCGGGCCTCGCGCGGCCTGCGGATCCCGCGGTGCCAGGGGCGATCCGGCCGGCCCCGCCCGGGCGCGTGATCCCCGACGATGAGTGGACGTGGCTGATGGCCCCGCCGTACTCCCCGCGGGTGTCGATCGACACCGATCGGGGCACGATCGAACTCGCGATGGCCGTGCTCGATGCGCCGCAGACCGTGGCGAGTTTCCTGGACCTCGCCGAGCGCGGCTTCTTCACCGGCGTGCCCGTACATCAGGTGGTGCCGGACTTCGGCGTGCTGGCGGGCGATCCCCGGGGAGACGGGGAAGGAGGCCCCGGCTACACGATTCGCGACGAGATCAACGAGCACCCGGTCGGGCGTGGAACCGTCGGCATGGCGACCGCGTGGCCGGACGCGGGCGGCAGCCAGTTCTTCATCGCCCGCTCACCGCAGCCGCAGCTCGATGGCCGCTACACCGTGTTCGGGCAGGTGGTGAGCGGACTCGACGTGGTGGATCGGCTCCAGCCGCGTGATCGGATTCTCGGGATGACCGTGTCGGGTGGGCCTCCCCGGGGCGGTGCGAGCGGGGGACAGTAGGGACGAATCAGGGAAGGGGGCGGAACTCGTGCGCTCCGCCCCCCTGCCGCCAACAGGGCGGCGCGTCTAGCGCTTCTTGGCGGCCTTCTTCTTCGCGCCCTTCGCGGCTTTCTTGGCCATCTGACTCTCTCCTTTCGTTGGTGGATGACGCGATCGCGTCCGTGCG
The DNA here is from genome assembly GCA_016871255.1 of Acidimicrobiia bacterium. GTDB lineage: Bacteria > Acidobacteriota > Vicinamibacteria > Vicinamibacterales > UBA2999 > VFZH01. The sequence continues at coordinate 7,262 of VFZH01000009.1, read as the reverse complement.
CCTCAGGGCCTCGCGCCGCGTGGCACAGGGGCCTGTGGTTTCGAGCGACTCGCGCCTGCAGGCCGCACGCCGTCGCGGCGCGCGGCAGCCCCGTACAAAAAAAGGGGTGCCCGCAGGCACCCCTCCAAGCCCTTTCGAAGAACTACCGCTTCTTCGCGGCCTTCTTCGCGGCCTTCTTCTTGGCAGCCTTCTTCGCCATTCTGTTCTCCTCGGTTGTTGTGACTCAGCCTTGATAGACCGCACGGTCCATCACAACTGGTGGGCTGAGCCATCCACCCTCATACCAGATGTAGATTAGGGTTGAGACTTGCGGATGTCAAGCACAAAAAGTGCGGAAAAGTCAAAAACTGGCACCGCGTCGTGATGAGAAGAACGCGCGTCGTGTCAAGTCCACGCGATCCGCGCGCGCGTCAGTGGCGATCGAGTCGCGCGAGTGCGGCGTCGGCGTCGCGAATCGTCTCGCGATCGGCGCCGAAGACGCGTTGTGCGCGCCGATAGAGTTCGATCGCACGCGCAGGCGCTTCTTGCCGCTCGTGCAGACGTGCGCGATCCACGCACGCGGCGGCGTAGACGGTGGGCGGCGTCGTGTCTCTGAGGCCCAGCACGTGATCGAGCAGCGCCGCCGCTTCGCGCTCACGCCGTTCCGCGAGCAGCGCGCGCGCATGGCGGTACGCGATCACGGGATCGCCGGGGTGCAGCGCACGGGCCTCGGCCAGCGCGCTCGCGGCGCGCGCGACATCACCACGCGCGAGCGCCCGCCAGCCGTCGAGTGACAGCCGGTATGCGCGGGCCTCGGCGTCCGGCACCGGCCGCAAGGCCCGTGCACGCCGGGCTCGACGCGCGACGTCCCCGGGATCCGCGGTACGGGCGGCTGCTTCCGCTGCCAGATACGCCTGCAGGGCGCCCTCGCGATCGCCCAGGCGGGCGAGCGCGTCTCCCAGCTGCAGGCGCGCCCGCGCCTGGGCACCGAAGGGTGCGGTCGATCCCGACGCGATGACGGCCTCGAGTTCCTCGATCGCCCGGTCGGTTTCGAAGAGGTGGTCGAGCTGCTGCGCCATGCCGAGTCTCGCCACGGTCAGCGCCAGGTCGCGCTCCACGACACGCCCGGCGCGCGCGGCCGCGGCCAGCGCCTCCCAGGTCCGCAGGCTGGCGGTCGCATCGTGCAGGTAGACGTCCTGCACGTCGGCGATGAGCTGCGCGAAGTGCGGGTTCTCCGGATGGCGGTCCCGCAGGCCGCGGAGCAGGTCGAGGGCGCGGTCAGGGGCCCGTTCGTACCAGAGATACAGGACGTGGAGCTGGTAGTCCGCTTCCCCGCCGAGCAGCACGCCTCCTTCGCGGGCGCGCAGCATTTCCTCGAGCCCCCGCTCGCGGTCGCCACCCGGTAGCAGCAGCAGCCAGCGCAGCATGCGCAACGCCGCCGGGGCGACGTCGGCGTAGTAATGGTAGAGGCCGATGCCGAACCACGCGTCCTGCATCCCGGGGTCCAGGGCAAGCGCACGCTCCAGGGCGTTCTTGATCCGGCTGCCGTCCCGTGCGGCGGCCAGATGACGGCCACGCAGGACGAGCCACTGCGCGCGGGCGCCGTACGCGCCTCCGCGGTACAGCCAGGCTTCCGCACGTTCGGGTTCGCGGGTGGTCCACGCTTCGGTTGCCGTCACCGCCGACGTGACGAGATCGTCGAACCGGGCGTCGTGGCGGCGGCTCTGCGGGTCGATCTGGATGCGCCACCAGAGTGCGGCGGTTTCGAGCACCAGGCAGGCTTCAGGAGGGGCCGACGGACACGCCGCGTCGATCGCGTCCCTCGCCTCGTCGAAGCGCGCGGAGAAGATGAGATCGTAGGCGCGTGCGAGGCCCGCCGCACCGGTCAGGCCGCGCTGGGGAGCGGCCCCGGCCGGGATGGCGAACAGGAGCGCGAGACACGGCAGCAGCCAGAACGCCGCCGGCCGTGCCCGCCTGCTCACATCACGCTCGTACGCAGCTGCTGCTTGGCGGCGTGGCGCTCCAGCGCCAGCGCGATCAGCCGATCGAGCAGCTCCGGGTACGGGACGCCGCTGGCCTCCCACAGCTTCGGGTACATGCTGACCGTGGTGAACCCGGGAATGGTGTTGACCTCGTTCACGAGGAGCCGGCCACGTCGGCCGTCCAGCAGGAAGTCGACCCGGGCCATGCCGGCGGCGTCCACCGCGCGGAACGCCGTGACGGCTGCGGTCTTCACGGCGGCGGTTTGTGCCTCGGTCAGATCGGCCGGAATGATCAGCCGTGAGCCGTCGTCGAGATACTTGGCTTCGTAGTCGTAGAACTCGCGCGACGGCACCACCTCGCCCGGGACCGATGCTTCCGGTTCGTCGTTGCCGAGCACGGCGCACTCGATCTCCCGGGCGCGCGGCACGGCGGCTTCCACGATCAGCTTGCGATCGTAGCCGGCCGCCAGATCCAGGGCCGCGCCCAGCGTCTCCTCGTCCTTCACCTTGGAGATGCCCACGCTCGAGCCCAGATTGGCGGGCTTGACGAAGAGGGGAAACCGCAGCGCTTTCACCACCCGGGCGCGGACCTCATCGGGGCGCGCGGCCCATTCGTGCTTCAGCACGACCAGGTGCTTCGGAATCGCCAGCTTGTGGGCGGCGAAGAGCGTCTTCATCACCGCCTTGTCCATGCCCACGGCGGAGCCGAGCACGCCGGCCCCGACGTAGGGGACGTTGGCCAGCTCAAGCAGCCCCTGAATCGTGCCGTCTTCTCCGTAGGGACCGTGGAGAACCGGAAAGACCACGTCGAGGCCAAGGCCTGTGACCACGGCACTGCCTTCTTCCGGGTGCCCTGCCTCGGCGTGCCGGCGCTCGATGGTCAGCACCGTGTCCTCGCCAGGCCGGGCTGCGATCAGCGCTTCGCGGCCGGCCCGCACGGGCCGGGCGGCCTGCAGGCGTGCCTGTTCGATGACCTCGCCCGCCGACATGGCGACGGGGGCGCGATCGGCGAGCTGCCAGCGCCCGCTCTTCTCGATGCGGATCGGCACGGGCTCGTACCGCTCGCGATCGAGGTGGGTGAGGACCGCCGCGGCGGAGGCGAGGGACACTTCGTGCTCTCCGGAGCGGCCACCGAACACGACGCCGACGCGGATCCTCTTCACCGGTGCGTACTAATATATAGGTCACCCGGGCCCCTCGTCCCGCCGCCACGCCGTGCTTGCCTTCTCCGTTACCGCCGTCGACGGCGACGCCCGGCGCGGGCGCCTCGACACGCCCCACGGCGTGGTCGACACGCCCGCGTTCATGCCGGTCGGCACGCAGGGAACCGTCAAGGCGCTCCGCCAGTCGGACCTCGAGATGGTCGGCGCGTCGATCGTGCTGGCGAACACGTACCACCTGTTCCTGCGGCCAGGCGACGAGTCGATCGCCCGGCACGGCGGCCTGCACCGCTACATCGGCTGGCCTCGGCCGATTCTCACCGACAGCGGCGGCTTTCAGGTCTTCAGCCTCGCCGGCCGCTGCGTGGTGACCGACGAGGGGGCCTCCTTCCAGTCGCACATCGACGGCACGCGTCACCTGTTCACGCCCGAACGCGCCATGGACATCCAGGCGCGGCTGGGCTCGGACATCGCGATGGTGCTCGACGAGTGCCCCGCGTTTCCGGCCACGAGGGACGCGGCGGCGGCCGCCATGCGCCGGTCGGCGGCCTGGGCTGCTCGCTGCCGGAAGCGCCGTCTGGCGCTCGATGCCGGCGAGGTCGAGGGAGTGACCCCGTCGAACCCGGGGCAGGCCCAGTTCGGCATCGTGCAGGGCGGCGTTTTCGACGACCTGCGGCACGAGAGCGTCGAAGCCACGGTGTCGGTGGGCTTCGACGGCTACGCCATCGGCGGGCTGAGCGTAGGGGAGCCGCCCGAAGACATGCGCCGCGTGGCGGCCGAGACCGCGCGGCGGCTGCCGGTCGAGCGGCCACGTTATCTCATGGGGGTCGGGACGCCCGACGACCTGGTGGAGGGCGTCCGGGCGGGGATCGACCTCTTCGACTGCGTGCTGCCCACGCGCAACGCGAGGAACGGCCAGCTGTTCACGAGCCAGGGGCGCCTCAACATCCGCAACGCCCGGTTCGCGGACGACCCGCGCCCGCTCGATCCGGCGTGCCGGTGCGAGGTCTGCCGCCGCCATTCGCGTGCCTACCTGCGCCATCTCTTCCTGGCCGGCGAGATGACCGCGGCGACCCTTAACACATTGCACAACCTGACCTTCTACCTTGACACCATGCGGCGGATCAGAGAGGCTATAGCGTTTCGCTCGTTCGAAGCGTTCCGGCAGGGGTTTGCCCGATCGGCCGCTGTTCTGCCGCCTGACGCATGACCACGATTCCGCCGATGTACGCTGATTCCGTGCAGAGCCTGCTGAGCGGTCCTCTGGTTGTCGCCATGGCGGCGCCCCAGGACGGGGCCAGTCCCCTGATGGGGTTGCTCCCGGCGGTCCTCATCCTGGTCATCTTCTATTTCGTGCTGCTGCTGCCGATGCGGCGACGGCAGAAGAAGGTCCAGCAGTTCCTCGACGCGCTCAAGGTGGGGGACAAGGTGGTGACCTCGGGCGGGATTCTGGCGACCATTACCCGGATCGGTGACAGCAGCCTGCAGGTGCAGGTTGCCGAGCGGGTGCGGATCGAGATTTCGCGCAACGCCGTGGTGGGCTACCAGGGGCAGGATCCCGTGGTGCCGAACCAGGGCGGCGCCTGACCAGCGGGTTCCCGACATGACCCTGCGTTCCAAGCTGCTCGTCTCGTTCGGCCTGGCCGGCATCCTCCTGATGCTCGGCGTCTATCCCATCGTGGCGACCAGCCTCGGGCTGCCGGTTCCAGGGTGGCTCGCGGACATGCGGCTCCGACTGGGCCTGGACCTGCAGGGCGGCGTGCACATGGTTCTTCGGGTGCACACCGACGACGCCCTCCGCGTCGAAGCCGAATCGGAGATGGAACGGCTGCGCGAGATGCTGGATACCGCGGGCATCACGGTGTCGAGGACGGCCGTGACGTCCCCCACCGAGTTCGTGGTCGAAGGGATCTCGCCGGAGCAGGACCAGGCGTTCCGGCAGGCCGCGGTGGAGGTGGAGGCGACCTTCGATCGCAGCGGGGGTGCGAACGGCGCCTACCGCTTCACGATGAAGCCGAACCTGCAGGTGCAGCTGCGGGAGGAAGCGGTGACGCAGGCGCGGCAGACAATCGAGCGCCGCGTGGACGAGCTGGGGGTGACCGAGCCGAGCATCGCCGAACACGGGACCGGCGGCGACCAGATTCTCGTGCAGCTCCCCGGGGTGGCCGACGTCGAGCGCGCGAAGGGAATCATTGGCCGGACGGGCCTGCTGGAGCTGAAGATCGTCGAGCAGGGGCCCGCGGCCACCAGGGAGGAGCTGCTGGTCGGCGGCCAGCCGCCGGAGAACATGGAGATCGTGCCGGGGAGTTCCGGAGACCCCTCGACGCCCGGCGTGACCGTGCACTACCTGGTGCGGCGGGTTGCCGCGGTGACCGGGCGGGACCTGCGAAACGCGCGTCCGACGCTGGACGAGAACAACCAGCCCGCGGTCAGCTTTTCGCTCAACCAGGAAGGCGCCCGCAAGTTCGGCAACGTGACGGCCACGAACATCGGCCGGCAGCTGGCGGTGATCCTGGACAATCGGGTGTACACGGCGCCCACGATCGAGAGCCGCATCACGGACCAGGGGCGCATCACCGGCAGTTTCTCGCAGCAGGAGGCGCAGGACCTGTCGCTGGTGCTTCGCTCCGGCGCGCTGCCCGCGTCGCTGACCTACCTCGAAGAGCGGACGATCGGGCCTACCCTCGGCGCCGACTCGATTCGCTCCGGCGTCATCGCCTCGATGGTCGGCCTGCTCCTCGTGGTGACCTTCATGCTGGTGTTCTACCGGCTCTCGGGTGTGAACGCGGTGGTGGCGCTGATCTTCAACCTGGTGATCCTGCTCGGGTTGATGGCGTATCTGGGCGCCGTCATGACGCTGCCCGGTATCGCCGGCTTCGTCCTGACGATGGGCATCGGGGTCGACTCGAACGTCCTGATCTTCGAGCGGATCAAGGAAGAGCTGGAGGCGAACCGGGGCGTCCGGGCGTCGGTCAACGCCGGCTTCAGCCGCGTCTTCCTGACCCTGCTCGACACGCATATCGCCGCCCTGATCGCGGCGGCGTTCCTCTTCCAGTTCGGCACCGGTCCGATCAGGGGCTTCGCGGTCACCCTGTCGCTGGGCCTCGTCTCGAACCTCTTCACGTCGACCTTCGTCTCCAAGACGCTCTTCGAGCTCGTGCTGTCGAGGCGGCAGGCCGCAACGCTCTCGATCTGACAACGGCAGACAGGCACGCTGGCGATGCACATCCTGAAGAACACCAACATCGACTTCCTGCGCTGGCGCTGGCCGGCCATCGGGCTGTCGTGGGTGGTCATCCTCGCGGGGCTGGCCACGGTCTACGCGCGCGGGCTGCCGCTCGGGATCGAATTCGCCGGCGGGACGGCCGTGATCGCCCAGTTCGAGCAGATGCCGTCGATCGACGCCGTCCGCGGGGCGCTCAGCGCGAACTTCCCGGGCGGCGGACAGACGGCCATCGTGCAGACCTACGGCGACCCCGCCGATCGGCAGGTGATGGTGCGCGTCCCGTCCGTCGGGGAAGAGGAGGGGGCGTCGCTCAGCGAGGTGGCGGAGGCGGTGGTGGCGGCGCTCGAGGCGAGCGACCTGGGCGCCTTCACGGTCGAAGGGACGGAGATCGTCGGCCCCGCGGTCGGGCGTGACCTGACCACCAAGGGGATCTACGCCTTCGTGGCGTCGCTCATCGGCATCCTGGCCTACATCGCGTTCCGGTTCCAGTTCTCGTTTGCGCTGGGGACCGTCGTCGCGACGATCCACGACATCCTGATCGCGACCGCGTTCCTGGCGTTCTTCCAGTACGACCTGACGCTGAACGTGATCGCGGCGCTGCTGACCGTGACGGGCTACTCCACCAACGACACGATCGTCGTCTTCGATCGGGCGCGGGAGAACATGCGTTCGCGGCGGCGCGAGCCGCTCGATCGCGTGATCAACACGTCCATCAACCAGACGCTCGGGCGCACGATCATCACGTCGGGGACGACGCTGCTCTCGGCGATTGCGCTGTTCGTGTTCGGCGGCGAGGTGCTGCGGGGCTTCGCCTTCACGGTGATGGTCGGCGTGATCACCGGCACCTACTCGACGGTGTTCGTGGCCGCCGCGATCGTGACCCTGTGGCGCGGGCGCGGCCGGAAGGCGGTCGCG
>VFZH01000008.1 GCA_016871255.1 Acidimicrobiia bacterium | reverse complement strand
GTTCTGGAGGAAGGATGCTGGCGATTCGGTTGCAGCGGACGGGGTCGGCCAAGCGGCCGTACTATCGAGTGGTCCTGATGGAGGCGCGGTCGGCCCGCGACAGCCGCTTCATCGAGAACCTGGGCACGTATTATCCGCGGAGCCGGCCGGCCACCGTGGAGATCGACAAGGCGAGGGTCGAGCACTGGCTTCGCCAGGGCGCGCGGCCCTCGGACACGGTGCGGACGCTGTTGCAGCGGCACCTGACACGCGATCGCGGCGCGGTCGTCGAGGCGCCGGCCGCCGCGGAGTGATCGGCATGAGCGAGTCGGGGCCGGACGCGGCGAGTCCGATGCGGGCGGTGGCCGAGGTCGTCGCGCGAGCCCTCGTCGATCGTCCGGACGCCGTTCGAATCGTCGAGACCTCGCGACGCGGCAGCGTGGTGCTGCAGCTCAGCACCGCCCCGGGAGACCTGGGGAAGCTGATCGGCCGGCAGGGACGGACGGCTGCGGCGCTGCGCACGCTGGTGGGCCTGGCCTCCGAGCGCGCCGGGGTTCGGGCCACGCTCGACCTGCGGGACTGAGCGACGTCATGTCCCCAGCGCCTCCGGCACCCGGGAACCGGGCTGACGGGACCGGGTGGGACGAGATGGTGCTCGTGGGCCGTGTGGCGAGGCCGCACGGACTGCGGGGGCAGGTGGTGATCAATCCCGAGACCGACTTCGTCGAAGAGCGGTTTCGGGAGGGCGCCCGCGTCTGGCTGCGGACGCCCGGCGGCGTCGAGGCGCGCGTCGTGGCGTCGATGCGGGTGTGGCAGGGACGGCCGATCGTGCGGTTCGAAGGCGCCGGGACGTGCGAAGACGCCGAGCAGCTCGTCGGGCAGGAGCTCCGCGTGTCGGAGACCGCGCTGCAGCCGCTGGGCGAGGGGGTCTTCTACCACCACCAGCTGGTCGGCTGCGCGGTGGAAACGGTGGACGGGGAGACGATCGGTCACGTCACGCGGGTTGACGGCGGAACGGGGACGCCGTGCCTGGTGGTCGGCCGCCCGCGGGGCGAGGCTCTGGTGCCGCTCGCGGCGGATATCTGCGTGGACGTGGACGTGGCTGGCAGGCGGATTCGGGTGGATCCGCCGGAAGGGTTGCTGGAACTGAACGATCGGTGAGGGAGCCCGACGTCTCCGCCATGAAGTTCGACATCATCACGATCTTCCCGCGCATGGTGGAGGCCGGCCTCGCGGAGGGGGTTGTGGGCCGGGCGGCGGCCTCAGGGGTGCTCGACGTCGCGGTGCACGACCTGCGCGCGTACACCGGCGACCGCCATCGGACGGTGGACGACGTGCCGTACGGGGGCGGTCCCGGGATGGTGATGAAGGTGGAACCGGTCGTCCGGGCGCTGGCGTCGATCCGCAGCCGGCGCGGCGCACCGGGCGCGGTGGTGCTGCTGTCGCCACAGGGTCGTGTGTTCTCGCAGCACGAAGCGGAGCGGCTGCGGACGGCCGGGCACGTGGCGCTGATCTGTGGCCGGTACGAAGGTGTTGACGAGCGTGTGCGGGAGCTGGTCACGACGGACGAGATCTCGATTGGCGACTACGTGCTGAGCGGGGGAGAGCTTCCCGCCCTGGTCATCGTGGACGCCGTCGGCCGGCTCGTGCCCGGCGTGGTGGGCGACGCGGGCTCGGTGGAGGAGGACTCCTTCTCGCGGGGGCTGCTGGACCACCCGCACTACACGCGGCCGGCCACGTTTGCCGGACACGACGTGCCCGCGGTGCTGCTCTCGGGGCACCATGCCGAAGTGCGCCGGTGGCGGCAGCGGCAGGCGCTGGCGCGCACGCTGGCGCGGCGCCCCGACCTGCTCGAGCGTGCGTCGCTCGACGAGGACGAGCGCCGGATGGTCGCAGACCTCGAACGGGATGCGGCCCGTGGTGAGGGTGCCGGAGAGGAACAGGACGATCGGGTCGGAGAGCCGACAGGAGCGAAAGGAACGGGTCATGGGCGCGATTGAACTGGTCGAGAAGAGTCAGCTGACGGATCGACCGAACATGAAGGCGGGGGAGACCGTGCGGGTGCACGTCAAGGTCCGCGAGGGCGACAAGGAACGCATCCAGATCTTCGAGGGGATCGTGATCGGGATGCATCGCGGGGGAGCGAGAGCTTCGTTCACCGTCCGCAAAGTGTCGTTCGGGCAGGGCGTGGAGCGGACGTTCCCGCTGCACTCCCCGTCGATCGCCAGGGTGGACGTCGTGCGCGCGGCCCGTGTCCGGCGGGCCAAGCTGTACTTCCTGAGGGGGCTCAAGGGGAAGGCAGCGCGCATGAAGGAGACCAGGCGCGCCTGAGCGATGGCACGCGCCCGTGCGCGGCAGACCATCGAGAACGCTTCGCGGCGGCTGGGGTTCCGCCGGATCGCCGGCGTGGACGAAGTCGGCCGCGGGTGTCTGGCGGGACCGGTCGTCGCCGCGGCGGTCGTGCTCGATCCGGCTCGGCCCATTCCGGGTCTCAGCGACTCGAAGCTGCTGACGCCGATCGGCCGGGATCGGCTCTTCGCGCTGATCCTGGAACGGGCGGCCGGCTGGCACGTGGCGGCGGCGGCGTCCGATGAAATCGACCTCCTGAACATCCACCGCGCATCGCTCGAGGCGATGCGGAGGGCGGTCCTGGGGCTCGAGCCGCTGCCGGACCTGGTACTCGTGGACGCGTTCCGCATCCCGGGGCTCTTCATCCCGCAGCGGGGCGTCGTGGGTGGCGATCGCCGCTGCAGCGCCATCGCGGCTGCGTCGATCGTGGCCAAGGTCACACGAGACCGTGAAATGCTGCGCCATCATGCGTCCGATCCGCGATACGGCTACGATCGTCACAAGGGCTACGCGACGGCGGCGCACCTGCAGGCCGTCGCCCGGTTCGGCTATTCATCGCTGCACCGGCGGTCGTTCCGCCCCCCGTCGCTCTTCGATGGACCGGATGAGTAGCCCCCCCGGAGCCGGGCGTGCACGGACGCGGGCGGACGGACGACAGGGCACGTGAGACGACTGCTCTTCATCGCGTTCTTCCTGGAGGTGGGGCTGCTGCTGCTGGTGGTGCCCTGGTCGGCGTACTGGGACCGGAACTACTTCGCCCAGTGGAGCCCGCTGCTCAAGACCGTCATCACGAACAACTTCGTGCGGGGAGCGGTGTCGGGACTGGGCCTGGTGAACCTGGGTGCCGGCCTCGGCGAGCTGGTGTCGCTGTTCCTGGCCCGGAGGCAGGCGCGCGACGACGGTCCGCCGTCGCTGCGGATGCGGGGACCGGCGCTCGGAGACTGAGTGGCCATGGGACCCGTCCTGTGCCTGGTCACGGATCGGCGGCGCTGCGGGGCGTCGTGGGAGCAGGTCCTGGTGGCCCGCACAGCCGACGCCGCGCGCGCAGGCGTGCACCTGGTGCAGGTTCGGGAGCGGGATCTCGATGCGCGGCCGCTCGTGGAACTGGTGCGGCGAACGGTGGCCGCTGTCGCCGGCACGCGGTGCCGCGTGGTCGTCAACGACCGGGTTGACGTGGCGATCGCCGGCGGCGCACACGGCGTCCACCTTCCGGCCACTGGCGTGCCGGCCGCGCGCCTGCGCCCGGCTGTACCGGCCGGCTTCCTGATCGGACGATCCGTTCACGGCCTTGTCGAGGCCGTCGATGTCGTGGCCGCCGGCGGGGTCGACTACCTGCTGCTCGGCACGGTGTTCCCTTCTTCCTCCAAGCCGGACCGTGAGCCGTGCGGCACCCGACTGCTGGCGGCCGTGGCCCGCAGCGTGCCCGTACCCGTCCTGGGGATTGGCGGGATTGCTCCGGCAACGCTGCCGATCGTGGCCGCCACCGGCGCGGCCGGTGTGGCAGGCATCAGCCTCTTCGATGGCGGTGTGCCGGACGTCGGGCGCTGGGCCGGCAGTTGGGCGCGAGCCCTTTGATACACTCTGACCGAACGATCACCATGGCGGAGACGGCCCGGGAGACGTTCGGCGCGAGAATGCGGCAGGCGCGGGAGACGCGGGGCATCTCCCTGCGGGACATCGCGACCAGGACCCGCATCTCCCTGTCCACGCTCGAGGCGCTGGAGCGCGACAACATCTCCAGGATGCCGGGTGGCATCTTCAGCCGTGCGTTCGTCCGGGCCTACGCCACGGAGATCGGCCTCGACCCTGAGGCCGCCATTCGCGAGTTCCTGGCGCAGCACCCCCACGATTTCGTGACGGCAGGCAGCCCGCACGTGCCACCCGAAGATCACGTGGCCGTCGAGAGTGCCCAGAGCATCGCGAGGACCGCCGTGACGCTCGGGGCGATGTCGGTGCCAATCGTCACCGCCATCCTGTACTACTCGCTCTGGGTGCCGGCAGCATCGAGGACGCCAGAGACAGCGGCAGCGGATCAGGCGGTCTTCGCGGACGCCGGTGCGCGGGAGCCGCTGCGCTTCGTCATCGCCGCCATTCGCGACGTGTCCATCGACGTGCGCATCGACGGGCTGCGACGCGAACAGCGCGGGCTCTCCACGGGCGAGGCGATGACGGTCGAGGCGGATCGCGAAGTCACGCTGGGCATGAGCGACGCCGAGGCGGTCCGGCTCGAGATCAACGGGGAGCCGGCCGTCGTGCTGGGCGCTCCTGGTGAAGCGCGGGTGATCGACATCGGGCGCGGGAACTTCGGCGCGTTCCTCGCAGTTCCGTAGCAGCCGCGACGATCAGCGGCGAGGCGTGCGCGTCCGGCGGGGCGCTCGGGCGCTGGACCGGCGCCACTCCTTCCGCATCTGGGCCAGTCCCTCCATGTAGACCGTGGCCTTCTCACGCGTGGCCTCGTCGGGCAGTGACATCAGCAGCTCGATGGCCGCGGCCAGGTCCGCCTCGATCGTCTTCTGCGTGGTCCGGAAGTAGATCCGCCGGATGGCGGCGAGCGCGCGGACGGGATCGCCGTGCCCGCCGCGCAGCGCGTCCATGGAGACGAAGTCAGGCGTGGACTTGGGCACGGACGCCGGCTCAGCCGTACACCAGACCGCGCTGGTCGACCTGGAAGGGCAGGAGGCGTGCGCCGGCGTCCTGCAGGGCGGCGGCAACCGCCGACCGCCGTTCGGGCGGCGCCAGACAGAGGAGACACCCGCCGCCTCCGGCGCCGCAGATCTTGGCTGCCGTGGCCCCGGCGCGTGACGCTGCGTCGACCAGCGCATCGATGGTCGGCGTGGTGACGCCCGGGGCCAGCCGTTTCCGGTTGCGCCATTCCTCGGCAAGGGCGAGCCCCACGGCGTGCCAGTCTCCCGCGGCCAGGGCCGTGCGCATGGCCGCCGCGGTATCCCTGATGCGTGCCAGACCGTCGATGACCCCCTGGTCGCCGTCGATGTGACGCTTGACGATCTCCCAGTTGTTCGTGCCGGACGACCGGGGCTCTCCGGTGTAGCAGAGCACGAAGCGGGCGTGGATCGACTCCGGGTTCACGTCGAGCGGCACCCGTGTGATCCCGGCGGCGTCGAGGGTCAGGGCGGCCACCCCGCCGTACATGGCCGGCCGATAATCCTGCAGCCCTGTTGGCACTCCGATGACAACCGCCTCGATGTTCTTGGCGATCTCGAGGAGCGTCTCTTCGTCCGCCTCATAGCCGCTCCAGCGGGCGAGAGCGGCGCAGACGGCGACGTTGAGGGCCGAGGAGCCGGCGATGCCGGCGCCCGCGGGCGACTCGGAGGACGTCGTCAGCGTCAGGCCGCCGCGGACCCGGGAGTCCCTGCCGTGGGTCGAGAACCAGCGGACGAGGAGCCGCAGGAGGGGGAGCGTGGTGCCCTGGTCGAGGTGCGTGACATCGGGGACGTCCACGACGCCCCCGGTGTCTTCGGAGTGAATGACGACGCGGCCGTCACCCCGGGTGTCGACGACGGCGCTGGCCCGGAGGCTGATCGCCACGTTGATCGTCTGGGCGCCGTCGTGGAACAGGTACAGCGGCCAGATGTCGATCGTGCCCCCGGCGAGATCGATACGGGTCGGTGCCGAGGCCGAAATGCGCACGCGCGGTCGCCGACAGCTACTGTGGCGGTCTCGGCTTCTCCATGTGCTTGACCCGGCCTCGCTCGTAGATGTCCATGGCGAAGCACTCGTACTCGAGCAGGCGCGCGTTGTCTTCGATGCGGCGATAGAACGGGAAGCTGATCGTCCACGGGCGCGAGAAGGTCTTCGGGTCCGTGATCGTGGCTTCGTACTGCAGGTGGTCCGGACCGGTACGGGTGAACCGCTCGATCAGCGTCATCGCGTCGCTGTGGTGGTTGCCGGCGCGATCGAACCAGGTCATCCCGTTGAAGTTCCGCGTATCCACGACGAAGGTCTCACCTTCCCATCGCCCGCGCGCGTCACCCATCCACATCGGGATGTCGGTATGGTGCGGCTGGCCCGCGGTGTAGATGATGCGCGTGTGGTGGCCGAACTCGAAGAAGAACTGGACGTAGGTGTCGGTCTGCACGACCCGGAAGGGGAACGGCATGTACATGATGCGGGGCGTGCCCGGGAAGAAGCACTGCTGCGCGGGGTCCGCCTCGGCGCCGGCCGCCTGGTTCTTCCGCTTCTGCTCGAGCGCCGCGGGCAGGTACGGGATCTCCTCGCCCCGGACGATGCCCATACCGGCCGGGACGCCCCACCGGGCCTGGTGCGTCTGGATGTCGTATTCGGCCGTGTTGAGGACCTGCCAGATCCCCTGGATGTCAGGCGTGCCCTGCGCGGTGCGCGGGGCCTTGTAGGTCGAGGCCTGCTGCCCGGTGAGGGCGGTTCCCGCGGCCAGCGCCATGGCGATGGCGGCAGCGGCTCCTGTTGCGGCTGTTCTGATCATGGCAATCGTCCCTCTGCTGTGGGCTACTTCGGTGCGATGGCGTCGTAGCCCGGGAAGGGCACCTGGCCGACGTTCATCATGTGCTTGAGCTCGTTCTCGCAGTACTCCACCGACGTGTCTTCGAGGTCCATGGCATCCAGCGGGTCGGTGCTGTTCGCCCGGGTCAGGGCGAGCGAGATCGTCCACGGCTCGGTGAAGGTGTTGGGGTCGGTGATCGTCTGCTGGTAGTGCAGTGTGTTCCGATCGACGAACGTGAAGCGCTCCTCGGTCGAGACGGCCGGACTCATGAAGGTGCCGATGTGGTCCATCCACATCAAGTCATTGAGGTTCGTGGTTCGAACGACGAGCGTGTTGCCTTCCCAGTGCCCGCGGGAGTCCCCCTGCCAGAGATGGATCTGCGACGGCAGAGCGGGGCGGTTGTCCAGGTAGATGGTGCGGTAGGTGTGCAGCCGCTCCATCGAGAACATGATCAGGTTCTCCTGCTGGATGATCCGGTGGCCGGTGACCGACACCGGCGAGTAGGCCCAGCGGGGCTGGGCCACAGGCAGGCACACGGCGGTCGGCGACAGGTAGTACTGCTCGTTCAGGTACCGCTGCCGCATCGCCCAGGGCCGGTAGGGAAGCCGGCCGTGCGGAGGATTGACCACCAGCGTGCGGGAGGCCGGGAAGTTTCCGTACTGCCCCTGCTTGATGTCTTCGATGTCCTGCGCGCTCCGCGAGGGGTTCCAGATGCCGCTGAGGTCAGGTTTGCCCCACGCGGTCAGCGGCGGCGTGAACGACTTCGCCTTCTCGACGGCGCACGTGTGAAACGCCGGGTAGTCACGAACCATCGGACAGGCCGGCGTTGGATCGCCGGCTCCGGGTGTCTGAGCTGAAGCGTGCGGGGTGGTGCCGATGGACACCACCGCCAGCAGGAGCGCGAAGGCCGCGCCGGCCACGAGTCGTCGATGCATATAGTGCGCGTGTCCCCCGAGAGAAACGGTTACTCCTTCGGTGCGACGGCCTCGTAGCCCGGGAAGGGCACCTGGCCGATGTTCATCATGTGCTTGAGCTCGAACTCGCAGTTTTCGACCGAGGTGTCCTCCAGGTCCATGTCGTCCATCGGGTCGCCGGGCGTGGCGCGCAGGAACGCGATGGCGATCTTCACCGGTTCGGTGAAGACGTTGGGGTCGGTCATCGTCTGCTCGTAGTGCAGCGTGTTGTGGTCCACGAGGCTGATCCGTTCCACCGTTTCGAGGGCCGGACTCAGGAACGTCCCGATGTGGTCCATCCACATCAGGTCGTTCAGGTTCGTGGTCGTGATCACGAGCGTGTTGCCCTCCCAGCGGCCGCGGGAATCGCCCTGCCAGAGGTGCATGTTCTCGGGCAGCCGGGGCCGGTCGTCCAGGTGAATCATCCGGTAGGTGTGGAGCCGCTCCATGGAGAAGGTGATCAGGTCGTCGCTCTGGGTGATCCGGTGGCCGGTGATCGACACCGGCGAGTAGGACCAGCGCGGCTGGGCCACGGGGAGGCAGACGGCGGTCGGCGACAGGTAGATCTGCTCGTTGAGGTACCGCTGCTTCATGGCCCAGGGGTTGTAGGGGAACTTGTTGGTCGCCGGCTCCACGACCAGCGGGTACATGTGACCGAAGTTGCCGTACATGCCCGGCTTGACCTCCTCGATGTCCTGGGCGATGCGGGTCGGCCGCCAGATGCCGCGCAGATCGGGCCTGCCCCAGGGGGTCATCTGCGGGGTGAAGGTCTTCATCTTCTCGATCGCGCACCTGTGGAACGCGGGGTAGTTCCGCACCGCCGGGCACGCACGATCGGGTTCCTCGGCGGGTGACTGGGCCCGCAGATCCGTGCCGGCACCGAGCAGGCCGGCAGCCGCCGTTGCGATCAGTGCGCCGAAAAGCCGTGTCCGCATCCTGAGCCCTCCTGCCTGAAAACGCCCCAGTATACGCGCGTCCGGCACCGGGCCGATCGTCAAGGTGAGGCGCCGGGCTTCCTGTGCGGCCGAGCCCGCTATCTATAATCGACGGGTGCCGTTGCCGCGCCGCCGCACGATCGGCCAACTGCTGACGGGCAGTCTGCCCGGTCGAACGGTCACCCCGGAACTCCGGTCGCTCGCGCGCGAGTTCCAGCTCGGCGGCGTCATCCTGTTCGGACGCAACGTGGAGGAGCCGGCGCAGGTGGCGGAGCTGGCCGGCGAGCTGCGCGACCTGGTGCCCGGCGAGCCGCTCTGGGTCAGCGTGGACCAGGAAGGGGGGCGGGTCGCGCGTCTCCGGAGGCCGTTCACGGAGTGGCCGCCGATGGCGGTGTTGGGTCGCAGCGGCGATCCGGCGCTGGCCACGCGGTTCGCTGCGGCTCTGGGCGCGGAGCTCCGGGCCGTGGGCATCACGCTCGACTACGCACCCGTTCTCGACATCCACACCAACCCGGACAACCCGGTGATCGGCGACCGTGCGCTGGCGGAGGAGGCGGGCCTCGTCGCCAGGCTCGGGGCCGCGATCGTCGATGGCCTGCAGCGCCAGGGCGTGGCGGCGTGCGGCAAGCACTTTCCCGGGCACGGCGACACGTCGGTTGATTCACACGTGGACCTGCCGGTCGTCGAGCACGCGCCAGATCGCATCCGCCGCGTCGAGTGCGTGCCGTTCCGCGCGGCGATCGAGGCCGGCGTCGCGTTCGTGATGACGGCCCACCTGCTCGTGCCGTCGATGGACGAGGTGGAGCCGGCCACGACCTCCGCGCGCCTGGTGCAGGGGCTGCTGCGCGAGGAGCTGGGCTTCGACGGAGTCATCGTCAGCGATGACCTCGAGATGAAGGGCCTGTCGGCCACACGCGCCGTGCCCGACGCAGCGGTGGACGCCATCGCGGCCGGCTGCGACCACCTGCTCGTGTGCAGCGGGGACGTCGATCGGCAGGCGGCGGTCCTCGAGTCGCTCGTGCGGGCTGTCGAGAGCGGCCGGCTGCCGACGGCGCGGCTCGACGACGCGCTCGCGCGAGGCCGGCGGGCGAAGGCACGATTCCTGGTCGATCCGGCTGGTCGCGTTCCGCTGCGCTGGAAGGATGTCGTCGGATGCGAGCAGCACCAGCGCGTAGCAGAGGAGATGGCGCGGTTTGTCTGACACGGGCGGTGCGGACCTGGGGGGGGCGTCCCTGCGCAGACCCCGCCGCGTGGTCGGCGGCGATCGCGTCGCCATCGTGGCGCCGGCCAGCCCCCTCGCCAGGGACGAGTTCGACCGGGGGGTCGAGGGGCTCCGGCGCCTGGGCTTCGAGCCGACCTGGGACGAGGCGGTGTTCGCCAGAAACGGCTACGTGGCGGGTTCGGCAGAGATGCGCGCGGAGTCGTTCCTCAGGGCGTGGACCGACCCGTCGGTGTCCGCGCTGATCGCGGCCAGGGGGGGCTACGGCAGCGTGCAGTTGCTCCCGCACCTCGATCCGGCCCGGTGTCAGGGCGCACCGAAAGCGTTCATCGGCTTCAGCGACACGACGTCGTTGCTGTCGTGGCTCACCACGCGCTGCGGCGTCGTCGCCTTCCACGGCCCGATGCTCGAGGGGCGAATCGCCAGAGGAGAGGAAGGGTGCGATCGGGCCTCGTTGTTCGGCGCGCTCGCGCCCGAACCGATGGGGAGCCTGCGTCCACCGGGTCTCCGGGTCGTCAGGGAAGGGGAGGCGACCGGCCCGCTGTTCGGCGGCACGCTCACGGCGCTGGTGTCGTCGCTGGGAACGCCGTTCGCGTTCGCGCCACCCGCCGGGGCTGTCTTGTTCCTCGAAGACGTGAACGAGCGCCCGTACCGCCTGGACCGGATGCTCACGCAGTTGCGCCTGTCCGGGATCCTCGCCCGCGCGTCGGCTCTGGTGTTCGGCGAGCTGCCGGGCTGCGACGAGCCGGGCGGGTCGGTCCTGGCGCTCGACGTGGTGAAGGCGGCGGCGGCGTCCTTCGAGGGACCCGTGCTGGCGGGTTTTCCCTCCGGTCACACCGCGGGGCCGACCTGGACGCTGCCGTTGGGCGTGCGCGCGAGCGTGGTGACCGGCGCCCGTCCCGCGCTCGTCATCGAAGAAGCAGCGACGGAGTGATGCGGGTCCACCTCATCGGCATCTGCGGGACGGCCATGGCCACGCTGGCAGCGCTGCTCAAGGGGCGCGGGCACGAGGTGCGTGGATCCGATCAGCACATCTACCCGCCCATGAGCGATTTCCTCGTGAGAGAGGGCATCCGCCTGCTCGACGGCTATCGCCCCGAGCACGTTGCGGATGATCCCGATCTGGTCGTGATCGGCAACGCCGTGTCGCGCGGCAACCCGGAAGTGGAGGAGGTGCTCGCCCGGAAGATCCGCTACGCGTCGCTGCCGGACGTCCTCCGAAACGAGTTCCTCTGGCAGGCCCGCTCCATCGTCGTGGCCGGCACGCACGGCAAGACCACGACGACCGCGCTGACCGGGTGGCTGCTGACCGCGATCGGCCGCGACCCGACTGTCTTCCTTGGTGGCATCGCGCTGAACTTCGGGGAAGCCGGGTCGAGCTATCGCCGTGGCGCGGGACGCGACGTCGTGCTCGAAGGAGACGAGTACGACAGCGCCTTTTTCGACAAGACGGCCAAGTTCCTGAAGTACGTGCCCGACGTGGCCATCGTCGGCAACGTGGAGTTCGACCACGCGGACATCTACGCCGACATGGACGCGGTCCGGCTGGCATTCAGGCGGCTGGTCAACCTGGTGCCCCGCAACGGGCTGCTGCTGCTCGGCGCGGACAGTCCCGAAGCGGCGGCGCTCGCGGCCGCGTCGGTGAGCCCGACGGAGACGTTCGGCCTGTCCCGGGACGCCGACTGGCGGGCATCGGACGTCTCGACGACCAACGGAGAGACGCGGTTCGTTGTGCGGCGGAAGGGCACGGTGTTCGGCGAGTTCACGATGCCGCTGCTCGGCGCGCACAACGTCCGGAACGCACTGGCGGCCGTGGCCGCCGGCGCATTCTGCGGCGCCGGCCCCGGCGAACTGGCGGCAGCGCTCGGTCGCTTCGCTGGTGTGAAGCGGCGGCTCGAGGTGGTGGGGCAGGCGCGCCACGTGACGGTGATCGACGACTTCGCCCACCACCCGACGGCGGTCAGGGAGACGCTCGCCGCGTTGCGCGGCGGATTCCCGGGCCAGAAGATCTGGGCCGTGTTCGAGCCACGCTCGGCTTCGTCCTGCCGGCGCGTGTTCCAGGACGAATTCGCCGCCGCGTTCCCGGCGGCCGACGAGGTCGTGGTGGCTGCCGTCTACCGGTCTGCGCTGCCCGAAGGGGAGCGCCTGTCGGCCGAGCAGCTCGTGGCCGACCTCGTGCGGCGTGGGCAGCGCGCCCGGTACATCCCGGGTGTGGACGAGATCGTTCGGACCGTTGCGGGCGAGGCGGGCGACGGCGACCTGGTACTCGTGATGTCCAACGGCGGCTTCGGCGGCATTCACCGGCGCCTGCTGGCCGCCCTCGGATGACGTGCCGCTGACCTTGCCACCGGGATGGGAGCGCGTGGGAGAAGGGGCGGTGCTTCTGCGCCTGGGTAGCGTCATCGACCGCGCCGTGAACGCGCGGGCCATGGCCCTGGCGGAATCGATCCGGTCGGCGAATGTGCCCGGCGTGCGGGACGTGGTCCCGACGTTCTGCGCCGTGGCGGTGCACTTCGACCCGACGACGACACGCCTGGAGGCGCTGTGGTCCACGCTGGCGGCCGAACCGCCTGCAGGCGCGGGGCGCATGGGACGGCTGATCGAGATTCCAGCGTGCTACGGGGGCGAGTACGGTCCGGACCTGGCGGACGTGGCCCGCGCCGCGGGTGTGAGCGAGCGTGAGGTCGTCAGCCTGCACGCCGGTCGTGACTACCACGCGTTCATGCTCGGTTTCATGCCGGGATTCCCGTACCTCGGCGTCCTCGACCCGCGGCTGCAGACGCCACGGCTCGAGACGCCGCGCGTGCGCGTTGCGGCTGGTTCCATCGGCATCGCCGCCCGACAGACGGGCGTATATCCGTTCGAGGCGCCGGGCGGCTGGCGGATCGTCGGGCGGACGGGCGTCACGCTGTTCGATCCCGGCGCGACGCCTCCGGCGCTCGTGGCACCCGGCGATTGTGTGCGGTTCGTGCCGGTTGACGCCGTGGCCGGACCTGCTGCCGCGATGCCCCCAGCCGCCGCCAGCGAGGGCCATCGCGCGGTGACGGTGCTCGATGCGGGGCTGTTCAGCACGGTACAGGACCTGGGACGCTGGGGGTGGCAGGCCCAGGGCGTGCCGGTGTCTGGCGCCCTGGACTGGTTCTCCCACCGGTTGGCGAATCGTCTGGTGGGCAACACCGACCAGGCGGCCACACTCGAGATCACCATCACCGGCCCGACGCTCAGAATGGAATCCGACGCGATCGTGGCGACGTGCGGCGCCGACCTGGCGGGCACCGTGGACGGGGCGCGGCTGGCCCCGGCCACCCGGACCCGCATCAGGGCCGGTGGCGTCCTCAGATTCGGGCGGCGCACGCGCGGGGCGCGCTCCTACATTGCCGTGGAAGGGGGCTTCGACGTCCCGCCTGTTCTGGGCAGCCGAGCGACCCATGTGCCGAGTCACCTGGGCGGCTGGCGGGGACGGGCCCTGCGCGAAGGAGACCGGCTGCCGGTCGGGCGCTCCGGCGGGGCGCTTCCGCGCCTGGACAGGGTGTCCGTGCGGCCGTTCGGCGTGGACGCCGAGCCGGCCCGCCTCCGGATCCTGCCGGGACCGGACGCGCGCGCGCACGAAGACGCCCTGTCCCGTCTGGTGGACGGTCGCTTCACGGTGACGCCCGAGTCGAGCCGCATGGGCCTGCGGCTGTCGGGTGCGGCGCCGCTGACGAGCGGCTCTCATGGCGACGCGATCTCGGGCCCGACCTTCGCCGGGGCGATCCAGGTGTCAGGCGCCGGAGACCCGATGCTGCTGCTGTCGGATCGGCAGACGACCGGCGGCTACCCGCAGATCGCGGTGGTGATCTCTGCGGATCTGCTGCGCGCGGCGCAGCTGCTTCCCGGCGACCGGGTGGCCTTCGCCCTCTGTACCCACGCGGACGCGGCAGCGGCGCTGCTCGCGGAGGAGAGCCGGCTCCTTGCCGTCCAGTAGCCCGGCGATGAGGCCGGCGGAAGGCGTCCGGCTGGCGCCGCTGACGACACTGGGCGTGGGTGGCCCCGCCCGGTGGTTCGTTCGTGCGGGCGACACGGCGTCGGTGCAGGCCGCGTGTGCCTGGGCGCAGGAACGCGGGTGCTCCCTGTTCGTGCTCGGCGCCGGCAGCAACCTGGTCGTGGCCGACACCGGTTTCGACGGCGTGATCCTGCAGCCCGCGCTCCGCGGCCTCGTGCAGCGCGTCGACGCCGGGACACTGACGCTGGCGGTCGAGGCTGGTGAGCCGTGGGACGACGTCGTGGCTGCCGCCGTCGCCGCGGGCTTCGGGGGGATCGATGCGTTGTCGGGGATTCCGGGCACCGCCGGCGCTGCGCCCGTTCAGAACATCGGTGCCTACGGGCAGGAGCTGTCGGACACGCTGGTGGATGTGACGGCCGTCGAGCGCGGGTCGGGCGCCGTCGTCACGCTCCCGGCCGGGTCGTGCGGCCTCGGCTACCGCCGCAGCCGATTTCGCGAGGACGATCGGAATCGGTTCGTGATCACGCGCCTGCAGCTTCGGCTCGAGCGAGGTGCCCGCATCCCCTCGTACGACGACCTCGCCGCCCGCCTGCGCGAGCTCGGCGTCTCGCACCCGGGCCCCGCGGACATCCGCCGCGGCGTACTGGAGGTGCGACGCTCGAAGGCCATGGTGATCGACGGGCGGGACCCGGACGCCCGAAGCGTGGGATCCTTCTTCGTGAACCCGCAGCTGACGGCCTCCGCGTATGCGGAGGTCGAGGCGGTGGCAGGCAGGCTGGGTGCGCGCGCGCCTGGCCGGCCGGGTGGTGACGGGCGCACCAAGGTGCCGGCGGGATGGCTCATCGAGCACGCCGGTTTCCCGCGGGGGTACACCGAAGGTGCGGTCGGGCTGTCGTCGAAGCACGCGCTCGCCGTCACCAATCGGGGTGGAGCGACGGCGCGTCAGGTGGTCGAGCTGGCCGCGCGGATCAAGCGGCGGGTGGCGGATACCTTCGGGGTCTGGCTGCGGCCGGAACCGTTGTTCCTGGGATTCGGTGACGATGAGACAGTGGCGTTTCTCCGGAAAGCGAACGAGTGAATGTCGACACTGCTGATTGAGGGCGGCCACCGGCTCCAGGGCCGCCTGGCGGTCGGGGGGAACAAGAACGCGGCGCTGCCGCTGCTGGCGGCCTGTCTGCTGACGGACGACGAGTGCGTGCTCACCAACGTGCCGCGCATCGGCGACGTCGACGTGATGGTGGGCCTGCTGCAACACCTGGGAGCCGAGGTGCAGGGGCTTGGCACGACGACGCTTCGGGTGCGTGCGGCGAAGCTGTCGACCTGCGAGGCCGATCGGGCGCTGGTAGGGCGGCTCCGGGGATCGGTCCTGCTGCTCGGGCCGCTGCTCGCCCGGTTCGGGCGGGCACGGATCGCGCCACCCGGCGGCGACTTCCCGGCCCGCCGCACGATCGCGACGCACCTCGAGGCGCTCAGGGCGCTCGGCGCGCGAACGGTCGAAGACGAGGAACCCGGTCACGTGCTCGAGGCGCCGGACGGGCTGCACCCGGCGTCGATGTACCTGGACGAGGCGTCGGTCACCGGCACCGAGACGGCGCTGCTCGCGGCCGCTGGTGCCAGCGGTGCCACGGAGATCCGCCATGCCGCCGCGGAGCCGCACGTCGTCGAGCTGTGTCAGTTCCTGCGGAAGATGGGCGCGGAGGTGGAGGGGGAGGGCAGTTCGCGCATCCGGATCGCCGGGACGGCGCGGCTCCGTGGTGCGGAGCACGAGCTGGGCGGGGACTACATCGAGGCGGGCAGCTGGGCGGTGGTGGCCGCGATCACCGGTGGAGAGGTGGCGATTGAAGGCGCGCGGGAGGAGGACCTGGAGGTCGTGTCCTCGGTGCTGCAACGCATGAGCGTCGTGTGCGGAATGCGCGACGGCGTCTTCACCGTGGAGCCGTCACGGCCGAAGCGGCTCCGCCGGATCACGACCGGCATCTGGCCCGGCTTTCCGAGCGACTTCGTCAGCCTGGTGACGGTGCTGGCGACACAGGCCGAAGGCCGCACGCTCGTGCACGACTGGATGTACGAGCTCCGACTCTTCGCGCTGGAGCAGTTGAGCGGCATGGGTGCCGACGTGTTCCTGGTGGACGCGCACCGCGTGAGCGTGACCGGCCCGACGAAGCTGAAAGGCGGACGGACGCTGGACTCGCGGGATCTGCGGTCCGGGATGTCGCTCATCGCGGCGGGACTGGCGGCAGACGGCCAGACGCGGGTGGCGCCGCTCGAGACCGTCGAGCGGGGCTACAGCCAGCTCGTCGAGCGGCTGGAGACGCTGGGCGCGAAGGTCTCCAGGGAGCAGAGCTGATCAGGCGCCCTGCCCGCGAGAGGTGACCAGCATATCGCGCCGGCGGCGGGGATGGCTCGACCCGCCTGTTCTGCACCCGGTCACCTGGAGCCGGGATCTTGCCGGCCTGACGGCGACCATCCTGACTCTCCTCGTCGTGGATGGCGCGAGCGCGCCGCGCACCGTGCAACTGGAGGACGACGGGCTGAAGCACGACTGAGCGCGATCCTCCAGGAAGGCCGCCCGGTGTACCACGCCAGAAGCGTGAGCGAGCAGATGCAGGGGATCGGCCCCCGGGGACCGGCCTCAGTTGTTGGGGCTGCCTGGAGGCTGAGCCGGTGAGGGCGGGGGCGGCTGAATCGGCACGGCACCGGCCGGGGGCAGCGGAGCCTGCGGCACCGGGGCGGGAAGCGGTGCGGGCGCCGGGAGCGGCACGCCGACATCGCCACCCAGACCCGTGTCCCGGCCGACGCGGAACGGTCTCAGGTCGGCTTCCGACAACTCCAGCACGCGGATGATCCGGGGCGTCAGCATCAGCACGATGTCGGTTTCCTGCGTCTCGGTGCGCGACCGGGCGAACAGCCGGCCCACCAGCGGGATGTCGCTCAGGCCCGGAATGCCGTCCAGCACCTGCCGCTCGTCGTCCCGGATGAGGCCGGCAAGCATGTTGGTCTCGCCGTCCCGCAGGCGGATGACGGTGTTGATCTCTCTGTTGCCGAACGTGGGCAGCCCGCTGAACCCGGTCCCGGAAATGCTCGTCACCGCCACCTTCAGCGCCAGCGTGACCTCGTCGTCGTGGTGCGTCCGCGGCGTGATGTCGATGTTGACGCCGATGTTCTCGTAGTTGAACGAGGTGATCGGCTGCTGCAGGACGCCCCCGGCGGCCAGCGGCGAGAACGTGGTGACCGGTACCGGCACGCGCTCGCCGAACCGAGCCTGGGCCGGCTGGCCTTCCGACGTGCGCAACTGCGGGTTGGCCAGCGTACGGGTGTTGCTGTCGGTCTTGAGCAGCCGGTAGAAGAGCGCCGGCAGGTTCGTCAGCATGATGTCCGACTGACTCAGGCTGCGGAGGTTGCGGAGCGTGAGCCCGGAGCGGTTGACGTCGGCCGCGCCGCTGACCCCCGCCGACCCGGGCGAGGCGATCTGCAGGCCGTAGTCGCGCAGCCGCGTGCGGTCGACCTCGAGCAGCTCGACGTCGATCACCACCTCGGGCCGCGCCTTGTCCACGGCCGAGATGAGCCGCGCCACGGCGGCGACCCGCTCCGGCGTGTCCTTGATCGCGAACGCGTTGTTGGCCGCAAGCGGAGCGATCCGGCGCGCGTCGATGACGATCCGCAGCAGGTCGATCGTTTCCCGCAGGTCGGCGTTGCTCAGGTAGAACGTCCGGACGATCTCTTCTTCGTACTCCCGCCGCTTGGCAGCGGTGTCAGGGATGATGGTCACCGTCCGTGGCGCCGTGACGCGATAGAAGGCGCGGGCGGTGGCGGCGATCGTCGAGAGCGCCTCCTCGACGGTCGTGTCGCGCAGATCGACCGTGATCGGGACGTCGCGGAAGTCGGGGTCGAACACGACGCTCAGGCCCGCGAACTGCCCGATGGCGGTGAAGACGTCGCGGGATCGCGCGTCGCGGAACATGAGCGATTCGGGCAGCGTGGTGCCGGCCGGCAGGTCGAGGCCGATGCCGACCTGCGTCCGGGAGCGTTCGATGAGGGTCTCGAGCTCCGTCTTGCCCTCGCGCGAGACGGCGATGCGCGCGCGCAGCTGGTTGCGCGTTTCGGTGACCGCGTCTTCGATCTCACCGCTGGCCGGGTTCATCTCGAACGCGATCTGGTACTCGACCAGCGCTTCGTCCAGCTTGCCCGTGTAGCTCAGCCGGCGTCCGCGCGTGAAGTGCTCCTGGGCCGCACGCAGGCGGGCGCGCTCGAGGCCCGCGCGCGCACCGAGGTCATCGGGCCGCGCCTGCACGGCCCTCGTGTATTCGGCGACCGCGACGTCGTAGTCCTCGAGGCGCTCCGCCTGCCGCGCCTTGCGAAGGTTGCCCGTTGTCGCGCAGGCCGACACGAGGAGACAGACGGCGAGGAAAAGCGCGCCGCGAACGGGACGCGCCAGCCGGGCGGCGTGTCGGGAGGTGCGGGCAGCCGCGTCGTCAGGGGAAGACACCATCATCGGTCAGCACGTCAACGCCGCGAGGGATACGGAACGCAAACTCCTTATCGGACAGTCCCCTGTTTTCCTTCAGGTTCGTGAAGGTGAAGGAGGACTCGCCACCCTGGTGGTCGAAGGTGGTCAGCCCGCGGATCTGCAGGGTCGTCGGGTCCACCGCCACCACCAGGTGCGCGTAGTCCGCCTGTGCCTGACGCGGGTCCAGCCGCAGGGCCCAGGTCCCGGGCACCGGGCTCTCGGCTCGGGCGACCAGGAAGTCCCGGGCCAGGTCCCCCTGGCCGGTCAGGAACTGGATTCCGGTGGGCGCCTCGCTGGCCGAAGGCAAGGGTCCAACGATAACCTGCTTGTCTTCCGGGACATACGTGTACACGCGCTCACCATCCGACACGAATTCCTTGCGCTCGGGACTGGTGTAGGTCCAGCGCATCCGGCCCGGCTTCTTGATCGAGGCGGCGCCGCGTTCGGTCACTAGCGTCTTCAGCACTCCGCCCTGGTACGTGTGCACGAAGTCTGCCGAGAAGTCCCGAATCTGGTCGTAGCGGGACTGGAGCAGCCGGGCGAGCGCTTCGGGTGCCGGAGGCGATTGCGCGCCCAGGCGGCCCATGGGCCCCTGGGGCGCCACGAAGCCCGGCAGGGTCAACAGGCCGGCAGCGACCAGAGCGGTCCGGGCTGACAGGCGTGGCATGCTCGGCTCTCCCTGCCACGTTAGCACGGCCGATCGGACACCCCAAGGGGGGGTCAGGTACGGGATCGGACCCGATCCCGTTTTGCCGCAACGAACGCGCGGACCTGCGCCAGCGGACGGGCGTTCAGCACGTGGCGCGGTTCGACCCAGCCTCGGCGGGCGGTCGCCACGGCGAACCGCATCTGCCGGCCGAGCACGTCGCCGCGATGCCCGTCGCTGCTGACGACGAGCGTGGCCCCTTGCCCGATCGCCCGGCGGGCCAGTGCGCCGTCCATGTCGAGGTGCCCCGGCGCGCCGTCCACCTCGAGCGCCGTCCCGCTTGCGGCCGCCGCCCGGAACAGGGCGTCGAAGTCCAGATCGTAGCCGGGCGACAGCGCCGGGACCCGGTTGGCGGGATGGGTCAGCACGTTGACGAACGGGTTCTCCATCGCTTGCAGACACCGCGCCGTGAGCGCGGATGGAGTCTGGCCAGCGGCGTCGTGGAGCGACGCCAGCACGATGTCGAATCCCTCCAGCACGCCATCGTCGAAATCGAGGCTGCCGTCTGGCAGGATCTCGACCTCGATCCCGTGCAGCACTTCGATCTCCGGGTTGGCGCGTGCGGCCCGGACCACCTCGGTGCGTTGGCGCTGGACGTCCTCGAGCGCCAGCTTCCGGCTCGAGGCGGCGCTCTGGGAGTGATCGGTGATCGCGACGTACTCGTAGCCGATCGCTTTCGCGGCGCGCACCATGTCGGTCAAGCTGTCCCGGCCGTCGCTCCACGTGGTGTGCATGTGGAGATCGCCGCGGATGTGCAGGTCGCTCAGGAGCGCCGGCAGGCGGCGCTGTCGCGCGAGCGGAACCGCCTCGGCGCCGTCCCTGAGCTCCGGCGGGACGACGGCCATGCCCAGCCGGTCGTACAACTCCTCTTCGGACGGGCAGGGCATGGGCCGGCCGGAGGCATCGAGCAGGTGCCAGCCGTCGAGCGCCAATGCGTGCTCGCGGGCCACGGCCCCGACGGCTGCCACGAAGGCGGCCGAACCGGTCAACGCGAGGAGGGCGCCGCCGGCGGCCTCCGCGGCGACGAGGTGGATGGTCACGGGAGTGTCGTCGACGACGAGCGCGATCTGCCCGGGCGATCGGGACACGACGCGATCGACGAATGACAGCCGGCTCGCCGCGTCGAGCAGGTCCTGGCCGTCACCCTCATCGAGGGCCGCCAGCAGGGGGATGTCGTCGATTTCCGCCTCGGAGCGCCGTAGCGCGCCGACGGGCGTGATGGTGTGGGCGCCGGCCGTGGCGCGCCACAGGGCGTCGATGACCCTCGAGGCCAGCACGTGCGCGCGGCCGAGGGACATGCGCACGCTCAGGCCGCTCGTCTGCTCACCCCTTCAGGGAACCCGGTTCAGGGGGTGCCGCCTTGATGGCTTGCTTGGCTTCGGTGGGGAAGCTGGCCGCCAGCCAGTCCACGATGCCGCCCCTGAGCGCCGAGGCCTTGTACCCGGCCCGGATCAGATCGACGGCCACTTTCGAGCTGACCAGCTCGTCAGGGTCGGAGTCGTAGGCGACGATGTCGCGATCGCGCGGCAGCGCAGAGAAGTCGCTCCCTGCCAGCCGAATTGCCCCGGGCAGCTGCAGCGTGCTGTGTTCGTAGGGGTACTTGAGCCTGGCGTCCACGACGACCGGACGCCCAGCGGCGTCCTCGGCCTCCAGGCGCGACTTGAGATCTTCACGGCTGATGCGCGGAACCGGCACGGGCAGTATTGTTGCCGTGGCGTTTCTGAGGTGTCAAGGCGGGGGGACCGAATCGCGGGGTATTCGACGTCGTGGGGACTTTTTCGGCAGACGCGCTCTCGGCTCGCCTGGAGTGGCGTGCGCCGCGTGTGGAGGATAGAGGCACGAGTGTTGCGAGCGTAGAGAGGTCAGTGGAGGCTTCGCCGTGGACCGCACAACGAAGACGCCGTTCACGCCGCTGAGGCGGATGGGGGGTGCGCTGATGCTGAAGGGCTCGATCTACGAGGAGATCGAACACGACCGGAGCGCCACGGTCGAGGCGCTGGCCGTCGTGCTGCTCGGCAGCATGGCGGCAGGTGTCGGCGGCTCGGGGGCCGTGGCCGATGGCGTCGAGCGGCTGACGTTCTTTGCCACGTTGGCGCTGGCCGCCTGGTTCGCCTGGGCTGTGCTCGTCTACCAGATCGGCACGCGGATCCTGCCGGGTGCTCGCACCCGGACGGACATGGGTGAGCTGCTGCGGACGTTGGGGTACGGCAGCGCCCCGGCGGTGTTCCTGTGCATCGGCGCGTGGTCCCCCGTACGGTCTCCGGTGTTTGCGATCGTCACCGTGTGGCTCCTGGTCGCGACGGTCGTGGCCATTGGCCATGCCCTGGACTACGCCCGGGTGACGCGCGCCGTGGCGGTGGCGGTGCTGGCGTGGGGGCTGACCGCGGCGCTTGCCATCCTCATGGGTGTGTTGTTCGGCCCGACCGTGTCGTAGTGCGGGCCCCGGCCCGGTCGCGAGCGGGGCCGTGCGGCGCACCCCGAGGGGTGGGATGATAGGGGCAGCGCGATGACCGACCCGCTCCTGGCGCTCGCGGTGTTCGCCGTGCTGGCCGCCGGGCTGGCGCTGCTCCTGTGGCCCCGTCGGGGGGTGGTGGCGCGAGTGTCGCAGCTGCTGCGCCTCGATGAGCGTGTCCGGCTCGAGGACGCGCTCAAGCACGTGTTCACGTGCCAGCGGAACGGAGATACCTGTTCACTCGAGAGCCTGGCGGGCCGGCTGGAAGTGTCCACGGCCCGCGCTGCGGCACTCCTCTCGCGCCTCACCGACCTCGGGCTCGTGCGCCCCGGCGCCGGCGGGCCCGTGCTCACCGGCGAGGGATCGCAGACGGCGCTGCGGCTCGTGCGCACCCACCGGCTGTGGGAGCGGTACCTCGCGGATCGGACGGGGGTTCCCGCCGGAGAATGGCACGACCGCGCCGAGCAGATGGAGCACGTGCTGTCGGATGCGCAGACCGACGCGCTGGCCTCCAAGTTGGGGCACCCACGCTGGGATCCCCACGGCGATCCGATTCCCACGTCGAGCGGCGACATTCCCCCGCCGCGGGGCGCCAGCCTGCTCGCCGCGCCGGCCGGCGGGACGGTGGAAGTCGTCCATCTGGAGGATGAGCCGCGCGAGATCTACGACGCCCTCGTCCGCGAGGGGCTTGCGCTGGGGAGCCGCCTGTCGCAGGTCGACGTGACCGACCGGGCGGTGGGGTTCCGCCTGGCGGGACGCGAGCGGGCGATCAGTCAGGTGCTGGCGCGCAACGTCACGGTTCGGAGACTCTCGGACAGCGAGGCGGACGCGTCGGCGCGCCCGACGCTGCTGGACGTGCGGCTGGGCGAGACCGCGCGCGTGGAGGGGATTGCCGCCACCTGCCACGGCTCGCAGCGCCGGCGACTGCTGGATCTGGGTGTCGTGAAGGGGACAGAGATTTCGGCGGAACTCCAGAGCGCCTCGGGCGATCCGGTGGCCTACCGCATTCGGGGGGCGCTCATCGCGCTCCGGCGCGAGCAGGCCGCGGCGATTTACGTCGAGAGGGCGGGGGAGAGTCCCTCCCGCGTGGTGGCCTGATGCCGAGCGCCCCCTCCGTCTACGGCCCCGAGCGGTCCGGTCGCCGGGACGAGAACCTGATCCGGCTCGGGCTCAAGCCGGACAAATGGGACGTGCTCGCCGCCCTCGCCGGCAACCCCAACGTCGGCAAGAGCACCGTCTTCAACGCCCTCACCGGCCTTCGGCAGCACACCGGCAACTGGCCGGGCAAGACCGTCGTGCGCGCGGAAGGCGCCTTCGCCCACAGGGGGAAGCGCGTCAAGCTGGTGGATCTGCCGGGCACCTACTCCCTGCACGCCGGCAGTGCCGACGAGGAAGTGGCCAGGGACTTCGTGCTGTTCGGGCGCCCCGACGTGACGATCGTCGTGGTCGACGCGACCCGCCTCGAGCGGAACCTGAACCTGGTGCTCCAGATCCTGGACATCACGGATCGGGTCGTCGTTTTCCTCAACCTGATCGACGAGGCCCGGCGCCACGGCGTAGCGATCGATCCGCTGAAGCTGCAGGGCGCGCTGGGTGTGCCGGTGGTGGCCGGCGTGGCCCGGGAGCGGCGAGGGATCGACGAGCTGCTCGATGCCGCGTTCCGCGTGGCTGCCGGAGAGGTCCAGACCAGGCCGTTCCGCCTGACGCGGCAGGCGCCCGCCATCGAGCGCGCCGTCGCCGAGATGGCCGAGGTCGTGGAGAGGGCGTTTCCTGGCGTGCCGAACGCACGATGGGTGGCGCAGCGGCTGCTCAACGCCGACGAAGCCGTCATCGACGCCGTGCGCTCGGGCGAGCTGGGCCTGATCGAAGGGGAGGCGGCGCCCTCGGCGACCGGGGAACCCGACGCCGGGCGCACCCATGTTCTGCGGGAGGCGGTTCGCCTGCGGTGGGAGCTGCCCCCGGACTTCCAGGATGCCATCACCGAGCGGACGTTCACGGCGGCGCAGGAGATCGCGGAGGGCGCACAGCTGCGCGGGGTCCAGCGGGCGCGATTCGACTTCGACCGGACGCTCGATCGGCTGCTGACGAGCCGCTGGTTCGGGTTTCCCCTGATGCTCACGGTGCTCGCCGTGGTCTTCTGGATCACGATCGAAGGCGCCAACGTGCCGTCGGCCATGCTGGCGTCGCTGCTGATCGACGCGTGGCACCCCTGGCTGAAGGGGGTGAGCGCGGCGGCGGGCGTGCCAGCCTGGCTCGGGGGGCTCGCACTGGACGGTGTGTACCTGTCCACGGCGTGGGTCGTGAGCGTGATGCTGCCGCCGATGGCGATCTTCTTCCCGGTGTTCACGCTGCTCGAGGACTTCGGCTACCTGCCGCGGGTGGCGTTCAACCTGGATGGTCTGTTCCGCCGGGCGGGCGCCCACGGCAAGCAGGCGCTCACCATGTGCATGGGGTTCGGCTGCAACGCGGCCGGCGTGGTGGCGACGCGGGTCATCGACAGCCCGCGGGAGCGCCTGATCGCGATCATCACGAACAACTTCTCGCTCTGCAACGGGCGGTGGCCGACGCAGATCCTGATCGCCTCGATCTTCATCGGGGGGGTGGCGCCGGCACACCTGGCTGGGCTCGTCTCGGCGGCGGCGGTTGTCGGCATTGCGCTCCTGGGCATCGGCGTGATGTTCCTCACGTCCTGGCTGCTGTCGCAGACCGTCCTGCGCGGTGAAGCCACCAGCTTCAGCCTCGAGCTGCCGCCGTACCGGCCGCCCCGGGTCCTGCAGACGCTGTATACGTCGCTGATCGATCGGACGGCGATCGTGTTGTGGCGGGCGATCGTCTTCGCGGCTCCGGCTGGCGCGGTGATCTGGCTCATCTCGAACGTCACGGTGGGCGGTGCGAGCCTGGCCCAGCACGTGGTGTCGTGGCTGGACCCGTTCGGGCTGCTGATCGGCCTGAACGGCGTGATCCTCC
The DNA here is from genome assembly GCA_016871255.1 of Acidimicrobiia bacterium. Taxonomy (GTDB): domain Bacteria; phylum Acidobacteriota; class Vicinamibacteria; order Vicinamibacterales; family UBA2999; genus VFZH01. The sequence goes on along the minus strand of VFZH01000008.1, from coordinate 26,746 downwards.
TGGCATACGTCGTGGCGATACCGGCCAACGAGATCGTGATTCCGACAGTCCTCATGCTGACCGTGCTGACGGGCGGCATGACCGGCCTGGGGGAAGGGGCCGGCGTGATGTTCGAGCTGGACAGCGCGGACGCCACCGGGCAACTGCTCCGAGCGGCCGGCTGGACGCTGTTGACGGCCGTGAACCTGATGCTGTTCAGCCTGCTGCACAACCCGTGTTCGACGACGATCTACACGATCTACCGGGAGACGCACAGCGCGCGCTGGACCACGGTGGCCGCGTTGCTGCCGGTGGCCATGGGATTGACGGTGTGCTTCCTGGTGGCGCAGGTGTGGCGGCTGATCGCCTGACGAGAGGAGAACCCATGACCCGCTGGATTCCAGCCTGTTGCCACCTCGCGTTCGGTGTCGGCCTGCTCGGCGGGCTGATCGGGTGTACGGCCCCGGTCGGCACGCAGTCGGGTGGCGCGGTGCCGATCGACCCGGACGACATCGGCGGCGTGGTGACCGGCCCGGCGGGACCGGAGGCAGGTGTGTGGGTCATCGCCGAAACGGCGTCGCTGCCAACGCCGTTCGCGCGGATCGTCGTGACCGACGAGCAGGGGCGGTACGTGCTCCCGGACCTGCCGCGAGGCGACTACCAGGTGTGGGTGCGGGGCTACGGACTCGTGGATGCTCCGCGCCGGGCCGCCCGGCCCGGACAGCAGCTCAACCTGACGGCGGTGGCAGCGCCGACGCCCGCCGCGGCTGCCGAATACTACCCGGCCGCCTACTGGCTCGCGATGATGGAGCAGCCGGTGGGGCAGTGCGGCCTCGCGTGCCACCAGATCGGCAACAAGGCCACGCGGGAGATCCCGGCGAGCATCCTCGAGAAGAGCCGCTCGACGCTCCACGCCTGGCAACTGCGGATGGCCGCGGGGGTCGAGGGTGCGAGCATGGCGGCAGCCTGGAGCCGCTTCTCTGCGGAGGAGCAGCAGGCCTGGGTCGAGTGGACGGATCGCGTCGCGCGAGGGGAGATCCCGCGTCAGACGCCCCGGCGTCCCACCGGCGTCGAGCGCAACCTGGTCGTGAGCCTGTGGGACTGGGGAACGAAGTTCGACGGACGCACGGACGCCGTGGCGAGCGATCTCCGGGATGCCCGCGTCAACGCCGGCGGCCTCGTCTACATGGTGTCGCGGTCCAACGACGTGATGACGACGCTCGACCCGGACGAGCATCGGGTGCAGGTCCACACCGTGCCGTCGAACGCGCCGGAGAAGCGGACGAACACGCCCTGGAGCGCCTACTGGGGCGACGAGCCGGTCTGGAAGCGTCGAGCCGAGCCGCGCAGCCTGGCGATGGATCGGCAGGCGCGCGTCTGGTTCAGCGCCATGGTGCGCGGTGACGAGCAGCCGGCATTCTGCACGTCGCCAGACAACAGGTTCGCCCGGTTCTTCCCGATCGAGAGCGCCGGCGGGGGAGCGCGGCAGGCGATGCTCTACGAACCGGGAACGGCGCGGTTCACGCCGATCGGCGATGTGTGCGCGAGCCTCGATCACAACCAGTTCGGTCCGGACGACTACTGGTACTTCGGGTCGCGCGACGTGGTGTGGTGGCTCGACACGCCGAAGTTCCTGGACACGAAGGACGCCGAGGCGTCCCAAGGCTGGTGTCCGGCCGTGGTGGACACGAACGCGGACGGCGTCATCACGGAGTGGACCGAGCCGGATCAGCCGACGGATCCGGCGAAGGATCGCCGCGTGTCGATCGGGTGTTACCAGGTCGCCGTGGACCACAACGACCCCAACGGCGTGGCCTGGTGCGGCGATGCCGGGCGGCTGACGCGGATTGAGAAGGGCCCGTCGCCGCCGCAGTCGTGCCGGGCGCAGGTCTTCGTGCCTCCGAAGACGGGGTCGGAACCGGAAGTCAGCGGCGCGGCGGAGGCGACCGTGGACGACGCGGGCGTGGTCTGGGTCAACTGGCGGGGCAGCCAGCACTTCACGTCGTTCGACTACCGGAAGTGCACGACCACGAACGGTCCCGGCGCGGCCACGGGCGAGTTGTGCAGGGAGGGTTGGACGCTCTACAGGCGTGGCGGACCGGCCTACGGCAACGGCAGCACGGCGGTCGAGGCCGACCTGACGTACCTGCCGCAGGTCGATCTCCACGATGCGCTCGGGCTCGGACGCGGCGTGCCGATGTACGGCACCGTCAACGCGAACATGAACGTGGCGCTGCTGTCGGAGGCGCGGCAGTTCGTCGAGCTGAACGTGCCGTACCCGATGGGGTTCTTCTCGCGATCGTCGAACGGCCGCATCGACAACCCGGCGACCGGCTGGAAGGGCCGAGGGGTCTGGTCCAGCTTCTCCAACTACGCGCTCTGGCACATGGAGGGCATCGGTACCGAGGGGAACGGCTCGAAGGCCGTGAAGTTCCAGATGCGGCCGGACCCGCTGGCGAAGTAGAGCCGGAGAGGCGCGGGAGGAAGTCTGGTGGACGGCAGGAGGCTCGAACTCCCGACCTCTGCGTTGCGAACGCAGCGCTCTCCCAGCTGAGCTAGCCGCCCCCTGAACCGGAACGCTCCGACAAGATTGGAGCTCGCGCAGGACGCGCGAACGGCAAGTGTAACATAGGGCGCGTCGGCCTCCTTTCATCAGCACGCGCCCTGCGCGCCTGGGTCCTCCATGCGACGTGTCAAGAAGATCGGTGTCCTCACGGGTGGCGGCGACGCCCCCGGCCTGAACGCGGTCATCCGCGCGGTTGTCAAGTCGGCGCACAACGCGGGTGTCGAAGTGCTGGGGCTGGAGGACAGCTTCGACGGCCTGATCTCCCCAGGCAAGACGCGAACGCTCACCCCGAAGGACGTCACGGGGATTCTGCGGTTCGGCGGCACGATCCTCGGCACGGTGAACCGGGGCAACCCGCTCGCGCAGCCGATCGTCACGCCCGACGGCACGTTCGACTACGCCGACCGCGTGGTCGAGATGTTCGGGAAGCTGGGGCTGGATGCGCTCGTGTGCATCGGCGGCGACGGCACGCTGGCGATCTCCCACGAGTTCCACAAGCGCGGCATCCCGCTGGTCGGCGTGCCGAAGACGATCGACAACGACATCGTCGGCACGAACAGCTGCTTCGGCTTCGACACGGCGGTGAGCTTCGCCACCGACGCGATCGATCGGCTGCATACGACGGCCGAGGCCCACCGGCGCGTCATGGTGGTGGAAGTGATGGGGCGCTACGCCGGGTGGATCGCGCTGCACGGCGGCGTGGCAGGAGGCGCGGACGTCATCCTGATTCCGGAGATTCCGTACGATCCGGCCAAAGTGGTCGAGAGCATCCGGACGCGCGACCGCCTCGGCGCCAGCTTCACCATCGTGGTGGTCGCCGAAGGCGCCAAGCCGGTCGGCGGGGACGTGACGGTCATGAAGGCGGCAGAGGGAGGCACGGTCGAGCGTCTCGGCGGCATCGGCGCCCGCTGCGCCCGTGAGATCGAGGAGATGTCCGGCAAGGAGGCGCGCTACGTCGTCCTCGGGCACCTCCAGCGTGGCGGTGCCCCGACGGCCTTCGACCGGACCCTGGCGACGCGCTTCGGCGGCAAGGCGGTGGAGCTGGTGCTGAGCGGGGTGTACGGCGTGATGGTCGCGAACCGGCCGCCGCACCTGCAGCCGGTGCCGCTCAGCGAGGTGGTGGGGAAGATCAAGACCGTGCCGCTCGACCTCGACCTGGTGAAGACGGCGCGGGCGGTCGGCGTGTCGTTCGGCGACTGATCGCCGGCCGCGTCAGCGGCCGAGCAGATCCGCGTCCTTCTTCTTCTGGAGGTCGTCGATCAGCCGGACGTGCTCGTCGGTGATCTTCTGGACCTGATCCAGCCCGCGCCGCTCGTCGTCTTCGGACACGGTGTGGTCCCTGAGGAGCTTCTTGAGCCGGTCGTTGGCGTCGCGGCGCACCTGCCGGACGGCGTTCCGCCCTTCCTCCGCCAGCTTGTGCACGTGTCGCGACAGGTCCTTGCGCCGCTCGTCGGTGAGGGCGGGAATGGGGATCCGGATGATCTTCCCGTCGTTCGACGGGTTGAGGCCGAGGTCGGACGCCATGATGGCCCTCTCGATCGCGGACGCCAGCGACGGGTCGAACGGCTGAGCGACGATCATCGCGGGCTCGGGCACCGACAGCGACGCCACCTGGTTCAGCGGCATCTTCGACCCGTAGGCCTCGACCTGCACGCCGTCCAGCAGCCCGACCGACGCGCGGCCGGTTCGGACACCCGCCATCTCGCGGCGCACGTGCTCGATCGCGCCGTCCATGCGCGCCGTGACCGCTTCGAACATCCCCTTCAGGTCGTTGAAGTCCATCACCGTACCTCGCTCAGCGAGGCCTGAGCGGTTCGCGGTTCACCACCCTCGACGGAGACCGTGGTCCCGATCGGTTCTCCCATCACGACGCGGCGTATGGTACCGGGTTGCCGGAGATTGAACACGACAATCGGCAGCTTGTTGTCCATGCAGAGCGAAATGGCCGTGGTGTCCATGACCTTGAGCTGGCGCTCGAGCACCTGGAGGTACGAGATGCGTTCGTACTTCGTGGCGGCGGCGTCGAGCATCGGATCGGCGGTGTACACGCCGTCCACCTTGGTGCCCTTCAGGATCACGTCGGCCCGAATCTCCATCGCGCGGAGCGCTGCGGCCGTGTCGGTCGTGAAATACGGGTTCCCCGTGCCGGCCGCGAAGATCACCACGCGCCCCTTCTCGAGGTGCCGGATCGCGCGCCGCCGGATGAAGGGCTCGGCGACCGCCCGCATCTCGATGGCCGTCACGACCCGCGTCAGCGTGCCCTGCTGCTCCAGTGCGTCCTGCAGGGCCAGCGCGTTGATGACGGTAGCGAGCATGCCCATGTAGTCGCCGGTGGCGCGGTCCATCCCGCGGGCGCTGGCGGCCAGGCCCCGGAAGATGTTGCCGCCGCCGATGACGATGGCGGTTTCGACACCGAGCGCACGAAGCTCGCCCACGTCGCGGGCGATCCGGGCGGCCACCGCGGGATCGACCCCGAACTGCTGGTCGCCCATGAGGGCCTCGCCCGAAAGCTTGAGGAGAACGCGGCGGTAGATGGGAGCGGCGGGCGCGTCGAACGGCACGGACAGAGATTATAGTCCGCCGGCTCGTCCGGCTACTCGGCGTGCTCGCCGACGCGGAACCGTGCGAAGCGGCCGAGGGTGATGTTCTCACCCGTGCCCGCCGCCGTCTGCGCCACGAGCTGCGCGATGGTGACGGCCGGATCGCGGACGAACGGCTGGTCGACCAGAACGAACTGGGAGTAGAAACTGCCCAGCTTGCCGTCGATGATCTTCTCGATGACCGCGGGTGGCTTGCCGCTCTGTTCCATCTGGGCGCGGTAGATCGCGCGCTCGCGTTCGATGGCCTCGGCCGGCACGTCCTCGCGACGCACCCACTTCGGGTCGGCCGCCGCGATGTGCATCGCCACCTCCTTGACGAGGTTCTGGAAGGCATCGGTCCGGGCGACGAAGTCCGTCTCGCAGTTCACCTCGACGAGGACGCCGATGCGGCCTCCCATGTGGATGTAGCTGCCGACGAGGCCCTGGCCGGTGCTGCGGCCCGTGCGCTTGGCCGCCTGCGCGAGGCCGCGCTTGCGGAGCAGCATGACCGCCTCCTCCATGTCGCCGGCCGCCTCGGTGAGCGCGGCCTTGCACTCCATCATTCCGGCGCCGGTACGGTCTCTGAGCTGCTTGACGAGGTCTGCGGTGATGGCTGGCATGGCTGGCTCCGTGCGGTGGATGCGATGTCGTGACGGGGCAGGGTGCGTACAGAGGAACCGCCGGCCCGGATGTGATACGAGCCGGCGCCCTCGACCTGCCGGACGGGCGTGGCGAGCCGGGGGGCGATCCCCTCAGGCGTTGGCCGTCGCCGGGGTTTCGGTTGCCGCGCGGCGCTGCGGGCGCACGACGCGCGTCAGGCGCGCCGAGGCGTCGGCGGCCGCTTCTTCCTCCGCCTGCGCGGCGGCTTCCTCGGCCAGGCGCGACTCGCGCTGCGCACGGCCGGCCAGCACCGCCTCGGCGATCCGCGACGCGAACAGGCGGATGGAGCGCAGCGCGTCGTCGTTGCCCGGGATCACGAAGTCCACTTCGTCGGGATCGCAGTTGGTGTCCACGATGCCGATGACGGGAATCTTCAGCTTGCGGGCTTCGTCGACCGCGATCTTCTCCTTGCGAGTGTCGACCACGAAGACGGCGTCCGGCAGCCGGCCCATCTGGCGGATGCCCTCGAGGTTCTTCAGGAGCTTGCGCTTCTCCTTCTCGTTGCGGGCGATTTCCTTCTTCGAGAGGGTGTCGTAGCGGCCGTCCGTGGCCATCGCCTCGAGGTCGCGCAACCGGCCCAGGCTGCGCTGGATGGTCGTGAAGTTGGTCAGGAGGCCACCCAGCCAGCGCTGATTGACGAAGAACATGCCGGAGCGTTGCGCTTCCTCGGCGATGACGTCCTGAGCCTGCCGCTTGGTGCCGACGAAGAGAATGGTGCGGCCCGAGGCGGCCAGCGACGTCACGTACTCTTCGGCTTCCGTGAACAGCTTCACCGTCTTGTGGAGATCGACGATGTAGATGCCGTTGCGCTCCCCGAAGATGAACTCCTTCATCTTCGGATTCCAGCGCTTCGTCTGGTGGCCGAAATGGACGCCCGCTTCGAGCAGATCCTTGATTGCAATCGCCGACAAGCTTCCTCCCTGCACAGCCGCGCGGAGCGCGGACTACCGTTTCGAGAACTGGAACCGCTTCCGGGCCCCAGCCAGACCGTACTTCTTGCGCTCCTTGATCCGGGAATCGGAGGTCAGGAGCCCTTCCTTCTTGAGCTGCCTGCGCAGCTCCGTGTTGAACTCCACCAGCGCGCGCGCAATCCCCAGTCGCACCGCGCCGGCCTGGCCGTTGATGCCGCCGCCGGCGACCGTGGCGAGGATGTCGAACCTGTCCCCCGTCTCGGTGAGGAGCAGCGGCCGGCGCACCTGCGTCCGCAGCTGATCGGTGGGGAAGTAGTTGGCGAACTCGCGGTGGTTGACGGTGATGGCGCCGCTGCCGGGGCGCAGGAACACACGGGCGGTTGACGTCTTGCGACGCCCGGTTGCGTAGTACTCGAGTGCGGCCACCTTACCGGCCCCTCCTTTCAACAGTTCCCACTAGGACACCTCGATCGGCTGCGGCTGCTGCGCCGCGTGCGGGTGATCGGCGCCCGCGTAGACCTTGAGCTTGCGGTACATCGCGTCACCCAGCTTCGTTTTCGGGAGCATGCCGCGCACCGCCTCTTCGACCATCCGCGCCGGAATCCGCTTCCGGAGCACCCCGGCGCGCTCCTCGCGCAACCCGCCCTCGTACCCGCTGTGGTAGCGGTAGAGTTTCTGATCTTCTTTGCGGCCGGTCAGCCTGACCTGGGCCGCGTTGACGATCACGACGTGGTCACCCGTGTCGATGAACGTCGTGTAGGTCGCCTTGTGCTTGCCCTGCAGCAGGCGTGCCGCTACCGTCGCGACGCGTCCGAGCACCTGCCCGTTTGCGTCGATGACGTGCCACTTCCGGCCGGCACCAGCCTGCGCGCTTGCTATCCACGTTCGCATAGTCGTTCCGAGTTGCGGCTGCCTGGACACACTCCGGGCGCGGCCTTCACGGCCATTCCGATCGCTATCGCCGCAAACGCTGATGATAGTTACGGTTCCGGTTGCTGTCAAGGTGATCGCCGCCATGGGAGGTCGGGCCCGTATCCTGGGAGGGACGGCTCCCGGATACCCCGAGCGCGCCCCGCTACCCGGGCCCGGGGGCCCGGAGAGGGGACTGTCCAGGCAGGACGGCCGGACTTCAGAGCCCGGGCGACCGCCGGCGGCTGGCACGTCAGTTGCCACGAGCCGGCAGGTGCGGACGCTGGTTCGGTGGCGGCGGGACAGCTCGTCCATCGGGGCAAGCTCCATCGGCCTCGACATCGGGTCGAGCGCGGTGAAAGCCGTGCAGTTGAAGGAGACGGCGGGCGGATACGCGCTGGGGATCTGGGACAGCGAACCGGTTCCCCGGGGCGCCATCGTGGACAGCACGGTCCTCGATCCGGCAGCCGTTGCTGCCGCGGTCCGCCGTGTGCTGCGGCACGAGGGGTGCGCCGGCCTCCCGGTGGCGGTCTCGGTGTCAGGCAGCGCGGCCGTCGTCCGGAGAGTGTCGCTCCCTCCCATGACGGCTGAGGAACTGGAGGAGGCCGTGCGGTGGGAGGCGTCGTACCAGATTCCGATCCCGCTGCAGGACGTGGCCCTGGACTACCAGGTGCTGAGGCGTGAAGGGCCCTCGTCGGCGCGCGACGCGATGGATGTGCTGCTGGTGGCGGCCAGGCGGGAGCGGATCGCCGGCTACCTGGCGGTGGTGGAGCGGGCGGGCCTCGGGGCCGTCGTCGTCGATGTGGACGCGTTCGCCGTCCAGAACACCTTCGTCCTGAACTACGACCCGGCGCCCGGGCGGTGCGTGGCACTCGTCAACGCCGGGGCGAGCCTGACGACAGTCAGCCTGCTGATGGGTAGCCGGATGCTGGCCACGCGCGACCTGCCGCTTGGCGGGAATGCCTGCACGGAGGCGCTTCAGCACGAACTCGGCCTGACGTTCGAGATGGCCGAAGGGCTCGAGGCCGGTCGCGCCGTGGACGGCGCTTCCCGCGAGGACGTGACAGACGTGCTGGAGGCGGCGACCGAGCGCCTGATGCAGGAAGTGGCGGCGACGATCGACGCCTTCCGCGCAGTGGAATCCGTTGAAACCGTGGACGAGGTGTTCATGAGCGGCGGGGCCTCGCGGCTGCCGGGGTTCGCCCGGTCGCTCGAGGCCCGACTGCAGGCGCCGGTCGCGATGCTCGACCCGTTCCGGGTCATCGCGAGGGCAGGCCGCGGAGACAGCGACGAGGATCCGGGCCACCCTTCAACGGCGGCCGTGGCCGTGGGCCTGGCACTGCGGCGAGCGGGGGACCGATGACCCGCATCAATCTGCTGGGCCCGGCGACCGGTCGGGGAGGACACGGGCGGCGTGAGTGGTGGGCTTCGTCGCGGGCGATGGGCGTGACCGCAGCAGCCCTTGCAGGGATCGCCACCGGCGTGGCGGCATGGAGCGCGGGGATCCTGCCCGAGCCGGGGGGCGATCGAGGGTTGGAGGCGGCCGTCCAGGGGCAGCCGGGCCCGGATCGAGCGACGGAAGCCGCCGCGCCGCAGGCCCGCCGCGATGTGGTGCAGGACGCGCGGGATCCCGCCGGGTTGATCCAGCGCGCGCGGGAACAGGCCGTGCGCCTGCTCTCTGCGGTCGCCCGACGCTCGCCCGACGACGTGCGATTGACTGCGATCGTGCTCGGGCCGGCGGGCGCTACGCTGTCGGGCAGGGCCTTGTCGCTGGCGACACTGGCGGCCTTCGTGGAGGCACTCGCCGTCGAGCCGGTCTTCGCCGCGGTGCGGGTCGTCAGCAGCCGGTCCACGGCATCCGCGGACAGGGAGGCGCCCGGGCCTGGCGAGCTCGAGTTCGTCATCGAAACCGAGATGGCGGACGAGGCGGCGAACCGCCTTCGCGCTGACGGACTGGAGCATCAGGCCGCCGAAGACGACCTGGCGTCGCCTGGAGGCCGGGACAGGCGAGACACGCTAACCGTGGGTTTGCTGCGCGACCTGCATCGGGTCTCGCAGGAGACAGGCGTGGTGCTCGGTGCCTTCGCGCCGCTTGCGCCCGAGCGATCCCCTGTGCCCGCCGTGCTGCCGGTACGTGTGGAGCTGACGGCCACCTACGACGGCCTGCTGGCCTTCCTCGATCGAATCGGGAGCGCATCGGTCGTGGTCACCGTGAGTGCGCTGGAGATCCGGGCTCGGCACACGGCCGTGCCCGGCGACACGACACTGAGCGCGCAGTGCGACCTGAACGTCTTCGAGATGGCGCCGGCCGCACGGCCTCGCATTCGGGGAGACGCCGGGTCCGGCGTGGAGGGAACCGACCCGAGGCACCGTGATCCGTTCGTGGGAACAGAGCATGCCCCGGCGACCCGCCCCCCCGTGTCCGACACGGGGCCGTCAGGAGTGGCCGGACTCGCGGTGGCAGAGATCGTGCTCAGGGGGACCGTACGAAGCCCGGCGGGTGACGTCGCGCTGGTGCAGGGGCGCGACCGCAACTATCGGTTGCGGCCCGGCGATCGGGTACTCGACGGTCGCGTCGAGACCATCGGGCCGGGTGCACTGGTGATGCAGATGGATGGGGCGGCGCGTGGAGCGGCGCGTGGAGCGACGGGTGGAGCCGACGTGGTCCTCCGTGTGGTGAAGCGGGAAGCGGGAACGCGATGAGCGAGTCGACCCGGCGGATTTCGCGACGACGAAGGATCTGGTTCGTCGTGCTTGGCGCGGCGTGGGTCGCGCTGGTATCGGCGGGCGTGCGTGCTGCGCAGGACGCGGCCCGGTACACCGGCGACCCCGTGACACTCGACTTCGAGGGAGCGGATCTGCGGGCCGTCCTTCGGGCGTTTGCCGGCATCAGCGGGTTGAACGTCGTCCTGGACCCGTCGATCCAGGGCACCGTGGACCTGGTGGTGCGCGACGTCCCCTGGGACCAGGCGCTCGACACCATTCTGCAGACGTATCGCCTGGGATACGCCGTCGAGGGGAGCGTCCTGCGTGTTGCGCCACTCGCCGTGCTGGCGGCGGCGGAGGCCGAGCGCCGGGCGCTGGCGGAACAACAGGCGCTCGCGGGTGAACTCGACGTCCTGACGCGCTCGCTGAGCTACGCCAGGGCCGAGGATCTGGAAGGCCTGGTCACGCGCACGATCCTCTCGCCACGCGGGCAGGTGCAGACCGACGCCCGCACGAACACGCTGATCGTGCACGACCTGCGCGAACGCCTGACCCGGGCGACCGCACTCCTGGACACGTTGGACCGCCCTCAGCCTCAAGTGGAGATCGAGGCGCGGATCGTGCAGACGACGCGCGAGTTCGCGCGCACGCTCGGCGTGCGATGGGGCGTTGGTGCCCGGGCGAGCCCGGCGTTGGGGAACACGTTTCCCGTGGTGTTCCCGAATCAGGCTGCGGTGACGGGACGCGCGGAGGCAGGGGAGGACTTGCGGACGCCGGCCCCGACGGCGGTGGGCCTCGGGGTGGCGGCGGCCACCAGTGCCATCGGCGTGGCGCTCGGTTCGGTCAACGGCGCGGTCGGCCTGGACATGGCGCTGTCGGCGCTGGAGCGGCATGGGCATGGGCGGCTGCTGTCCACGCCACGTGTCGCCACGCAGAACAACGTCGAGGCCGAGATCACGCAAGGGATCCAGATCCCGATTCAGACCGTGGCTAACAACACGGTGACGGTCACGTTCAAGGATGCCGCGCTCACCCTGCGCGTGACGCCGCAGATCACGGCGTCGGACACGGTCATCATGCGGATCGCCGTGGAGAACGCGGCCCCCGACTTCAGCCGCGCGGTCAACAACATTCCGCCGATCGACACCCAACGCGCCGTCACGGAGGTGCTCGTGAGCGATGGCGAGACGACGGTGATCGGTGGCATCTACGTGAGCCGGGAACAGGCCGCGCAGGATCGCACGCCGGGACTCCACCGGCTCCCGTTGCTCGGATGGCTGTTCAAACGCGACGGTGTCAGCGATGAGAGCCGCGAGCTGCTGATCTTCATCACCCCCCGTATCGTGCGGCTCGATGCGGCCTCGGCCGGGAGCGGCGCATGAGGTTCGGGCGTGTGACCGGTGCGGGGTCGGTGGCGAGGCGGGGCATCCTGTGACGACGGTGCGGCTCTGGCTCGCGGCAGCGGTGTGTGCGCTCGCCTCGGCTTCGGGTTGCGGACGTGCAACCGGGCCTGGTCGATCGCCGGTGCAGGTGGTCCTCGTCCGGCTGGAGGCTGCGTCCGGTGCGAGCCCCTCGATCTTCAGCGGCACGCTGAGCTCTGATGTCGTCACGAGCGTGCGGGGGGCCGGTGGTGGCGCGGCCGAGACCGTCGTCTTCAGTGATGCCGGTCGGGTCACGCTGAGACTCGTGCCGCGGGATCCGGGCCCGCCAGGGGCGCCGGCGAGTCCGTCGGCGCTCAATCAGGTCACCATCACCCGGTACCGGGTCCAGTATCGGCGGACCGATGGGCGCAACGTGGCCGGCGTGGACGTGCCCTATCCGTTCGAGTCGGGTACGACCTTCACAGTGCCGCCCGACCAGCCCGCAACGCACCAGTTCGAGATCGTTCGGCGGACCGCGAAGGAGGAGGCGCCGCTGGCCGGGCTTCGAGCAAGCCGGGTGGTCATCGCCACGATCGCGGACGTCACTTTCATCGGACGGGATCTGGCCGGTCACGAAGTCATCGCAGCCGGCAGCATCGGCGTGCAGTTCGGCAACTTCAGCGACCCCGGGCAGGGGAATCCATGAGGCCCGGCACCCTCGTGTCGCGGGCAGCTGGCTGTCCGCGCCCGCGCCGCCGTGCCACGGGGGTGCTGGCGGTACTGGCCGGAACGCTGGTCACGGCGTGTGGCCTGGCGGACCCGGCGCTCACGCCCCTGACCGGCCCGTCGGAGTTCGGGTTATCGGTGACGGTCGTGGCCCGGCCGGACCAGTTGCCGCGGGACGGGAGTTCCCGGTCGAGTGTCGTCATCGACGTACGCGACGCGGCTGTGCGCCCTGTCGGTGGGCAGCGGCTGACCGTGCGGGCGTCGATCGGCACGCTCAGCCGGGAGGAGGTCGTGACCGACGGTGCCGGGCAGGCGGTCGTGGATTACGTGGCTCCTCCAGTGAGCGCAGTGGTTCCCGGGGATCGGGCGCACATCCGTGTGACCCCGCTCGGCGGAGACGCCGAGGGCGCGATCGAGCGCGTGGTGTCCGTCTCGCTCACCGGCCCCGCGAACCGCACGGCGCCGGCACCTGCGTTCACCGTGCTCCCCCCGGTAGCCACCCCTGGCCAGGCGGTTCGCTTCGACGCCGCGGAGACGACGGACGAAGGAACGGCGTGTGGGGCTTCGTGCACGTACGAGTGGGACTTCGAGGGGGAGGCGCGCGCCGCCGGCGTCGTGGCCACGCATCGGTTCGGCCGCGCCCGGACGTACGTCGTGACGCTCCGGGTGACGGATCCGACCGGTGCGGCGGCCTCGGTGTCCGCGGCGGTCACCATTGTGCCGCCGCCGCCACCGGTTCCTGCGTTCACGTTCTCACCGGGCGTGCCATCGGCGGAGCAGGTGGTGCGATTCAACGCGACGGGCTCGGCAGCGGCGCCGGGGCATGCGTTGACCGCGTACAGGTGGGACTTCGGGGACGGGGGCGTGGACAGCGGTGTCACGGTCACCCACCGCTACGCGCACGCTGGCAACTACGTGGCCAGTCTCACTGTAACGGATGACGCCGGGCAGTCCCGGACGCACGGGGCCACTTTGACCGTGGGCGCGGGAATTGCCGCTGGTTTTTCGGTGTCGCCCGCCAATCCGGTCGTCGGTCAGATGGTCCGGGTCCACGGTGCCGATTCGATGACCAGTGCGGGCGCCACGATCGTCGAGTACCTCTGGGACTTCGGGAACGGGCAAACCGCGACCCGAGGTGGCCCTGATGCCTCGACCTCCTACGAAACGCCGGGGACGTACACGATCCGCCTGACGCTGCGGGACTCGCTGGGCCGGGTGGCGACCACCACGCGGCCGGTGACCGTCAGTCGCGACGACTGAGGAGGCGTACAATCGGCGAATGCCAGGATCGGGAAAGGCAGGTTCGTTCAGTCCGTTCGCAGACCGTCTTCGACGGGTTCGCGCCAGGATGGCCGCCGCCGGCGTCAGCAGCCTGGTCGTGACGCATCTTCCCAACGTCACCTACTTGACTGGCCACAGCGGCACCGCGGGGATCGCCGTCCTGACCGCCAACGGTATTCACCTGCTGGTGGACTCGCGGTACTTGGAAGCGGTGAAGCGGTTCCAGGGCGGGCGGGGCGGAAGCCAGGATCTTCGGGTGTGGACGGTGGCGAATGGCTACGACGAGGCGCTGGTCGGGTGTTTGACCGAGCTAGGTGATCGGCAAATCGGAATCGAGGGTGATCACCTCACGGTGTCCCGGTACCAGTGGCTGACGGCGGCGGTGGCCGACGCGGGACTGACCCTGGTGACGACCAGCCGGGTGGTGGAGCAGGAGCGGCAGGTGAAGGATGCCTCGGAGGTGGACCGCCTCAGAACGAGCGCCCGCCTCCTGACGCCGGTCGCCGAGGCGGCCTTTGCCGCCGTGGCGCCTGGCCGGTCGGAACGAGAGGTTGCGGCGGCGATCGAGGCGGCCCTGCGCCGGGCGGGTTTCGAGCGGTTCGCCTTCGACACCATTGTCGCGTCCGGGCCGAATGCCGCCCTTCCGCACCATCGTTCCAGCGATCGGGTGATGGCGCAGGGAGACCTCGTGGTGCTGGACTTCGGCGGCGTCTTGGACGGATACTGCTCGGACCTCACCCGGACGGTGTCGGTCGGGCCTCCCAGCGTGGAGGCCCAACGAGTGTACGGGGCCGTACGGCGGGCACAGGAGGCGGCGATCGGCGCCGTCCGTCCGGGGGTGGCCGCCAGCGGCGTGGATCGGGCGGCACGCGCCGTTCTCGAGGCGGAGGACCTCGGGGAGGCCTTCGGACACGGCACCGGCCACGGCCTCGGCTTGGAAGTGCACGAGTTGCCGCGGGTCAGCCGCCCGCAGGCGGGCGTGGAGCCCGCTCGGCTCGAAACCGGCATGGTCTTCACGGTCGAGCCGGGGGCATACATCCCCGGTTGGGGTGGGGTGCGAATCGAAGACGACGTGCTGGTCACGGCCGCTGGAGCCGAAGTACTGACCAGGGTGCCGGCCGAGTTGCTGGCGCTGTGATTCAGGACGCCGGCACGCGAAGCGCCCGGATCTGATGATGGATTTCGACGAGCTGACCAGGATTCTCGAGTTGATGCGGGACCACGAGCTCACCGAGCTCGAGCTCGAGCGCCCCGACTTCAAGGTACGCGTCAAGAAGGGGCCGACTGGGCACTGGGTCGTTCAGCCGTCGCCTGCGCCTCCCGCCCACCCGGTGGCCTCGTCGGCGGCACCCGCGGCAGGCCCGCCGCCGACGGGTGATGTCGGCCTGCCGTCAGGCGACGAATTGGATCTCGCCGTGGTCAAGTCCCCGATCGTGGGCACCTTCTATCGCGCCCCGTCGCCCGAGACGTCCGCCTTCGCGGAGGTGGGGCAGCGGGTGAAGAAGGGACAGCCGCTCTGCATCATCGAGGCGATGAAGCTGATGAACGAGATCAACTCGGACGTGGACGGCGAAGTCGTCCGCGTGTACGTGGAGAATGGGCAGCCGGTTCAGTACGGGGAGCGGCTGTTCGCGATCCGGCCGGCGTGAGCTGATCGAGCCTGGCATGTTCAAGAAGGTCCTGATCGCCAATCGTGGCGAAATCGCCGTGCGCGTCATCGTGGCGTGCCGGGAACTGGGCATCAAGACCGTGGCGGTCTATTCCGAGGCCGACGAGCACTCGCTCCATGTCCGGTATGCGGACGAGGACGTGTGCATCGGCCCGGCGCGGAGCGCCGACAGCTACCTCAACGTCCCGGCGATCATCAGCGCGGCCGAGATCACCGGCGTGGACGCGGTCCATCCGGGCTACGGGTTCCTGTCCGAGAGCGCGTACTTCGCGGAGATCTGCGAGGCCTGTCACATCCGGTTCATCGGGCCGGATCCGAAAGTCATTCGCCTGATGGGCGACAAGGCCCGCGCGCGGCGCGCGATGAAGAAGGCCGGGCTGCCGGTGCTGCCCGGCAGCGAGGGGCCGGTCGAGTCTGAAGAGCGGGCGCTGAAGGTCGCCAGGGACATCGGCTACCCGGTGATCATCAAGGCGGTGGCCGGCGGCGGGGGGCGGGGCATGCGCGTCGTCGAGGCGCCCGAGGAACTGGGTCCCGCCCTGAAGGCTGCCCAGCGCGAGGCCGAAGCGGCGTTCGGCGTGGGCGACTGCTACGTCGAGAAGTACGTCGCGAACCCCCGCCACATCGAGTTCCAGGTGCTCGGCGATCACCACGGCGCCATCGTGCACCTGGGCGAGCGCGAGTGCTCGATTCAGCGCCGTCACCAGAAGCTCATGGAGGAGTCGCCCGCGCCCGCCCTGACTGACAAGGTGCGGCGCAAGATGGGCCACCTGGTGGTGGATGCGGCCCGGGCGGTGCAGTACACCAACGCCGGCACGTTCGAGTTCCTGATGGACGCGGACGGCAAGTTCTACTTCATGGAGGCGAACACGCGGCTGCAGGTGGAGCATCCGGTGACGGAACTGGTCACCGGGATCGACATCGTCAAGGAGCAGATCCGCGTGGCGGCCGGAGGGCGGCTTTCGTTCAAG
This sequence comes from Acidimicrobiia bacterium, assembly GCA_016871255.1. Classification (GTDB taxonomy): domain Bacteria; phylum Acidobacteriota; class Vicinamibacteria; order Vicinamibacterales; family UBA2999; genus VFZH01. The sequence continues at coordinate 10,431 of VFZH01000008.1, read as the reverse complement.
CAGAGCGACGTGACGTTCACCGGCCATGCGATCGAGTGCCGGATCAACGCCGAGGATCCCGAGCGATTCATCCCGTCCCCCGGTCTGATTCGCACCTTCAACATGGCCGGCGGTCCTGGTGTGCGCATCGACACGGCGGCCCACGCCGAGTGCACGATTCCGCCGTACTACGATTCGCTGGTGGCGAAGATGATCGTGCACGGGCGCGATCGTGACGAGGCGATCGCGCGGATGCGCCGTGCGCTCGAGATGAGCGTGGTCGAAGGGATCCACACGACGATTCCGCTCCACCTGAAGATCCTCGCCGAGCCGGACTTCTCGGCCGGGAAGCTGAGCACCGGCTTCATGGAACGGTTCGCGCGGCCGGCGGCGCCGGGCGGCGCCCTGGCGGCCGCCGGCTGAGGCACACCCCGGGTTCCGCCGGGCGTGCGACCGGCATGCTCTACGTCATCTGCGACGTCGACGTCTGCGGGGCGTCGGGGTGGACGCCGCTGGCGTTCACCCGGGCGTGCTTCGACGGGGGTGCGCGGCTGCTGCAGCTGCGCGCCAAGCATCTGGCGTCCGGGGCTCTGCTCGATCTGGCCGCGGAGCTGGTCGAGGCCGGGCGCTCGGCCGGTTCGCGCGTCATTGTCAACGACCGGGTGGACGTGGCGCGCCTGGCTGGCGCGGCTGGCGTGCACCTCGGGCAGGACGACCTGAGCGTGAAGGACGCCCGGGCACAGCTTCCCGGCGATGCCCTCGTCGGGCTCTCCACGCATACGACGTCACAGATCAGTGCAGCGCTCCAGGAGCCGATCTCGTACCTGGCCGTCGGCCCGGTGTTCCAGACCGGCACGAAGGCCACCGGCTACGCGGCCGTGGGCCTGGATCTGGTCAGGCGGGCGAGGGCACTGGCGGGGCCCGCCCTGCCGATCGTCGCAATCGGGGGCATCACGCTGGAGCGCACGGCCGCGGTGCTGGAGGCCGGCGCCACGAGCGTCGCGGTCATCACCGATCTGCTGACCGGGAACGATCCGGCGCGGCGCACGCGCGAGTATCTGGCCCTGGGTGGCTGACGTCGGGACCCCGGGCTCAGGCGTCCTTCTCGAGGATGCCGTCCTGCGTCTGCTCGATCCGATCCGCGCCGACCGGCGTGGTGAGGACCTTCCAGAAGAAACGGCCCACGAAGACCACGATCACGGTCCACGTGGCGCCGAGCATGATCCACGCGGATGCGGTCATGAGCGTGTCTCCTTTGCTTTGCGCCGCCAGGCGGCGGCGACCAGCCAGGCGCACAGGATGAAGAGGACGGTCAGGAAGAGCCGAGTGATGTCCTGAACGAGATGGGTCGTGCCGCGCCCGTCGCTGTCGAACCAGCGGTAGTCCGAGACACCCACGTGCCAGATCTTGCCGATGACGCTGTCCGGGGCCAGAGGCCAGCCCGCGCCCGACGTGAGCGACAGGAGGGCGGCGGACCAGTCGCCCGCCGGCTTGATCAGCGACCCCACGAACACCACCAGGATGAAGGCCGGCGTGACGTACTTGATGACGAAGCGGAAGGCGTGCGGCACCCGCATGTCCGCACCGCGCGTGATTTCCTCCCACCCCCGATCGATGCCGAAGATGTAGGCGAACAGGACGACTTCAGCCAGCGCGAAGCAGACCAGGGCGAAGGTGCCCGTCCAGTAGTCGAACTCGTCGAACGACCCGCCGGGATAGAGCCAGACGCACACGAAACCGAGGATCAGCGTGCTCAGGAAGAACACGGCGGACGCGCGGGTCCGCGACTGGCCGAACTCGTCCTCGAAGAAGGCCACGATCGGCTGGCCCATCGCCAGGGACGAGGTGATGCCGGCGAAGAAGAGAAGCCCGAACCACATGGCGCCGGCGATCGGCGCGAAGGCGCCCCAGTTGTTGAACAGGGTGGGGAGCGTGAGGAACGCCATGCTGAACCCGCTGCCCCCCGCGGTCGCCGCCTGTACGGCCTGCAGGCCGAGGTAGGCGGTGGCGATCGGGATGAGCAGGCTGCTGCCGAGGATGACCTCGACGAACTCGTTCATCCAGCCGGCGGCCGACGCGTTGAGGGCGATGTCCTGGTTGCGTCTGACGTAGGCGGCGTAGCAATGGACCGTGCCCATGCCGACCGACAGCGTGAAGAACACCTGGCCGGCCGCCGCCAGCCATGTGGTCGGGTTCGTGAGCCCGGCAAGCTGCGGCTCCCAGACGAAATTGAGGCCCTCCATCGGGTCTTGCACGACGCCGGGATCGCCGGGGGAGAGCAGCAGCCCGCGGACCGCCAGCACGGCGCCGAAGATCAGCAGCAGCGGCAAGCCGATCTTCGCGGCGATCTCGATGCCCTTGGCCAGCCCGTGCGAGAGGATCCAGACGTTGAGCGCCAGGGTGAGCAGGAACCAGAACAGCGCTTCCATCGGCAGGGCGAACAGCGAGTTCTCGTGGATGCCGAGGTAGGCCGGGAAGAACGTCTGCGGATCGGACGTGGAGAACGTGCCGACGAGCGAGTGCCAGACGTAGGCCAGCGTCCAGGACTCGATGTAGGTGTAGTAGGCCGCGATCGTGAAGTTCGTGAACAGGCCGAAGACGCCGATGTACTTCAGCCAGCGCTGCGGTCCGAGCCGGTCGAACATGCCCGGGGTGGAGTGATGGCCGTACTGCCCGCCGTGGCGGCCGATGGCCCATTCCACCCAGAGGAGCGGAATCCCCATGAGGAGGAACGAGATCAGGTAGGGGATGAGAAACGCGCCGCCGCCGTTCTGCGCCGCCTGGGCCGGGAAACGAAGGAAGTTGCCGAGTCCGACCGCGTTGCCGGCCATGGCCAGCACGAGGCCGAGCCGGGTTCCCCATGCTTCACCTACTGCGCTCACGGAGCCACCATCGCGTCACCTGCCTGTCGATCGCTTCGCCGAAGGGAGCACGACCGAGAATTCAGGAACGAGCGCCAAAAGTCAACGTCCATGGTCCACCGCCAGGGCACACCAGCCATCGTGCGCACTGGCTAGAATGGCGCAATGGCGGCACGGATCCTCGATGGGCAGGCGCTGGCGACGCGTCTGCAGGTGGACATCATCCCGGAGGTGCAGGCGTTCATCGGACGGCACGGGCGTCCCCCTGGCCTCGCGATCGTGCTCGTGGGACACGATCCGGCTTCGGAGGTCTACGTTCGGAGCAAGGTGCGGACCGCCTCGGCCATCGGCTTCCGGGTCGATCTGGAGCGGCTGCCGGCCACGGCGGCGCTGGGCGACCTGTTCACCCTGGTGGATCGGCTCAACCTCAGCGAGGCGCACGACGGCATCCTCGTGCAGTCGCCTCTCCCTGCCGCGATGGGACCCGAGGCGGAGCCGCAGGTGTTCGATCGGCTGCTGCCCGCCAAGGACGTGGATGGGTTCTCCCCGCACAACGTGGGGCTGCTGGTCCAGAACCGTGCCAGCGTCGTGTCGGGCACGCCGGCCGGCGTCGTCGAGCTGCTGGAATGGGAGGGTGTCCCGATCGCCGGACAGCGGGCCGTGGTGATCGGGCGCAGCGACATCGTCGGCAAGCCGCTGGCGATGCTGCTGCTGCACCGGCACGCGACGGTGACGATCTGTCACTCCCGCACGTCTGATCTCGCGGCGGTGTGCCGGGAGGCCGACATCCTCGTGGCGGCGGTCGGACGTCCCGGACTGGTGACGCCGGCGTTCGTGAAGCCGGGCGCCGTGGTCGTGGATGTCGGGATCAACCGCATCACGGACTGGGCGCAGGTGGAGGGGCTCTTCGGCGCCGGGCATCCGCGCCTGGCGCAGTTCCAGCGGAAGGGCTCGCTGCTCGTTGGCGACGTGCACCCTGGTGTGGGCGCCGTGGCCGCAGCGCTGACACCGGTTCCGGGGGGCGTGGGTCCGCTCACGGTCGCGATGCTGATGCGGAACACGCTGGTCGCGGCGCGCGCGCGCCTGGAACGCCAGCCGGCCGGCGCCGGACGGCAGCACCCCTGATCACGGCGCCGACCATGCTGCGCGTGGCGCTGACCGGCGGCATTGCCACGGGCAAGAGCCACGTGCGCGCCCGCCTGGACCTGCTGGGTGCGCCCACGATCGACGCCGACGAGCTGGCTCGCGAGGTCGTGGCGCCCGGCAGCGCCGGCCTGGCGGCGGTGGTCGAATGTTTCGGGACGGTGGTACTCGATCCGGACGGTGCGCTCGATCGCCGGGTGATGGCGGCGAAGGTGTTCGCCGACGACGAGGCCCGGCGCGCGCTCGAGGCGATCGTGCACCCGCTAGTGCTGCGGGCCATCGAACAGTGGTTCACCGATCTCCCGGCGACGGAGGCGCTCGGCGTGGCGGACATCCCCCTCCTCTTCGAGACGGGCCGGGAGCGGGACTTCGACGCGGTCATCGTGACGGCCTGCGCTCCGGACACGCAGATCCTGCGGATCATGTCGCGGGACGGCCTGAGCGAAGCGGAGGCACGGCAGCGCGTGCGGGCGCAGCTGCCGCTCGCGGACAAGGTGGCGAAGGCCGACTACGTCATCCTGACCGACGGTCCGGTGGCCGTGACCGACGCGCGCGTACGCGAGGTCCACGGCGCCCTGGTGCGTGCGGCCGCGGCCAAGTCGGCCGGCGGGCCATAGCCGCTCGGCGGGTCACTCGCTCAGCTGTTTGCCCGGGGCGATCCGTTCCTCGACGAAGCTGTTCCAGGTGTGGCACTGAGGGCACAGCCAGAGCAGCTCCGTGCTTCGATAGCGGCAGCTCGTGCAGATGTGCGGGTCGAGGTAGAACACGGCGTCGCGCGCGAGCGACACGTAGCGTGAGACGAGGGCGGGGTCGAGGTCGAGTTCGGCGAGCGTGTGCCAGATTTCCTGGTGGACGGCGAGGCCGTGCGGGTGGTGGGGCAGCGCCTCGATCAGCAGGTCGAACGCCGTGCGCGGCCGGCCGGCCTGCAGGAGATGGCGGGCGAGCGCTGCGCGCGCACGCCAGTCACCCGGGTGCTCGCGGATCAGCCGCTCGCACAGCTCGACGAAACGTGCCTGTGCACCGGTCAAGCGATATCCGCGCTCGAGCCGATCGAACGCCAGGTACGCGCGTTCCGGAGAGACGTCCACGAGCGCCTCCCACGCGTGCAGGGCGCCGCGAAGATCGCCCAGCCGCTCCCGGACGTCCCCGAGATTCAGCCGGGCGGGCGCGGTCGAGGCGTTCGCGTCGATGGCGGACTCGAACGTGCGGGCGGCCGCCTTCAGGTCTCCGGCACGCTGCTGCTCGACCCCGATCTCGTTTCGCAGGAACGCGAGGATCGCGGCGTTCTCGCCGGATGAGCCGCCCGCCCCGGCCGCGATCTGCTCCCGCACGCGCAGCGCGTCGCGCCACTGGTGCTGCTCTTCGTGCAGCTTCTGGAGGTGGGTGAGCGCGTACCGGTTCCCCGGATCGAGCACGAGCACTTCCAGGAAGGTCTCCAGGGCCCGATCGACGAAGCCCGCGTGGCGGAAGTCGAGGCCCAGACACAGCAGGACGTAGGCGTGCTCGAGGCGGGTGAGCGACGGGCGCTGCAGGAGCGCCTGGTGGACGGTGATGGCGCGACTGACCTGCCCCTTCCCGCGGTACAGGTTGCCCAGGATCATCTGGATCTCGAGAGCGTCGCCGTCGGTGCCGGCTGCCTGGGTCAGCTCCTCAATCGCCTGGTCGACCTGGTGCTCGGTCAGGAAGTTCAGGCCGAGCATGTAGTGCGGCGTGTCGCGAAGGCGGCGCCGATCGATCCAGCGGCCGTCCCGCAGCTTGTAGCGCTCCCACGCCTTGCCCGCGGCGACTCCGACGAGCAGGGCCAGCAGCGCGGCGAGCAGGTAGAACTGCGTGGACATCGGGGTCGCGTTCACCCGTCGATCAGATCAGTTCGGTCCGCCACAGGTCGTGCAGGTGCAGGACGCCATCGACCCGCCCGTCGCTGTCGACGACCACGAGCGACGTGATGCGCTGCTGCTCCATCCGCAGCAGCGCTTCGGCCGCCAGGATTCCGCCATCGATGGTGACCGGCCCCGGTGTCATCACGTCGGCGGCCGTCCGGCGGAGGATGTCGTGCTCCAGGCTCATGTGGCGCCGCAGGTCGCCGTCGGTGATGATGCCGGCGAGCCGCTGATCGCCGTCGGTCACGCAGGTCATGCCGAGCCCCTTGCGCGACATCTCGTAGACAACGTCCGCCATCGGCGTTTCCGTGGTGACCAGCGGCACCTGGGCGCCGGTGTGCATCAGCTGCTCCACCCGCATGAGCCGCTTGCCCAGCTTTCCCCCGGGGTGCAGGCTGGCGAAGTCCTCCTGCCGGAACCCCTTCGCCACGAGCAGCGTCATGGCCAGCGCATCGCCGAGCGCCAGGGCGGCCGTCGTGCTCGCCGTGGGCACCAGGTTCATCGGGCACGCTTCTTCGGAGACGCTGCCGTCGAGCGTGACGTCGGCGGCGCGTCCCAGCGTGGACCGCTCGTCGCCCGTGATGGCGATGAGCCGCGCGCCGAGCCGCTTGATCGTCTCGAGCAGCCGGAGGATCTCGTCCGTCTCCCCGCTGAGAGAGAGTGCCAGGACCACGTCGTCGGCGCGGATGACGCCGAGGTCCCCGTGAATCGCTTCGGCCGGATGGAGGAAGAACGCCGGTGTGCCCGTGCTGGAGAACGTCGCGGCAAGCTTGCGGCAGATGATGCCGGACTTGCCCATGCCGGTCACGATGACGCGTCCCCGGCACGCGAGCAGGAGCCGCACGGCGGCGGCGAAGCGGTCGTCCAGCCGATCGACGAGTGCCAGGATGGCGGCCGCTTCGGTCTGCAGCACCTTGCGGGCGAGGGACAGGTCGACGTCGCCCGGCCCCTTCACGTGCCGGCCCCCAGTGCGGCGGCAGGCTCACGGGCGGCGGCGTCGATGCGCGTCAGGCGGCGGATCAGCGGCTCGAGCCGATCGAGGTGCAGCGCGTTGGCCGCGTCGCTCCTGGCGCGGGTCGGGTCGTCGTGAACCTCGAGGAAGACCGCGTCGACACCAGCAGCCACCCCCGCCGCCGCCAGCGGCTCGATGAACTCCGCCAGGCCCGCCGTGACGCCGTCGCCGGCGCCCGGCAGTTGCAGGCTGTGGGTCACGTCGAAGACGACCGGGTAGCCGAGCCCGCGCAGGATCGGAAGCGCGCGCATGTCCACGATCAGGTCGTGGTATCCGAAGCTGGTGCCACGTTCGGTGAGGAGCACGGCCCGGTTGCCCGTCGAGACGATCTTCTCGGCCACGTGCCGCATGTCACGCGGGGCGAGGAACTGGCCCTTCTTCACGTTCACCGGGAGCCCGGTGCGGGCCGCGGCGATCAGCAGGTCCGTCTGGCGGCAGAGGAATGCCGGGATCTGGATGACGTCGACCGCCTGCGCCGCGGGGGCCGCCTGCGCGGGTTCGTGAATGTCGGTGAGCACGGGAAGGCCGGTCCGGGCCCGGACGTCGGCCAGCACCTGCAGGCCATCGCCAGGCCCGGGTCCTCGAAAGGAGCGTATCGAGGTCCGGTTCGCCTTGTCGAACGAGGCCTTGAAGACGACCGGCACCGACGTGCGGGCGCCGATCTCTCGAAGCGCCTCGGCGAGATCCATCGCGTGCGCGGGGCTTTCGATGACGCAGGGACCGGCGATGACGGCCAGGGGGCTCCCGCCGCCGATCGCCAGCGGCCCGATACGCACCGGATCCACGGGGACATTATAGGGTGGCGATGGCGGGGCGCCGGGCACCGGGGCCGGGCGCTCGCCGGGGGTCGGACGCCGCGGCGTCAGGATCTGGCGACGTGGTGCGCCGCCGGCTCGAGCCGCGCGACCTGGTGGTCGTGGGCCGCCTTCACGAAGCTCGCAAACAGGGGGTGCGGGCGGAGCGGCTTCGACTGGAACTCCGGATGGAACTGCACGGCCACGTACCACGGATGATCGGGCAGCTCGGCGATCTCGACGAACTTGCCGTCCGGCGATCGGCCGGAGATGCGGAACCCCTTTGCCGTGAGCGCGTCTTCGTACAGGCAATTGAACTCGTAGCGGTGGCGATGCCGCTCGTGGACGAGCGACGTGCCGTAGGCGCGCGCGGCGAGCGAGCCGGGGGCGAGCTCGCAGGCGTACCGGCCCAGCCGCATGGTGCCCCCCAGCTCGTCCACGCCGAGGAGGTCGCGCAGCTTGTAGATGATCTTGTAGGGCGCGTTCTCGTCGCACTCGGTCGAGTCCGCGCCGTCCAGGCCGCAGACGTTCCGGGCGAACTCGACGGCCGACCACTGGAACCCGTAGCAGATGCCGAAGTACGGCACGTGCTGCTCGCGCGCGAACTGCGCCGCCCGCATCATGCCGCGCGTGCCGCGCAGGCCGAACCCGCCGGGCACCAGCACGCCGTGCGCCCCGCGCACCAGCGCCGCGCCGCCGTCCTTCTCCAGCGCCTCCGCCTCGACCCAGTTGAGGCTCACCTTCAGGCCGTGGGCGAAGCCGGCGTGGAACAACGCCTCGTTCAGGCTCTTGTAGGAATCTTCGTACCCGGTGTACTTGCCGACCACGTGGATCGTCAGCTCGCCGGACGGGTGCTTGATCCGGTGCACCAGGTCCCGCCACGGTTCCATGGGCGCGTCCGTGAAGGGCAGGCGGAGGAGCTTGAGCACGATGCGGTCCAGTCCTTCGGCGGCCAGCACGAGCGGAACCTCGTAGATCGTCTCGACGTCCTTGGCGGTGATGACCGCCTCCTCGTTGACGTCGCAGAAGAGCGCAATCTTGCGCTTGATGTCCGCGTCGAGGAACCGATCGGTGCGGCACAGGAGGATATCCGGCTGGATGCCGATGGAGCGGAGGTCGCGGACGCTGTGCTGCGTCGGCTTCGTCTTGAGCTCCCCGGCCGTGCCGATGTACGGCACCAGCGTCAGGTGGATGTAGACCGCGCTGTCGCGCCCCACGTCGAGCCGGAACTGCCGGATCGCTTCGAGAAAGGGCATGCTCTCGATGTCGCCGACCGTGCCGCCGATCTCCACGATGACCACGTCCACGTTGCGGGCCGCGGTGCGGATGGCTTCCTTGATCTCGTTGGTGATGTGCGGGATCACCTGCACGGTGCGCCCGAGGTAGTCGCCGCGGCGTTCCTTCTGGATGACCGACAGGTAGATCTTGCCGGTGGTCCAGTTGCTGTTGCGGGACGCCACCATGCTGGTGAACCGTTCGTAGTGCCCGAGATCCAGGTCAGTCTCGGCCCCGTCGTCGGTCACGTAGACCTCGCCGTGCTGGTACGGGCTCATCGTGCCGGGATCGACGTTGATGTAGGGATCGAACTTCATCAGCGCGACGCGGTGGCCGTGCTCCTCGAGCAGCCGTCCGATCGACGCGGCGGCCAGCCCCTTGCCCAGGGAGGAGACCACGCCGCCGGTGACGAAGATGTACTTGACGGGGGACCCAGCAGGTGCCTGCATCAGGACGCTCTCACACGCGCGCGGCAACGGCCAGCAGACGCCGGACGCGCTCCAGGTCCGCCGGCGTGTCCACGCCGACGGACGGGTTGGGGGTTTCGACGGTGCGGATGCGGAAGCCGTGCTCGAGCGCGCGGAGCTGCTCGAGGGATTCCGCGAGCTCGAGGGGAGACGGGGGGAGGCGTGTCAGCTCGAGAAGGAACGTCCGGCGGTACGCGTACACCCCGATGTGCCGATACATCGGTCCGCCTCCGGCCGCCACCTCTCCCTTGTGCGGGCCGGCTTCAGCCGGTCCGGGCGCTGCGACCGTGGGCACTCCGCTGTGGCGGCCGGCTCTCCCGGCCTGAGCAGCGTCGAAGGCAGCCGGCCCGATGGACGGGATGGGCGCCCTCGAGAAGTACAGCGCGTCTCCGTCGCGATCGACCACGACCTTCACCACGTGCGGGCTCTGGTAGTCGGCCGCTGCCGTCAGCGGCGTCCGCAGCGTGGTCATCAGCACCGACGCGTCGGCTGCGAACGGTTCCACCACGCGGTCGATCTCGTCCGGGTCGATCAGCGGCTCGTCCCCCTGGACGTTGACGACGACCTCGCAGGCCAGGTCGCGCGCCACTTCCGCGATGCGGTCGGTGCCGCTGCGGTGACGGGCCGCCGTCAGCCGGGCGACGCCCCCGAAGGCTTCCACGGCCGCGACGATGCGGGGATCGTCGGTCGCGACGGCGACGGCGTCCACCGAGCGCGCAGCCGCCGTCCGGCGATAAACGTGTTCGATCATCGGCCGGCCGGCGAGGTCGGCCAGCGGCTTGCCGGGAAATCGTGTGGACTGAAAGCGGGCGGGGATGAGGGCGACGGTGTGCAGCGGCTGAGACGTCCGATCGAACGGGTTTCGGAACGCGACCGGGTGCACGGCGAATCCTAACACAGACCCACGCACGCCGGTCCCTCGTGCGGGTATCGGAGCCGGCACCGGAATCCGAAAGAGTAGAATGAAGCGCGTCGATGACCTGGAAATCCACGGCCATGCTCTCGGGCGGGACGCTGCTG
>VFZH01000007.1 GCA_016871255.1 Acidimicrobiia bacterium | reverse complement strand
TCGCCGGGCCGCCGGGGACCGATGCGGTACGCCACGGCGCGGCCGGCTGCCCGCCCGCAGGCGGCCAGCACGTCCAGGACCGACGAAGGGCGCTCCGTGCCCAGGTTGAACGAGCCCGAGGTGCCTCCTGCCTCCAGGTACTGCAGGGCGCGCACGTGCGCATCGGCCAGGTCGCACACGTGGACGTAATCCCGCTGGCAGGTCCCGTCCGGCGTCGGATAGTCGTCGCCGAACACCTGCAGCGCCGGGCCACCACAGGCGGCGCCGAGCGCCAGCGGGATCAGGTGGATCTCCGGGGCGTGGTCTTCGCCGAGCGCGCCCCCGGGATCGGCCCCGGCGGCGTTGAAGTACCGGAGGCGAACCGATCGGAGCCCGTACGCCCGCTCGAAGTGCGGCAGGGCCTGCTCGAGCGCCAGCTTCGTCTGTCCGTAGGCGCTGATCGGCACCGTGGGGTGCGACTCGAGGATGGGCGTGGCCACCGGCTCTCCGTATACCGCACACGTCGATGAGAAGACGAACGACCGGCACCCTTCCCGGACCATCGCTTCCAGCGTGGCCAGCGTGCCCGCGACGTTGTTGCGGTAGTAGCCGGACGGGTCGGACACCGAGTCGCCGACGTTCAGCCAGGCCGCGAAGTGGAGGACCGCCGAGACGTCATGGTCGCGGATGGCCGCCCGCACCGCGCTGACGTCCGCGATGTCACCAACGACGAGCGGGGCGCTGAGCGCCGCCTCCGCGTGCCCCGCCGAGAGGTTGTCGTAGATGATCGTCCGGTAGCCGGCCCCGCGCAGCGCCAGCGCGGCATGGCTGCCCACGTAGCCTGCTCCGCCGGTCACCAGCACCGTTCGCACGCTATCGGCCAATCGAGATGTAGGTGAAGCCGCTGGTCGCCATCTGGGCGGGCTCGAAGAGGTTCCGGCCGTCGAACACCACAGGAGCCCGCATCAGCTTGCGCATCCGCTCGAAGTCGGGCCGCCGGAACTCGTTCCACTCGGTGACGATCGCCAGGGCGTCGGCACCCTTCAGCGCGTCATAGCCGTTCGACGCATAGGCGATTCGGCTCCCGAAGATCCCCCGCGCCGTCTTCATCGCTACCGGGTCGAACGCCTGCACCCGGACGCCAGCCTCGATCAGGCTCTCGATCAGCGTGATCGAGGGCGCCTCCCGCATGTCGTCGGTGCGCGGTTTGAACGCCAGCCCCCAGACGGCCACGGTCCGGCCCTTGAGCGGGCTCAGGTGCTCGTGCAGCTTCGCGAAGAGGCGCGTCTTCTGGAGCTCGTTCACCTCTTCGACGGCCCGCAGGATCCGGAACTCGTATTTCCCCTGGGCGGCGAAGTGCCGGAGCGCCCGGACGTCCTTCGGAAAGCAGCTGCCGCCGTAGCCGACGCCGGGAAACAAGAAGGAGGGCCCAATGCGCCGATCGGCGCCGATGGCGCGCCGAAGCTGATCCACGTCGGCTCCCACACGCTCGCAGACGTTCGCGACCTCGTTCATGAACGAGATCCGGGTCGCCAGCAGCGCGTTGGCCGCGTACTTCGTCAGCTCCGCGCTGGCGCAGTCCATCACCAGCATCGGCGCCCCCGTGCGCGTGAACGGACTGTAGATCTCGAGCATCACGTCGCGGGCCCGGGGGTCCTCCACCCCCAGCACGACCCGGTCCGGCTTCAGGAAGTCGTCCACCGCCGACCCCTGCTTGAGGAACTCGGGGTTGCTGACGACGCTGAACGGGTGCGTCGTCTCCCGCCGGACCACGTCGCGCACGCGCGCCGCCGTCCCGACCGGCACCGTGCTCTTGTCCACGATGACCTTGTAGCCGTTCATCGCCTTCGCCACGTCGCGGGCCACCCCCAGCACGTGGTTGAGGTCGGCAGACCCGTCCTCACCCTGGGGCGTCCCGACCGCCACGAAGATCGCGTGGGCCTGGCGCACCGCCCGGGCCAGCATGGTCGTGAACGTCAGGCGCCCTTCCGCGACGTTGCGCCGGACCAGCTCTTCGAGCCCCGGCTCGTAGATCGGCATGCGGCCGCGGCGGAGCGTCCGGATCTTCGCCGCGTCCTTGTCCACGCAGACAACCGTGTTGCCGGTTTCCGCGAAGCAGGCCCCGATCACGAGCCCTACGTAGCCAGTCCCGATGACGGCGAGCTTCATGGCTGATCAACCCCGACAGAATGGAAAGTTCCTGACGGTACCACACCGGGCCATCCCTGTCACCATGCTGAAAACAAAGGACTTGCAGCAACGAAGCCGGGACAGGCTGCGGCAGGGGCTGTGCTACGCTTCCCGGCCGTGCGGGTCGTCATCGACTATCGGCCGGCCCTCAGGAGCCGGACCGGTGTTGGGGAGTACATGCACGGCCTGGCCAGGGCTGCCGTCCACCAGCGGCCCTCCGACGCCGACGAGATCGCCCTGTTCACCTCGTCCTGGCGGGATCGGCCGTCGCCCGGTGCCTCGGCCGACGTGGGTGCCCCGATCATCGACCGCCGCGTGCCGGTCCGGCTGCTCAACTATCTCTGGCACCGGCAGGCATGGCCACCTGTCGAGCGGCTGGTCGGCGCTGCCGACGTCGTGCACGCGGCGCATCCGCTGCTGATTCCCACCGCGAAGGCCGCTCAGGTCGTGACCATCCACGACCTTTACTTCCTGGCGCATCCCGAGCGCACGGCCGCGGAAATCCGGCGGGACTACCCTGCGCTGGCAGCCCGGCACGCGCGCCGCGCAGATGCGATCGTCGTCCCCTCCCGCTACACCGGGTCGCTGGTCAGCGGCACGTTCAGCGTGCCCGGGGAACGTGTCTACGTCTGCTCGCCGGGAGCCCCGACGTGGCGCACGCTGGGCCGCCAGCCCAACGTGCCAGCGGACGGCTACGTCCTGTTCGTGGGCACCCTCGAGCCGCGCAAGAACGTTGGCGCCTTGCTGGATGCCTACGAACGGCTGCTCCAGCGGCGTCCTGCGACGCCGGATCTGGTGCTGGCGGGACGGATCACGCCTGACGCCGAGGCCTGGGCCGAGCGCTGGTCGCGGCCGCCCCTTTCCGGCCACGTGCGCCATCTGGGCTATGTCCCGGCCGAGCAGCGGGAGGATCTCCTGTCAGGCGCGCGCCTGCTCGTGCTCCCGTCCCGCGATGAAGGCTTCGGTCTGCCGGTCCTCGAAGCCATGTCGGCCGGCGTGCCGGTGGTGGCGGCCAGCCGCGGATCGCTGCCGGAGGTGGTCGGCGAGGCGGGCGTGCTGGTCGACCCGGACGACCTCGACGCCTTCACGGCGGCACTGGCGCGCCTGCTCGACGACGCCGCCGTGGCGCGCGATTGCGCGGAACGCGGCCTGGCGCGCGCTCGCGAGTTCTCCTGGGAACGGGCGGCGGCAACCCTCTGGCAGGCCTACGGCGACGCGCTCAGACGAAGACGGGAGAGAGGGTGAAGGGCGTCAAATCCCAAAGCCCAAGCCAAATCCCAAGGCCCAAGTCCCAAAGTGAGGCGACTCCCGCGCACCGTCGGACAGCGATGAAAGAGCGGTAGGACATGGCAGACTGCTCCGGCGGCTTTCTGTTTCGGAACGGGTCGGTGCTCCTCGGGCGTCGCGGGGAAGACAGGCCCTTCTACCCCGGCGTCTGGGATGCCATTGGCGGGCACGTTGAACCCCCGGAATCGCCAGAGGAGACCCTTGCCAGAGAGATCGAGGAGGAGATCGCGGTCAGACCAAGGGCGTGGGCGCTGGCAGCCGTACACTTGACCTCCCATGCGCATCGCCATCGACGCCCGGGAGCTGACCGGACATCCCACCGGGGTCGGCCGCTACCTGTCCGAGATCCTGAAGGCGTGGCGCGGGATGCCCGATGCGCTGGAGCACGAGATCATCCTCTGCGCACCGGAGCCTGTGCCACCGCCGGCCGCGCCGCTGCTGGGACGCGCCGAGGTGCTGCCGGGCCGCGGGCTCTGGTGGGAACAGGTCGCGCTTCCACGATGGCTGCGCCGCACGCGTGCCGACGTGCTCTTTGCGCCGGGATACTCCGGCCCGGTCTGGGGAGCCGCGCCGCTGGTCGTGACCGTCCACGACGTCTCGTTTGCCGCCCACCCGGAGTGGTTCCGGTGGCGTGAAGGGCTCCGGCGCCGGGTCACGACGCGACTCGCCGCGGCCCGGGCAGTGCGTGTGCTCACGGTCTCGGAGTTCTCGCGCCGCGAGATCCACGAGCACCTGGGCGTGCCGCTGGATCGGATCCTGGCCGTGCCGTCCGGGACGACCTCGCTTGGAACCGCCGCACCGGGAGCCGCGGCGCCGGGGGCCACCCGTACGGCTGAGGCCGCCGCGGTGCGCCAGCCCCACGTGCTGTACGTCGGGTCGCTGTTCAACCGCCGGCACCTCCCGGCCCTGATCGCCGGCTTCGGGCGGCTGGCTCGCCGGCACCCGGCCGTTCGTCTCACGGTGATCGGGGAGGACCGGACCTTCCCCCACATCGACATCGAGCAGCTGCGCGCGACGAGCGGCGCGGCCGATCGCATCGACCTCCATCCCCGGGTGACTGACGAGGAACTTGGCGCCGCCTACGGGGCGGCCAGCGCCTTCGCGTTCCTGTCGGAGTACGAGGGCTTTGGCCTGACGCCGCTCGACGCACTGGCCCGCGAGGTGCCGGTCGTCCTGCTCGACACGCCGGTCGCGCGCGAGGTGTTCGGCGAATCAGCCGAGTACGTTCCTCGCCCCGATCCCGCACTGGTGGACGCGGCGCTCGAGCGCGTCCTCTTCGACGACGCGATGCGGCGGGTGCGCCTGGCCGCGGCCCGTCCGGTCCTCGAGCGCTGCTCGTGGCGGCGCTCGGCCGCAACCGTCCTGCACGCGCTCGTGGAAGCGGCTGCGTCCCGCGCGGAACGCCCGTGACGCCGACGCTCACGATCGTCATCGTCAGCTTCAACACCCGGGACGATCTGGACGCCTGCCTGGCGGCGCTCGCCGCCGCCCCGCCGGAGGTGTCGCACGAGGTCGTCGTCGTCGACAACGCGTCTGCCGACGGGAGCGCGGCGCGGGTGCGGTCGCGCTGGCCGGGGGTGCGCCTCATCGAGGCCGGTGGGAACCTGGGCTTCGCGCGCGCCAACAACCTGGCGATCCGCCAGTCGTCGTCCGAGCTGATCCTGCTGCTCAACAACGACGCCGTCGTGCCGCCCGGGGCGATCGACGCGCTCGTGCGACGCCTGCAGGAACAGCCTGCCGTCGGAGTCGTCGGGCCCCGGCTGGTGGACGGGGATGGACATGCCGAACTCTCGTTCGGTCGAATGCCGGGCCCGATCAGCGAACTCGGCCAGCGCGCCCTGGTGCGCGGCGGCGCCCGCGGGGCGCGGTGGGCCAGGCAGTACATCGAGGAGGCGACGCGTCGCGAGCGCGTCGTGGACTGGGTGACCGGTGCCTGCCTGCTCGTCCGTCGCGGCGCGGCAGAGCAGGCCGGGCTCCTCGACGAACGCTACTTCATGTACCTGGAAGACGTGGACTTCTGCGCCGCGATCCGGGGAGCGGGTCACACGGTGCTCTTCACGCCCGTCGCGGAGGTCGTTCATCGCCGGGGCCGATCGGGCGCCACGGTGCCGGATCGGGTCGCACAGGCCTGGCGGGAGAGCCACCTGGCGTTCTACGAGAAGCACCACCCGCGCCTCGCCCCGCTGGCGCGCCTCCTCGCACGCTGGAAGCGACCCGTGTGACAGAATCTCCGGCATGCGCGTCGCCATCGACGCCCGCAAGCTGCACGATTTCGGCATCGGGACCTACATCCGCAACCTGCTGCGGCACCTGGCCCGTGCCGACCGCGAAACCGAGTACGTCCTGCTATGCCTCGAGCAGGACATGCCGGTCGCGCGGCAACTGGGCGAGAACTTCCGCGCGGTGCGCGAGCCGTCGCCCAACTATTCCCTCCGCGAGCAGATCCACGTCCCGTGGGTCCTGTGGCGGGAGAAGCCGGATGTCTTTCACGCGCCGCACTACGTCCTGCCTCCGGCCGTGCCGTGTCGCTCCGTGGTCACCATCCACGACTGCATCCACCTCCGTTTCCCCCAGTACCTGCCGAACCGGGCCGCCTGGTTGTACGCGCGGGCGTCGATGTGGTCGGCCATCCGACGGGCGGATCGGGTCCTGACGGTCTCCGAGGCCTCGAAGCAGGACCTCCTGCGCTACTTCGGCGTCCGGCCCGACAAGGTCGTGGTGACCTACAACGCGCTCGACGAACGCTTCGGACGGACGATGGACGAGGAAGCCATCGGCCGCGTGCGCGAGCGGTACCAGCTGCACCATCCGTTCGTGCTCTACGTCGGCACGGTCAAGCCGCACAAGAACCTGGTGCGCCTGATCGACGCGTTCGAGGGGCTGCGCCGTGAGGGGTTCAGCGACCTGAAACTGCTGATCATCGGCGACGAGATCTCGAAGTACCCGGCGCTCCGGCATGCCGTCCACCAGCACAAGCTGCACAAGCACGTGCGGTTCCTGGGCTTCCAGAGCGATGACACGCTGGCCGTGCTCTACAAGCTGGCGGCGGCGTTCGTGTTCCCGTCGCTGTACGAGGGGTTCGGGCTCCCGCCGCTCGAGGCGATGGCGTACGGCACGCCGGTGGTGACCTCGAACGTGTCGTCACTGCCGGAGGTGGCCGGTGACGCCGCGGTCCTCGTGGATCCCTACGACGCCATCGACATCAGGGACGGAATCAGGCGGGTGCTGACGGACCAGGCGCTCCGCGACACGCTGCGGGAGAAGGGCTTCGCGCGGGCACGCGCGTTCTCGTGGGTCCGATCGGTGGACCAGACGCTCGCCATCTATCGCGATGTCGCGAACCGGAACGGGCGGAGTGCCAACGCGTCATGAACGTCGCGCTCGTGCACGACTGGCTCACGGGCATGCGGGGGGGCGAGAAGGTCCTCGAGGTCCTCTGCGAGCTGTTCCCCGCCGCCGATCTCTTCACGCTGGTCCACGAACGGGGATCGGTGTCGGCCACGATCGAGGACCGGCGCATCGTCACCAGCTCGCTGCAGCGCCTGCCACCGCTTCGGCGCCGTTATCGCCACTGCCTCCCGCTCTTCCCCGCCCTGATCGAGCAGTTCGACCTCGATCGCTACGATCTGGTCATCAGCAGCAGCCACGCCGTCGCGAAGGCCGTCGTCGCGCCCGGGCGGGCGGTGCACGTGTGCTACTGCCATTCGCCGATGCGATACGCCTGGGACCAGTTCGAGGTGTACTTCGGGGCCGCGCGCGTCGGCGCGAGGCGATCGCGCTGGCTCTACCGGCCCGTGCTGAGACGGCTGGCGCGGTGGGATGCGGCCACCGCGTCGCGCGTCGGGCGCTTCCTCGCCAACTCCGCGCACGTTGCCGGGCGGATCCGCCGCTACTATAATCGTCAGGCCACCATCGTGTATCCGCCTGTCGACACGGCTTTCTATCGCCCCGACGGCACCATCCCTGGTGATCACGTCCTGATCGTGTCTGCGCTGGTTCCCTACAAGCGGATCGATCTCGCCATCGATGCGGCCCATCGTGCGGGCGTCCGCCTGCGGATCGCCGGGGACGGCCCCGAGCGGCGCGCGCTCGAGCGCCGGGCCAACGGCACGGTCGAGTTCCTCGGCCGGCTCTCCGACGAGGCGATCCGCGACGAATACCGGCGGGCTGCCGCCGTCGTGCAGACCGCCGAGGAGGACTTCGGGATCGTACCGCTCGAAGCGCAGGCGTGCGGCCGTCCCGTGGTCGCGCTCGGTGCCGGCGGCGCGCTCGAGACCGTGGTGGACGGTGAGACGGGTGTCCTCGTGCGCGACCTCGGCGTCGAGGCGTGGGCCGCCGCCCTCTCGGAGGTGCCCCGCCGCACGTTCGACCCCGATGCCGCCCGCCGGCAGGCCGAGCGGTTCTCGCGCGGGCGCTGCCGCGAGCAGCTCGCGCGGGTGATCGCGGACACACACGCCGCGGGGCCCGCACGGCGATGGTGAGACGGTACAACCGCCTGCTCGTGGCCTTCCACGTCCTCGTGGACGTGCTGCTGGCCGCCTGGGCGTTCGTCCTCGCGTACGGGATCCGCTTCGAGAGCGGACTGATCCCCGTGCGGAAGGGGTACCCGCCGATCGACCAGTACGTCAACGTGCTGCCGTTCGTGGCCCTGCTCACGCCGCTGGCCTTCCACCTGCAGGGCGTGTACCGGCTGCGCCGCGGCCGCTCGCGCGTGGACGACTTCTTCGGCGTGCTGATCGGCAGCATCCTGGCGGTCGTGCTGGGCGTGGTCTCGACGCTGTACGTGCAGGCGTACTACGTGTCGGAGGAAGCCAAGTCCCAGGGCGCCTACGAGGTCTCGCAGCTCGTCTGGGCGATCTTCCTCGTCATCAACGTGCTGTTCGCCTACGCCTCCCGCGAAGGGGTGCGGGAGCTGCTCGAGCGCCGCTGGCGGGCCGGCATCGGCCTCAAGCGCGTGCTGATCGCCGGCGCCGGGGACCTCGGCCGCCTGGTCGCCGACCGCATCCTGCAGCACCGCGAGCTCGGGTACCAGATCCTCGGCTTCGTGGACGACCGCGCCGCCGGCGATCACATCGGCTACCGCGGGCTCCCGCTGCTCGGCTCGCTCGACGAGGTGGCCGAGGTCGCCCGCCGCGAGCGCGCCGATCACCTGTACGTGGCGCTGCCGATCGAGGAGCACTCGAAACTGCTCGACCTGATCAACGTGACCAGCCGCGAGTGCCTCGACGTGAAGGTGGTCCCCGACCTGCTCCAGTTCATCGCGCTGCGGGCGCGGCTCGAAGACCTGGACGGGCTCCCCATCATCAACGTCAACGACGTGCCCCTGCAGGGCTTCAACGCGCTGATGAAGCGCGGGATCGACATCGTGCTGTCGGCGGCTGCGCTGGTCGTGCTCGCCGTCCCCGGCCTGCTCATCGCCCTGCTGGTGCGGCTCACGTCGCCGGGGCGCGTCCTCTACGAGCAGGAGCGCATGGGCCTCGACGGCAGGGCGTTCACCGTGTGGAAGTTCCGCTCGATGTACGAAGACGCCGAGGACTCGAGCGGACCCGTCTGGGCGAGAGACGACGATCCGCGGTGCACGCCGGCCGGGCGCTGGCTGCGCCGGTTCGACCTCGACGAGCTGCCGCAGTTCTGGAACGTCCTGAAGGGGGAGATGTCGATCGTCGGCCCGCGCCCGGAGCGGCCGTATTTCGTGGCGCAGTTCAAGGACCGCATCCCGCAGTACATGCTCCGCCACAAGGTGAAGGCCGGCATCACGGGGTGGGCCCAGGTGAACGGCTGGCGCGGCAACACCTCGCTGGAGAAACGCATCGAATACGACCTCTACTACATCGAGAACTGGTCGGTCACGCTCGACATCAAGATCATGTGGCTGACCGTCGTGCGCGGGCTCTTCAGCCGCGGCGTCGCCTAGTGCAGCGGCTGCGCCGTCCTTCCGCCGCGGGCCGCCGGGATGGCTGACCGCCGCCCGCGAACCGTCGTCACCGGGGCTGCCGGCTTCATCGGCTCCCATCTCTGCGAGGCGCTGCTGGATCGCGGCCACGCCGTGGTGGCGATCGACAACCTGCTCACCGGCGACCTGGCCAACATCGCGCACCTGCGGGAGCGCGACCTCCAGTTCATCCGGCACGACGTCACCCGCTACATCGACGTGGACGACCCGGTCGACTACGTGCTCCACTGGGCGAGCCCCGCCAGCCCGATCGACTACCTCGAGCTGCCGATCCAGACGCTGAAGGTCGGGTCGCTCGGCACGCACAACGCGCTCGGCCTGGCCAAGGCCAAGGGCGCGACGTTCGTGCTGGCCTCCACATCCGAGGTGTACGGCGACCCCCTGGAACACCCCCAGAGGGAAACCTACTGGGGCAACGTGAACCCCATCGGCCCCCGTGGCGTGTACGACGAGGCCAAGCGATTCGCCGAAGCCATCACCCTTGCCTACCACCGGTACCACGGCCTGGACACCCGCATCGTCCGGATCTTCAACACCTACGGTCCGCGCATGCGGCTCCGGGACGGCCGGGCGGTGCCTGCGTTCATGACGCAGGCGCTCGCGAACGAAGACGTCACCGTCTTCGGCGACGGCACGCAGACGCGCAGCTTCACGTTCATCAGCGACCTGGTCGACGGCGTCCTCCGCCTGATGGAGGCCGACACACACGATCCGATCAACATCGGGAACCCGCACGAGGTCACGATCGAGGAGATCGCCCGGTCGATCATCGAGCTGACCGGCTCGACCAGCCGGATCGTCCACCGCCCCCTGCCGGTCGACGATCCGAAACAGCGCCGGCCGGACGTCACGCGGGCGCGCACGCTGCTCGGATGGGCACCCGGGGTCGGCCTGAGAGAAGGGCTGGTCCGGACGGTGGGTTACTTTCGAGAGAAGGTCGCAGACCGCCCGTAGAGACGCGGGCTGCGTTTCAAGTCCCGAATCCCGAATCCCGAATCCCAAGCCGAATCCCAGGGACCAAAGCCCAAAGGGTCACGGGGTCACGCTTCGATCGTCCGTGGGCCGTACAATCGCGGCATGGGACGCTCGCTGGGAGGTGTCATGCTGCTGGCGGCGCTCGTGCCCTCGCCCTCTGGGGCGCAACGGCCTGTGACCGACTTCGTTCCTCACCCGCCGGCGCGACAGGAGATGACCTCGCCATCGGGCGCGTACCGGCTCGTGCTGTCCACGCAGGACGGCTGGAGATCCCGGCGGGCGCACGCCGAGCTCTCGAGGGGCACCGCGCGGGTCTGGGCACGCGAGCTGCCGCAGGAGTTCGGCCCGCGCCAGGCGCTCGTCAGCGACATGGGTATCGTGGTCTGCCTCGACGAGTGGATCAACATCTTCAGCCGTTACGCCGTGATGGTGATCGGTGCGGACGGGAAGGTGAGGCAGGAATGGTCGTTCGAGGACGTCGAGGACGCACTGGGCGTCCGCCTGGGTTCGCTTCCCTCGAACGAGCGTTTCGGACCCTGGATGCGACGGCCCGCCATGCTCGACCCACGCGCGGGGCGGGCAGTGGTGCCGACAGTCGCCGGCATCGATCTCTGGGTGGACCTGCGAACCGTCCAGCTGTCGCGAGGACGATAGACGCGCCCTACTCGCCCTTCCCGCCCCGGCGGCGCAGGCGCCGATGCCCCAGCAGCAGGCCGCCACCGAGCAGCAGCAGCGACGCGGGTTCGGGGATCGGCTCCATGGCCTCGTCGAACAGGAGATCGCTCTCGAGGGCCGTGGCAATCTGAGCGGACGTCAATCGAGCCAGCATCGCGCCATCCGGGGTGATCTGGCTGATGTTGGTCACCGGCGACCGGCAGGACCCGCTGGTCATCAGGTTCTGCGCGCTGTCAGCGGGCGGAGTACACGCGGGCTCGCTGAAGTTGTAGTGCGGGAGCCCGAGCACGTGGCCGATCTCGTGCGCGATCGTGTCGCGTCGTCCGGCTCCCCCGGCGTAGCTGAATACCGCGTCCGCAATCGCCGCGAAGCCGGCTCCGACGACCGTGCCCAGCAGCGCGATGCCGTACGCCGTACCGGCGCTCTCGAGGGTCTGAACGAACCACATGTTCACCGCCCCCGGGACGTGGCCCTCACCCCACATGTCGAACAACTCGGTGGCGTCGATGCTCGGGTCGGTAATCGACAGGTAGTCCGTCTCGAGAAACTGCACCCACGGGAGGAACACGAGGTCGATGCCCGCCTGCGCCCAGATCTTGTCACCTTCGGCTTCGTACAGCGTCTGTGCCGAGTTCGCGCACACGGTTCCAGCGTCGTTGCAAACCTGAATGGGCTGGACGTAGAGCGAGAAGGGCGCGGCAGGCGCCAGGCCGGGAATGCCGGTCAGCAGTGCAACGAGAAACAGCGAACGACCGATTCGCCCCATGTGAGCGCCGATGCCTCCGGAAACGCGGTTACCGAACCGCGGACTCCAGTCTACCCCTTACACAAACCAATCCAGCACCCTGCCGGCGGAAGATTGCCTTTTCTCGGCGCCGCTTCACCCGAAGGCGCGCCGGGCGGAGACTTCGTTCGGCTTCAGCGGTCCTCCGAGATGACCTGCCTCAACCTGCGCGCATAGTCTGCGCCGGATCCGAGCGTCACGACCAGGGCAGTCCAGACCGCGAGATCGAGCACGACCGAGGCGCGCCCCAGGTAGTTGAACAGGATGAACAGGGAGCAAGTCAGCAGGTAGGTGGCGGTCGCCAGCTTGCCCCAGACGGAGGGGTGGAACGTGCGCGGCCCGCTGGCCAGGTTCACGGCCGCCACCACGCCGACAATCGCCACGTCGCGGCTGATGATCAGGATCGTCAGCCAGAGCGGAATGCGGTTGTACACCTCGGTGCCCGGCACGGTGAGCACGATGAAGGCGGTGACGAGCAGCAGCTTGTCCGCCATCGGGTCCAGCCACGCACCGAGATTCGTGCGCTGTTTCGTGGCCCGCGCGATGAGGCCGTCGAGCAGGTCGGTCACGCCGGCGGTCACGAACGTCGCCAGCGCCACTCCGGGATAGCCGTACACGACGGCCACCGCGAAGAACGGAATCAGGAGAATCCGCAGCAGCGTGAGCTGGTTGGCGAAGGTCAGGATGCGCACGGAGCGATCGAGTGTACCGCGGACCAGGGCAATTGGTGATTAGGGATTGGTGATTGACGATGGCATTGGCGATTGCCGATTGAGGATTGAGGATTGGAATCCGGGTTGGGATTCGGGCGTTGGGATCTGGCTTGGGGTGTGGGATCTCGGGACTTGGGGACTTGCTACTCTTGGGCCGTCAGTCGGTCCAGTAGCCCCCTCGGCACCTCCGCCTCGATCCGCACCCGCCCGTCCACTGTCTCCTGGCTCAGGACCCTCGCCACCCGGTAGAGCTGCGCGATGCGGCGCCGATCGTCCTCGTCGCCCGCGTCCAGGTCGATGATGACCCGCCGGGTGTCGAGCGCGAGCCGCGCGGCCACGACGTCCATGAGGTCGTCGACGCCCTCACCGGTCGCCGCCGACAGCAGCACGGCCGGACCGCTCCGGAGCCGCAGCCGCTGTCGCTCGTCCGCCGACACCCGATCGACCTTGTTGTAGACGTCCACGACGGGCACGCCGCCGGCCCCGACCTCCTCCAGGACCCGCGTCACGGCCGCTCGGCGGCGGTCGTGGTCTTCGGCCGACGCATCGATGACGTGCAGGACCAGGTCGGCCTCCACGACTTCTTCCAGCGTGGCGCGAAATGCGGCGACGAGCGTGTGCGGCAGCCGGTCGATGAACCCGACGGTGTCGGTCAGCAGCAGCTCGCGCCGATCGGGCAGGCGCACACGGCGCAGCAGGGGATCGAGCGTGACGAACAGCGCATCAGACGCGGTGGCGCCGGCGCTGGTGAGCCGGTTGAACAGCGTCGTCTTGCCGGCATTGGTGTAGCCGACCAGCGCCACGGTCGGCACGGATCGCTTGTGACGGCGCTCTCGCAGCCGCGCGCGCCGCTCGCGCACCTGGTCGATGTCGCGCTGGAGCGTCTGGATGCGCGTGCGCAGCCTCCGGCGATCCGTCTCGAGCTTCGTTTCACCCGGACCGCGGGTGCCGATGCCGCCGCCCAGACGCGACAGGGCCGCACTCGCGCCGACGAGCCGCGGCAGCAGGTAGCGGAGCTGGGCCAGCTCGACCTGCAGCCGGCCCTCGCGCGTCCGCGCACGCCGCGCGAAGATGTCGAGGATGACCTGGGTCCGGTCCAGCACCTTGCACGACAGTGCCTGCTCCAGCGTGCGAAGCTGGCCGGGCGCCAGCTCGTCGTCGACCACGACGAGGTCGATCCCCATCTCGGCCACCAGGGCCGCGAGCTGGGCCACCTTCCCGCGGCCGAGGTACCCCGCCGGGTCCGGCGCCCGCCGTTCCTGCTGTACGCGCAGGACGACCTCCGCTCCTGCCGCGCCGGCAAGGCCGTCCAGTTCGTCGAGTGACCGCTCGGCATCGTGGCGGCGGCTGGCCGAAGGCACGAGGCCGACCAGCGCCGCCCGCTCAGAACGGGGCGTCGTGCGCACAGCCGTCAGAACCGCAGCTTCACGTCCTCCCTGCCAGACGTGATGTGGATGCTGTCGATGAAGCGCACCTGGTGCGGGTGGGTCTGCATGACCAGGGACGCCGTGCGCGTGCCGTCCCCGAAGAACCGCACCCCCTTCATCAGCGTCCCGTCCGTCACGCCGGTGGCCGCGAAGATGACCCGCTCGCCCGACGCGAGATCGCCCGACCTGTAGACGCGGTTGAAATCCGTGATGCCCATCGCCCGGCACCGCGCCTCGTGTTCCGGCCTGGTGACGACCAGCCGGGCGAAGATCTCTCCGTGGAGGCACCGCATGGCCGCCGCCGTCAGCACGCCCTCGGGTGCGCCGCCCGTGCCCATCACGGCGTGGACGCCGCTGCCCACGACCGCCGCCGCGATGCCGGCCGACAGGTCGCCATCGCCGATGAGCCGGATGCGCGCGCCCGCCGCCCGGATGTCGGCGATCAGCTGTTCGTGCCTCGGCCGGTCCAGCACGATGATCACCAGATCGGTGACGTGCCGGCCGAGCGCCTTGGCCATCGCCTCCAGGTTGTCCTTGACCGGCGCGTCGATATCGACCACGTGCTTCGCCGTGGGCCCGACGACCAGCTTCTCCATGTACAGGTCCGGCGCGTGCAGGAGGCCACCCTTCGTGGACGCCGCCAGCACGGCGATGGCGTTGGCGGCCCCCGTTGCGCACAGGTTGGTGCCCTCGAGGGGATCGACGGCGATGTCCACGGCCGGGTACGCGCCCGGGTTGCCGCTCCGGTGCGCCATGCCCACCTTCTCGCCGATGAACAGCATCGGCGCCTCGTCACGCTCGCCCTCACCGATGACCACCGTGCCGTCGATCGGCACGGCGTCGAGGTCCCGGCGCATCGCCTCCACCGCCACGCGGTCGGAGTTGCGGCGATCGCCCTGCCCCATGGTGTGCGCACACGCGATGGCCGCCTGTTCGACCACGCGCAGGAAATCGAGCGACAGATCTGAAGTCATGTGGGATTCGGAAGTTGGGATTTGGGATTTGGGATTTGGGATTTGGCTTGGGCTTTGGGATTTGGGATTTTCTGCCTGGCCTTCACCGCTGCATGGAGCCGCAGGATGCTAGCAGAGTCGTCCGGAAAGGCGAAGCGGGCGGTCAGGCGGGCGCCAGTTCGACCGGCGCGCCACGGCCGAGCGCCAGCGTCTCGGCCGCCGAGCCGCCGTTGACGGCGATCTCCAGGTGCTCCGTGCTGCCGAACAGCGCACACACCTCGGACGCACCCGCTTCGGCGTACGTGTCCACGACGCGTTCGACGGGATGACCGCCCACGGTGAGCTGGATGCGTCCGTCGGCCGCGATCCGTTCGAAGGTCCGGCGGTCGATGTTCGTGACCAGATTGCCGAACCGATCCACGCGCAGCACCGTGCCGGTGGCCGTACCACCGGTGACCTCCGCTTCGGGGACGGCGATCTCCTGCCACTCGTGCACCGGCCGCCCCAGCGCGGCGAGGTCGACGCCCTTGGCCAGCCAGGCCGCCGCAGGCGCGAATCGATCGCGCCCCTCGAACGTGCGGCTCACCGAGGGCCGTGCGTAGCGGCGCTGGGTGAGATCCACGATCCGCTTCGGCGGGGTCGCCCTGAGCGCCAGGGTGAGCACCCCGTTGTCGGGGGCCACGAAGTAGCTCTCCGCGCCTTCCACGGCCAGCCCCTGCCGTCCCGTGCCCACCCCCGGGTCCACCACGGTCAGGAAGATCGTGCCGCGCGGGAAGTACTTCGTCACGGCGGCCAGTTCGAGCGCCGCGCCCAGGATGTCGTGCGGAGGGATGTCGTGCGTGATGTCCACGAGCGTCACGTCGGGACAGATGTCCAGCACGACACCCTTCATGGCCGCCGCGTAGTGATCGCGCGTGCCGAAATCGGTGAGCAGGGCGATGAGGGGGCGGCGTGCCATCAGGCCGCCGGCTTCCGGAACAGGACCTCCCGCGTGTGAGTCTTCAGCAGGAACTGCTCGGCCACGGTCAACGGCTCCAGCATCCGCATGAGGTCCCTGTTGAGCCAGGGGGGCTGCTTGCCGAGTGCGGCAGGGTATTCCTTGTGTATCAGCGCGGTTTCGTCCACGACGAGACGACGCGTGTAGAACGGCTGGCCGACCTCCACCTTGTCGGTGCCGAAGATCGCGAACAGCACACCGGTCGGCTTGAGCACGCGGACCGGTTCGCCCGCGAGCGCCTCCGCGGCCGGCCGTTCCAGGTAGTCGAACACGTCCCAGGCAAGCACGGCATCGATGCTGCCGTCCGGCTGCGGCAGGCGCGACGCCAAGAACGCGGGCAGCGCGTCGGCAGACCCGCCGCGCACGTGCCGATCCAGGTCGTGGAAGAGATCCTCGACGAAGATCTTGCAGCCGAGCTGGTCCCCGAAGAAGGTCAGGTTCCCCCCGACGACGGGACCGAGGTCGACGAGAACGGTGTGCCCGCGCGTGCGGAGCGATGCCAGCAGCTTCGGAAGGGCCCTCGTCGAAACCACCGGAGGGCGGTCGCCCTCGACCACCTCCGGATCGTCCTTGCGACGAAAGAGATCAGTCAGCACCAGGCCAGAGTCTCGTCAGCGCGCTCCCGCCGCCTGAGGAGCCGCCTGTGGCTGCTGCGCCGGCCGGGGCGGCTGCGCGGGAGCCGCCGCCTGCGCGGCCTGCTTCTTCTGCATGTCCACGCTGCCACGGAAGTGCGCGCCCTCGGCAATGGCCATGCGTGGCGCCACGATGTCGCCGTCCACCGATCCGCTGTCGCGGATGTCCACCTTGTCCGACGCGGTGATGTTGCCGTGCACGTCGCCCAGCACGATGACGCTCTTGGCGAACACCTGTGCCTTGATCTTGCCGTTGGGACCGATGGTGAGCACGTGGTCCTTCAACTCGATCTTGCCTTCGACGTGCCCTTCGATCGTCAGGTCCTCGCTGCCGTTCAGCTCCCCTTTGATGACCACTGACTTCCCGATGTTCACCATGTCCCTCTCGATCTGCCGGCGAGCCTCCGGCTGCGATCCTGACGACCCGGCCCCGGGTGCGGACGCGGGGGGCGCCCCCGCAGGCGTGCCGGGCTGCGGGCCGGCCGGTTTCACTGATTCATCGCGCTTCCACATAGCTTGTCCCCTGGCTGACGAGGCGTGGTGACGCCTGCCCATCCAACCGCAGCGAGATGCCACCGAGAACCCGCAACGGACCTGAAGCCCGGAGTATAGGTGAGTCGGCCGAAGGGTGTCTAGTCCTTTTATTGCTGAGAGTTAGCGCAACTTGATACGATCGCCATGAGCATGCGCGTGTACCTGGACCACAATGCCACGAGCCCGGTGGATCCCGCTGTCGCCGAGCGGATGGCCCATGTACTCCGGGAGAGCTTCGGCAACCCGTCGAGCATCCACACGTTCGGACAGCGGGCCAGGGCGCTGCTCGACGAGGCCCGTGCGGCGGTCGCGGCGCTGATCGGCGCCCGCGAGGGAGACGTCGTGTTCACGGGTGGCGGCACCGAAAGCGACAACTACGCCATCCGGGGCGTGGCCGAGGCACTCGAAACCGTCGGCAGGCGGCACCTGATCGCCACCGCGATCGAGCACGAGGCGGTGCTGAACACGCTGAAGGCGCTGGCCCGGCGTGGCTGGCGCACGACGCTCCTGCCGGTCGGCCCATCCGGCATCGTGTCCCGGGACGCGCTCGACACCGCGCTGACCGACGACACGGCGCTCGTCTCGGTGATGCTCGCCAACAACGAGGTCGGCACGATCCAGCCGGTCGCCGAGCTGGCCGCTCGCGCGCACGCTCGTGGCGCACTCGTCCACACCGACGCGGTGCAGGCGGCCGGCAAGGTTCCCGTCGACGTCACGGGACTCGGCGTCGATCTCCTGAGCCTGTCGGCGCACAAGCTGAACGGCCCCAAGGGCGTCGGGGCGCTCTGGATCCGCCGCGGTGTGCGCCTGCAGCGGCTGACCGCGGGCGGGCGCCAGGAGCGCGGCCGGCGCGCAGGCACCGAAAACGTCCCGGGCATCGTCGGTTTCGGCGTGGCCGCCGCCCTCGCCCGCGAGAAACTGCCCGCCGCCGGCACCCTGGGGATCCTCCGCGATCGCCTCGAGCGAGGTATCCTCTCCGCCGTGCCCGGGACGGTGGTCAACGGCATCGAGCCCCGCGTCCCGAACACGACCAACATCAGCTTCGACCGCGTCGAGGCCGAGTCGCTCCTGATTGCGCTGGACCTCGAAGGCATCGCCGTCTCCACCGGCTCGGCCTGCTCGTCGGGCACGCTCGAACCCTCGCACGTCCTCAAGGCGATGGGATTCCCCGCGCACCGGACGCAGAACTCGATCCGGTTCAGCCTGGGGGCAGGCAACGACGAGGCACAGATCGACCGGACGATCGAGGTCCTGCCACGGATCGTGGACAAGCTGCGGTCGCTGACGCGAACGACACGGCAATGATCATTGGGGATTCGCGATTGCGGATTGGTGATTGCATTGACGAGTGAGGATTGGTGATTGCATTGACGAGTCAGGATTGGCGATTGAGGATAGAAGCGTGAGGTCTGCGTTGCGTCTCGGGCGTTGGGATTCGGCTTGGGTCTTGGGATTCGGGATGTGGGACTTGCACGAATGAAAGTGATCGTCGCCATGTCGGGCGGCGTGGACTCGTCCGTCGCGGCCGCGCTGCTCGTCGAGCAGGGGCACGACGTGATCGGGCTGTCGATGCAGCTGTACGACCAGCGCGACGGCGACACCCGGTTCGGCGGCTGCTGCACGCTCGACGACCTCCACGACGCGAGGCGCACGGCCGGAGCGCTGGGGATTCCGCACTACATCCTGAACTTCGAGCAGCAGTTCGAGCGGACGGTCGTCGCCAACTTCGTCTCCGAGTACACGGCGGGACGCACGCCGCTGCCCTGCGCCCACTGCAACAGCGACCTGAAGTTCTCGACGCTGCTCGATCGCGCCGAGGGTCTGGGTGCCGGCCTCGTCGCCACCGGCCACTACGCGCAGGTCACCGAGGAGGCTGACGGAGTCCGGGCGCTGAGGCGCGGCGCCGACCCGGCCAAGGACCAGTCCTACTTCCTGTTCTCGCTCACGCAGGCGCAGTTGTCGGCCGCCTGCTTCCCGGTCGGACCTCTGACCAAGGCCGCCGTCCGGGAGCGGGCACGACACCTGGGGCTGGCGGTGGCCGACAAGCCGGACAGCCAGGAGATCTGCTTCGTCCCGTCCGGCAGCTACGCCGACTTCGTCGAGCGCCGTGCGCCCGACAGCCGCCGGGCAGGCGCCATCGTGCACGAAGACGGACGCACGCTGGGCCGTCACGACGGCGTGCACCGATTCACCGTGGGACAGCGCAAGGGCCTGGGCGTCTCCGCCCCGGCGCCGCTCTACGTCCTCGCCCTGGACGCCGGCACGGGCACGGTGACCGTGGGACCGCGAGCGGCCCTGGAGCGCACGACGCTGCGCGCCTCGTCGGTCAACTGGATCAGCGGCGTGCCCCCGAACGGGTGGCTGGAGGTGGCCACGCAGGTGCGCTACCGGCACCCGGCTGCGCCCGCGCGCGTCCGGGCGCTCGACGACGGCCGCGCCGAAGTGCGGTTCCTGACGGCGCAGAGCGCCGTCGCGCCCGGCCAGGCTGCCGTCTTCTACGACGGCGATCGCGTCGTAGGC
Source organism: Acidimicrobiia bacterium (assembly GCA_016871255.1). Lineage (GTDB taxonomy): Bacteria > Acidobacteriota > Vicinamibacteria > Vicinamibacterales > UBA2999 > VFZH01. The sequence goes on along the minus strand of VFZH01000007.1, from coordinate 34,971 downwards.
GGCGGGTGGATCGAGTCCGACAACGCCTCGCGGATCTTGCGGGCGAGCTGATCCGACGTGAACGGTTTCTGCACGAAGTGCGTCCCCGGCGCCAGCACGCCGTGGTGCGCGATCGTGTTGTCCGTGTAGCCGGACATGTAGACGACTCTGATTCCGGGCCGCTCACGGACGATCCACTCGGCCAGGGCGGGACCGCTGCCTCCCGGTATGATGACGTCGGTCAGCAGCACGTGTACCGGTCCGGCGTGGGATGCGCACAGCCGCCGCGCCTCCGTCCCGTCGGCAGCCATCAGCACCTCGTACCCCAGCCGGCGGAGGATCCGCTCGTCGAGGATCCGCAGCGTGCGATCGTCTTCCACGACGAGCAGCGTCTCGGTCCCCGTCGTTCCGGCGCTCGGCGCGCGCAGGTCGGACAGCTTCTCGGGCTCCCGGCCGGTCATCGCCGGGAAGTACAGGCGGAACGTCGTGCCCGCTCCCGGCTCGCTCGTCACGTCGATCCGTCCCCCGCTCTGCCGGACGATGCCGTAGACCGTGGCCAGGCCGAGGCCGGTCCCCTGGCCGACAGGCTTCGTCGTGAAGAACGGCTCGAACGCACGGGCCAGCACGTCGGGCGCCATGCCGGAGCCGGTGTCGCGCACCGAGAGCGCCACGTGAGGGCCCGGCTGGAGCGGCTCGTGCCGCCTGGCGTCGTCTGCGCGCAACTCCACCTGCGACGTCTCGATGGTCAGCACGCCGCCGTCCGGCATGGCGTCACGGGCGTTGACCGCGAGGTTCACCAGGACCTGGTCGATCTGGCCGGGATCCACGTGGACCGGGGGCAGCCCTGGCGCCAGGTCGCACTCGATCCGGACGTTCTCCTCGATCAGGCGGCGCAACATCTTCTGCAGGCCTCCGACCAGATCGTTCAACGAAACGACGTGCGGTTCGAGCACCTGCCGCCGGCTGAAGGCCAGCAACTGGCGCGTGAGCTCCGACGCGCGCGTCACGGCGCTTCGCACTTCCCGGAGATCGGCCATCGCCTCGGCGTCCGCGGCCAGACGCTCCATCAGGAAGTGGCTGTAGCCGTCGATCACGCTGAGCAGGTTGTTGAAGTCGTGGGCGACGCCGCCGGCCAGGTTCCCGATCGACTCCATCCGCTGCACCTGCCGCAGATGCTCCTCGTACTCCTTCTGTGACGTGATATCGATGCCGATGCCCGCCGCGCGAACGGGCCGGCCGTCATCGTGATAGAACGTGCGTCCAATCGACGCGATCCATCGCGTGGACCCGTCGGCGCGGACCACGCGGTACTCGTAGCGGAGATCGCCGTGGTTCGACCGCGCCTGCGCCAGGCGGTCCCGGACGCTCTCCCGATCGTTCGCGTGTACCAGCACCAGGAGGGCCTCGAGCGTGCCGGCGAAGCCTCCCGCCGCCACGCCGTGCATCCGCTCGAACACCTCCGACCAGACCGTCGCGCCGGTGGCCAGTTCGGTCTCCCAGGTGCCGACCCCCGACGCATCGAGCGCGAAGCGCATGCGCTCCCGGGTTTCGGACAACCGCAACTCGGTGGCGCGCAGGCGCCGGCGGCGCGCGGCTTCCCGGACCTCGCGCTGGAGCGCCGGCACCAGCCGGCTCAACTGCGACTTCACCAGGAAGTCGTGCGCACCCGCCTTGAGGGAGCGCACGGCGGTCTCCTCCCCGATCGTGCCCGACACGATGATGAAGGGGATGTCGAGCCCGCTCTCCTTAAGGATCCCCAGCGCCTCCTCGGCGCTGAACTCCGGCATGGAGTAGTCGGAGAGGACGACGTCCCAGTCCTCGTCCGACAGCGCCTGTCGCATCGCAGGCGCGGTCTGGACTCGGAGGAAGGCGATCTCGAGACCCTGCCGCCGGAGGTGGCGCAGCAGCAGTTCGGCGTCGTCGGGCGAGTCCTCGACGATCAGCGCCTTCAGACCGTTCAGCGCTTCAACCTGTTCGATCATGCGGCTGGTCTTCATTATCGGCACGCCTGCGCCGAACACGACCCCGCTGCGCGCGCGAGCTTCACCTCTGTCCCCTCGTGTGCGCTCATGTCCTACACGGCGTGCGCGACCCCGAGTCTGTCGGCCGCGCGCGACGCCGGAAGCGTGAAGTGGAACGTGGCGCCGCGGCCCGGTGCGCCCTCCGCCCACACGCGCCCGCCGTGCCGCTCGACGATGCGGTAGACGGTCGCGAGGCCGATGCCGGTGCCGGGGAACCGGGTGTCGTCGTGCAGCCGCTGGAACGGCTGGAACAGCTTCGCGGCGTACCGCATGTCGAAGCCCGCCCCGTTGTCGTGCACGACGAAGACCGGCTCGCACGGGTCTCCCTCCGACCGGAACCCGACGCGAGGCGCGTCGACCTCACCGGTGAACTTCCAGGCGTTGCCCAACAGGTTCTCCAGCAGCACCCGCACCAGGCGCACGTCGGCGTCTGCGGCCAACCCCGGCTCGATGTCGGCCGTCACCTCCCGGTCGGGATGCTGGCGCCTCAGGTCGGCAACCACGGCCATCGCCACGTCCGAGAGGCTGACCGGCGCCCGGTGCATCCCGGCCCGGCCGACGCGCGACAGGTGCAGCAGGTCGTCGATCAGCTCGCCCATCCGCCGCGCCGCCATCCGCACGCGACGCAGGTGCTCGCGACTCGCCCGGTCGAGCAGCGGTTCGCAGTCCTCCTGGAGCGCCTGGCTGAACCCGTCGATGCTCCGTAGCGGCGCCCGCAGGTCGTGCGACACGGAGTAACTGAACGATTCGAGCTCCCGGTTCTTGCGCTCCAGTTCTTCGACGAGGACGGCGCGCGCCTCGGCCAGCTCCCGCGCCGCCCGGGCGTTCGCCGCTTCGAGATGAGACTGCAGCAGGGCTTCCCGGACGCGGCGCTGCTCGTCCTCCATCTGACGGCGCCGGATCTGCGCCCGGACGCGCGCCCGCAGCGCGTCCCCGTCCCCGTCCCGGCCGAAGGCATCGTCCGCGCCGGCACTCAGGCTCTCGATGGCAGCCGCCGTATCGGCCGCCAGGGCGACGAGCGGGATGTCGCGGACGGCGGGCGCCGCCTTGATCCGGCTGCACGTCTCGAGCGCGCCAGCGGACGGGTCGTGTCCGAGCAGGATGCAATCGATCGCCTGGACGGCCAGCAGTCCGGCCGCATCCTCCCCCGATCTCGCGAGGACGACATCGTAGCCATCGGGGCGCAGCGCCGCCGCGACGCGTTCGGCCGCCGCCGGCTCCGCCTCCACCACCAGGACGCGCCTGGGACCGGCGAGGCTCCGGGTCTGCGCACCGGCGTGCGCCATGCGGCCGCGGCGTGCCGCGTCCAGCCGGGCCAGCATGGCGGCCGGCTCCTCGTTCCGCACCACGACGCCATCGGCCCCGGCATCCAGCGCACGCAGCTCCGCCGAGACCTCGGCGCCATCCGGCGCGGTCAGCAGCAGGCACGGCGTGTTGCGCAGCGCCACATCCAGCTTCACGCGCCGGATCACGGCCTCACCGTCGAGTCCGGGCAACGTGCTGTCCACGACGATCGCCTCCGGCCGCATCACCGCCGCCAGCCGCAAGCCGTCTTCACCCGTCGCCGCCACCCGCACGTCGTACCCCGCGGACTCCAGCGCCCCTTCGAATCGCCTGCTGCCGTTCCCGCCACCGTCGATTACGAGGACCGTAGGCGTACCCGCGGACCGGTCCGCCCCGTCGACGAGCCGCAACAGCTCCCGCGTTCGTGCGACCAGGTACCCGGTGTCGTAGGGCTTCCCCACGTACTCGTCGGCGCCGCTCTGGAGCCCGTGTATCCGATCACCCACCTCGGCCTCGGTGGACAGCATCAGGATGGCCGGGAGGCCCTCGAACTCGCCGGAACGGACCGCTCGGACGAGGTCCGTTCCGTAGCCGTCCGGCAGCACGTGGTCGGTCACGAGCACGTCCGGCACACCCGCCTCCAGGGCGGCCCGCGCCTCGGCCAGCGTCGCGCACGCCACGACGTCGAAGCCGGCAGCTTCGAATGCCTCGGCCAGGTCCATGCGAACCGTCAGGCTGTCATCCACCACCAGTACGCGCGCCTTCATGCGGCCCTTCCGGCCGGCGCCAGACGCGCGATGGCCGCGCCGATCCTGTCGATCGGCAGCACCTGTTCAGCGGCCCCGATCCGGATGGCTTCGCGCGGCATCCCGAAGACCACCGACGTCGCCTCGTCCTGCGCGATCGTGACCCCCCCGGCTCGGCGGACCTCCAGCATCCCGGAGGCCCCGTCGCGGCCCATTCCGGTCAGCAGGCACGCGGCCCCGCCTGCGCCGTACTCGCGGGCGACCGACTCGAACAGCGCGTCCACGGACGGGCGGCAGGAGTGCCGCTCCGGTGCGTAGGTGAGGACCGACCGTCCGTCCCGCACCACCAGGTGCGCCCCGGGCGGCGCCATCAGCACCTCCCCTGCCCGGTCCGACACCCTCTGGCCATGCCGCGCGAAACCGACACGCTGGCCGGTCTGTCCCGCCAGCCATTCGGTGAACGCCATCGCGAACGGATCGCCGATGTGCAGCACGATCATCACGGGCAGCGCGAAGGGTTTCGGCAGGGCCGCCAGCACCTTCACCAGAGCCGCGGGTCCGCCGGTCGACGCGCCGATGGCGACGGCCCTGCACACTCGCGGGACGGGTCCGGTGCCCGGCAACGGGACGGCGGCCGCCGGGCGTTCCGGCAGAGCCGTCCACATCCCGCGAGGGTGCGTGATGACGCGGACCCGGGACACGAGCTTCACCGACAACAGGAACCGGCGTTCCCAGTCCGCGCCCGCCCGCTGCGCGTCAGGCTTGTCGAGCACATCGACCGCCCCTGCCGCCAGCGCGTGACAGGTGGAGAACTGCTCGCCGCGGTTCGTCGCGGACGACACGATCAGGATGGGCGTCGGGCGGTGGGCCATGATCTGTTCGGTCGCCTCCAGACCGTTGCCGCCGGGCATGACGATGTCCATCGTCACCACGTCCGGCGAGAGCTGCCCGGTCAGCTGGACGGCCGCCCGGCCGCTGCCGGCCTCGCCGACCACGGTGAATGCGGGATCGCGTGACAACACGTCCACCAGGTAGCGGCGCACGGTCAGCGAGTCCTCGACGACGAGCACGCGGATCGGAGACATCAGCCGGCGCCGTCTCCGCAGGCGGTGGCCACGAGCGCACCGGGGTCGAGCACGAGGCGCACCCGGCTGTCCTGGTCCAGTGACACAGCTGCCACGATACGCGCGCAGGGCACATCGGCCGCCACCGGGGCCGTCACGATCTCCTCCAGAGCCAGCACGCGCTGGACGCTGAATGCCGCGCAGGTCCCGCGCGACCGCAGCACCACCGCCGGAAACCGGCTTCCAACCGGGTCGTCCTCGGTACCGGTCACGATTCGGGAGAGCGACGCGAGCGGAATCGGTGCGCCCTCCCAGTCGATGGTCGATCCCGCCCGCGAGGCCTGGGCCGGCACGAGACGTGCGCCGCAGACCGCTTCACCGGGCAGGGCCACGACCTGGGACCCGATCGCCACGAGCAGCCCCTTCCGGGTCGCCAACGCCGGCCGCACCGTGATCTCGAACGTCGTGCCGCGGCCGAGCGCGGTGCGGAGATCGACCCGCCCCCCCCAGCCGCGCGCCGGCCTCCCGGACCACGTCGAGCCCGACTCCGCGCCCCGCGTCACCCGTCACCCTCTCGGCCGTGCTGATGCCACCGTCGAGCAGCCGCGACAGGATGTCCGCTGGCGGCACCGCGGGACCCGCACCCACCTTTGTCCGGACGGCCTCGATGTCTACGCCCCCGCCATCGTCCTCACACGAGAAGGACACCATTTCGCCCGGACGGCTGACCCGCAGCCACACCGTGCCTTCCTCGCGCTTGCCCGCCGCCACCCGCCGTTCGGGCGGCTCGATCCCGTGAGCCACCGCATTGCGCACGAGCTGCACGAGCGCCGGCCGCAGCACCGCCGTGGCGCCCTCGTCCAGACGCACGTCGCCCGATGCCTCGAATCGCACCAGCCTGCCGGTCGAGCGGGCGGTCTCGCGCACGACGCGGCCGAGCGGCGTGAACAGCGAGCTGACCGGCACGAGGCGCAGCCGGTCGACTGCGGCCCGGGCGCTCCCCAGCGTCCTGACGGCGCCGTCCACCTCGCGCGCGACGTCGCGGGCATCACCGCGGAGCAGCTCACGAAGGTCCTCGCCGAGCTGGCGCGACCGGTCGAGGTCCCGGGCCTGCTCCGGCGAGTCCAGCCGCCCCGCGAGGGTGGCCAGGCTGTCCCGCAGTTCCTCCGTGAGACGGCGAGCGCGATCCAGCCGCGCCACCACCGACGCCGCTGAAGACACCCCGGCATGCACCTCGGCCAGATCGGCCTGCAACGCCTCGAGTTCGTCCGCGCCGGGCCGCTCCCTGACGACGTCCGCGAACGTGCGCCCGGCCTCGCCGCTCGGCGGACGCGGAGCGCCGAGCGCCGAGGCGCGTTCGACGATGCAGTCGTAGATCTCGAGGAGCCGATGCCGGACGGGGCCCGCCTCACCCCCACCGGTACCGGTCCCTGCCAGCAGATCTTCGATGGTGTGCGCCGCCTCCGCGATGCCGGTCTCTCCGACGACCGCCGCGGCCCCCTTCAACGTGTGTGTCAGCCGGCGCAGTCGGGCCGGCGCATCGTCAGGCCCGGCGCCGGGCCCATCCGCGGGCGCCAGCAGCAGGCGTCCCATCTCGTCGAGGAGCTCGCGCACCTCGATGCGGAAGTAGCGATAGGGATCCGGCGGCATCGGGCGACTCACGCCGCCGCCGGGGTACGGACCAGACGCGTCAGGGCGCCCGAGAGGTTCGCGAGCTCAGACGCCGTCTGCTGCGTCTGATGCGAGGCGGCATCCGACTCCCGGAGCGCCTGCGCCACGCTTCCCGTGGCCGCGTTGACCTGCTCCACGGCCGAAGCCTGCTGCTTGGTGGACAACTGGATCTCGCGAGCCGCCTCGGTCGTCGTCGCCACCAGGTCCACGATCGTGGCGAACGAGGCCTCGACCTGGTCGAAGAGCCTGGTGCCTGCGGCCACCGCTCCCGATCCGTTCTCCGTGGCCGTCACGGTCGTGTGCGCGGCGCTCCGCACGTCGTCGATGAGGTCACGGATCTCCTTCGTGGAAGTCCCCACCCGGTCGGCGAGCTTGCGGATCTCGTCGGCGACGATCGCGAAGCGACGGCCGGCTTCTCCGGCGCCCGCCGCCTCGATCGACGCGTTGATGGCGAGGATGTTCGTCTGCTCGGCGAGATCCCCCACGATCGCCGTCACCGCTCCGATCTGCTGCGACTTCCGCCCGAGATCGCGCATGTGCTTCACGACCTGGGCCATCTGCCGGCGCATGTCCGCGGCCGCCGCGTGGGCGTCGGCGACCGTCCGGCTCCCGGCCTGGGCCGAGGTCGCCATCCCCTCGGCCATCCGGGCGACGTGCCCCGCGCTCTCGGCGATCTGGCGCGAGGTGGCGAGCAGCTCACTGATGGTCGTGCTGATCTGGCTCATCGCGGTCGCCTGTTCCCGCACCCCGCCGGCCTGCTGGCGGGCCGCCGCCTCCAGCTCAGACGAGGAGCTGCGGATCTGGTTCACCGCCGTGCCGACCTGCCTGCCCAGCCGCCGGGTGAGCATCACGGCCGTCAGCGCGGAGGCGGCAATGAAGGCGACCGTCAGGGCTGCCAGGTACGTGATGGCCTGGAACGTCGCCTCCGTCGCGGCCTCCGTGTCCCGGCGGAGCCGCGCCTCGGTCGCCGACTCGAACTCGGCAGCGGCCTCGAGCAGGCGTGCCCTCGGCTGCCTCGCGGAGGCGAACGCCTGCACGACGCTGTCGGGCGGCGCGCCGGTCTGCCTCAGGTCCACGGCGCGATCGATCGCCCGCTGGTGGTCGAGCTCCGCCTCGGCAATCGCCTGCACGGACCGCCCCTCGCCACCCTCGAATTGCCGGAGCACTTCGATCCTCTGGAGCGCTTCCGCCCGCGCGGCGTGGAGCCCTTCCAGGAAGACCCCATCCCCGGTCAGGGGAACCCGCGCGACTCGCTCACCTTGCGTTCGATCGCGGCATCGAGGGCCCGTGCCTCAGTCAGCATGCGGGCCGCGCCCTCGACCACCCCGTCCTTCGCGTCCACGACCGCCAGCAGCGCCAGCACCGCCACGACACCGATGACGAGCGTGTGCAACGCAGCGGCCGAGAACGCCATTCCGAGCCGTTTCCCGAACGTCCAGTGTTTCGTCATCCGCGCGCCTCCCGCTCCGTCCGCCACGTCTCCACCAGTTCGCTCACCGCTGCCAGGACCGCCGTCATCCGGATCACCGGCCGCGCGATGCCCGCCACCACCAGCGAGCCCGAACACCGCCGGTCGTCGTCGCCGCACGGCTGGATCGGCCCGGCCGGCACGGCGCCCTCGCAGGCGTCGAGTGCGAAGGCGATCGGCGCCTCCGCCGCCTCGACGACCCACCGGGCGCCATCGACCGGGCCGACACCCATCAGCCACGCGAGGTCGTACACCGGTCGTACCGCGCGGCGGAGAAACGCAAGCCCACGGAGCGCCACGACAGGTCCAGGACACGGAGACACCGGCGCGTTCAGATGGATCGCCGACACGTCGGTGACCGGAACCGCGTACGGACGGCCACCCACGGTGACGAGCAGGACATCGATCCCGGTCTGCCCCATGTCAGCGGACCGCGGCCGCCTGGCCACGTCTGGCGGTTTCGGCCAGCACTGCGATGCGCCTCGACGCCCGCTCGATGTCCGTCATCCACGCGGCGCGTTCGTCACCGTGCGGCGGCGCCTCCGTGCGACGGCGGTAGTAGAACGTCCCGCTGGCATGGCACGTGTCGAAACCGGTCACCAGCCCGCGCAAGGATTCGGCGTGGCCCAGGAAGAGGTACCCGCCAGGCAACAACGCATCGCTCAACCGGCGCGCCAGACGTCGCGCCATGTCGGGCGCGAAGTACATCAGGACGTTCCGGCAGAAGATGACGTCCCAGAGTCCGCCCCGCCACACGTCGTCAGCCGGATCGACGAGGTTGCCGCGCGCGAAGCGCACCGCCGCGCGAACGGATGCGTCGAGCTGAAAGACGTCGCCGTCGCGACGGAACCAGCGATCACGCCGTTCCGGGCAGACCTGGCGCAGCGCCCAGGTCGAGAAGCGGCCGGCCTTCGCCCGCTCGATGCGGACCCCGTCCACGTCGAGCGCCGAAATCTGCACCGCCGGTCCGGCCCAGGACGCCTCGCGCACGGCGATCGCGAGCGAATACGGCTCCTCGCCGAATGCGCAGCCGGCGGACAGTACCCGGACGGGTCGTCCGCCCCGCCGCGCGGCGCTGCTGCCGTTCGGCAGGGCCACGTCCACGAAGGCCCGCACCTGGGAGGGATCGCGGAAGAAGTAGCTCTCGGCGACCGTGAGAGCCCGCGCCAGAGCCGCGGCCTCGGGAGTGTCGGGCCGCAAGAGCACATCGAGGTAGTCCCCGCACCCAAGGCCGGTCGCCCGCACCCGCTGATCCAGCACCTCGACGAGCTGCGACCGCGGCACCTCGTCCAGACGCAACCCGAGGCAGGCCGTCACACCGGCACGAAAGCGCTCGACGGCATGGGCTGTCTGTATCGGGGACTTCTCCATGGGTCAGCGCGTCTCGATCGCCAGCCATCTTAGCGGACGATCGACCACGAAACCGTTGCAGCAAAAGCAAATTCCGCACTGGATGCGCGAGACGCGACGCCCGTACGTCGCGCCAGTCCGCTCCTGTCAGTTGCTGTCGGCCGGCGCCGGTCAGGCGCCGTCGCGGATGATGCGGCAGGAATCGACGTCGAACGTGACGTCGCCGATGGTGAGCCGCGTCTGATCGCGCAAGGCGTCCAGGAAGACGACGAAGCGACGCACGTCCCCGAACGTGCTGGCGATCCCGAGCGAGGCCCGGATGGCACCGGCGCTCCGGCCTCCCCGGTCCTGGATCACCTGCATGAACCGGGGCAGCGACATGTCCCCGGCGTCGAGGGCCGCGCGGACGTCTTCCTCGGTGATGCCCTCGGCGGTTTCCCCCGCACCGGGGTTGCAGAAGCACCCCGTGCGTACGGAGATCCCCTCGGCCGTCGCCAGCTCCTCCACCCGCCGGTAGTCGAGCAGCCGGCCCTCGGGGTCGTACAGGTTGAAGGTGACCGTCGCGCCGCGGGCGTCCATCGACGCGGGACCGTACACACGCACCATGTGCCGTCCGTTCGCATGGCGAAGTGCGAGGAGCCGGTCCAGCATCCACGCCGTCAGGCAGTGGACCCGCGTGCCAAGCCTGTCGAGACCCACGCGTTCGAGATGACCGAGGCCGATCGTGACCGCCGGGATCGCCAGGTAGTTGAGCGTGCCGTCTTCGAATCCGGCCTCGCCCGGTGCGAGCACCCGCGCCCGTCCACGCACGGTCGCGAAGTTCACCGTGCCTCCGGCGAACCAGGGTCTGCGGAGTGCACCCAATGCGCTCCGCCTGGCGATGAGGCATCCGACGCCTGTGGGATACCCGAACATCTTGTAGAACGACACCGCCGTGAACTCCGGCTGCACCGCCCCGAGGTCCAGCCGGCCCGTCGGCACGAACGCCGCCGCGTCCAGCAGCACGTCCCAGCCCCGCGCCCGGGCAGCGGCGACCAGGCTCAACGGGTGCCGCACGCCCGAGAAGTTCGATTGCGCCGGAAAGGCGAAGAGTCTCCGCCGGGACGGCGCCGCGGCGAGTTGCGCATCGAGGGTGGGGCCGTCGAGGCGGAGGTCCGGGCTGGTCAGCACGGCGTAGTCCACCGCTGCCCCCTTCGCGGCGGCGAACTCGCGGAGGCCGTTCACGGAGTTGTGGTTGTCGGCGGCCAGCAGGAGGCGATCGCCCGGCCCGAACGGGTACGCCTCCCCGACCAGCTTGATGGCGGCCGTCGCATTCGGGGTGAAGACGACGGTGTACTCGGACGGGTCGGCCCGGAAGAACGCGAGCACGTCGCGCCGGGTCCGTTCGACCAGCGCCGTCATCGCCGCTGAGGGGCGGTGGGCGGAGTGCGGATTGCCGAACACGCCCGCCTCGAGCAGCGCGGCGTGCTCGCGCACCTGCGACACCGCGTACAGGCTGGCGCCGGTGTAGTCCAGGTAGACGTGGCCGTCCACGTCGAGGCGCCCGTATTCCTCGGCCCGGAGCCGGTCCAGCTCGGCGGTGTCGCGGTACGCAGGATGGCCGCGCAGGAACTCGTCGAGCGCGCCGGCCTCCTCTCCCGTCACGCCGTCAGCGCGCGAGCGGGTCGGGCCGCATCTGGAACTTCACGACCTGGCTCGTGGCGCCACGGCCGCCCTCGCCGTGAAACGGCGTCCGCGTGCTCAGGGTGGACCAGAGGCCCCGGCCCTTCCAGCCCGCGTCCGGATCGTCGATGCGCCCGTCCATCCACTTGGTGTAATACCCGGTGGGATACGGCACGCGGAGCACGACCCACGTCCCGCCCTGCAGCACCAGCAGCCCCTCGGAGCCGTTCCCCGTGTTGATCGGGATGTTGCGGCCGAACCCGGACGTGTCGTACCAGTCCACCCACGTGTAGTAGCTGGCCTCGGCACTCCCCGAACTCGTCACGCCCTTCATCTGCGGCAGCGGCTCCACGTAGAACGTCCAGCCCTCCGGGCAGTGCTGGCCGGTCGCGGCCGGGCCATTAAGCGGCGCCGTGCACTTCCGCCGGTCGAAGCTCGCCATGTGACCGCTCGCGAGCGCCGACCAGAACACACCGTTGCGATCCACGTCGCCGCCGCGAGGCGAGAAGCCCTGCACCGCCGCGCGCGGGTTGCCCCACGGCAGCTCGTACCGCTCGGCGATCGCCGTCTCCGGCGGGTTCGCGCCCGGCACCAGCCGCACGACCGCGCCGGGGAAGCCGAGCACCGTGCCCCAGACCGACCCGTCAGGCGCCGGCGAGACGGCGTAGAAGGCGCCGCCGATGCGGGTGTCCTTCGCCGGATCCGGATCGGCGTTCGGCTCGACGTACGCGTCACGCCGGAGGTTGCCGTTGGTGTCCATCACGAGCGCCGTCCACCCCTGCGATTTCACCTCGTCGCCCGTCTCGTCGAACAGCTTCCGGTTGAGCCAGCCCACGACCTGGCCGCCGCCGCTGGTCCAGAGCGTGTGGTTCGCGTCTTCCGCGAACATCAGGTGGTGCGTGCTGAAGCAGGTGCTGATGTGCGTGAGCTCGTTCGACGACGGGTCGTACATCGCGAGGTGCCGCCCGGCACGCGCCAACGGGAACAGCTTCGCCGACGGGTGGTCCGAACCCTCCTGGCAGAACGCCGGGTTGTCGGGCGGGCGCACGGCGGACGTCAGCCACACGCGGCCCTGCTCGTCCATCATCGGGTTGTGGACGTTGTTCCTGCTGGTCCAGATCACCTCTTCGCCCCAGTACGGCGAGGGCTGCGGCATCTGGGGTGACGCGGCCGGCTGGGTGTTCGGATCGCGGACGGTCAGCGGGACGCGGGTCGCCGTATGTGTGACCGGATCGAGAACCGGGATGTAGTCCGCGCTCAGCTCCAGCGCGCCGTAGATCTTCCCGTTCGCGTTGACCCGTGGGTTGCGGCGGTCGGTGGATACCTCGTCATGGAGATAGGACTGGGGATCCGCCCAGTCCCAGGACGTGATGACGACGTTGCGCTCGACACCCTGGGGCCGGCGAGGCGCCTCGGGAACCTCGCCCGCGGCGATCCGGTCGGTCCAGTCGGCGAACATCTCCAGCGCGCGCTCGCGGCCGAACTGGTTGAGCATGCCCACCATCTGCCCGCCTGCCTGCCCGGACTGCAGGCGCCGCTCCCAGGCCGTCGCGGAGCTGTCGAACGTCCCCAGGGACGGCGGCAGCGTGCGGGTGCCCACGCTCCCGAGCTGGTGGCAGATCATGCAGTTCCCGGACTTGAGCGTCTGCAGCCACTGCCCCTGATCCCGCATGCCGGGCGCGATGCCGTTCCCTTCCGGACCGGTGCCGGGGAACTCGTTCGCCGCCGGCGCCCGCATCAACGCGAACCAGTACCCGGCGGGGTAGATCCGGGCGGCCGCCTGAGCATCGGGGGCGGGCACCGCGGTCAGGTTCGCCGTGGCCCCGGGCGACGCCTGCACGGCCGGCGAGTCGATCAGGCCGTAGCCCCGGACCCAGACGCGATACTGCGCCTTCGGCAGGTCCGGTATCAGGTAGCGACCCTGCGCGTCGGTCACCACGGTCTTCGAGAACTTCGTGGGAAGGCCGGTGGTCTCCGCAATCACCCAGACGCCGGCCTCCGGGCCTGTCCGGCCCGTCACGACGCCGCCGAGATCGTCGGCATCGACGGCGACCGCGGGCGGCTGTCTGGCGCTGACCGCCGCCATGGCCAGCAGGCCACCGGCGGCGACGCAGACGATCAGGCCGAACGGAACGCGGCTGAGCGGCGTGGGCATGGCGGTTCCTCCAACGAAAAGCCAACCGGGCTGGATTGTCCGCCTTTACACCCTGAAAAGCCACCCCCGGCTGGATCTACCGGACTTGATGGACGGCACCCTCGGTGGACGCGGGATGGGGCTCGGACAGCCCCTCGAGAAAGCGCTCGGCATCGATCGCGGCCATGCAGCCGGAGCCGGCCGCCGTGATCGCCTGGCGGTACACGTGGTCCTGTACGTCACCGGCGGCGAACACACCGGGCACCGAGGTGCGCGATCCCTCGCGGGTGACGATATACCCGGCGTCGTCCATCTCCAACTGACCGGTGAACAGCGAGGTGTTCGGCGTGTGGCCGATCGCGATGAACAGACCGTCCACGGCCAGCTCGGAACGCGCGCCCGTGCGGATGTCCTGCAGCACGAGGGCCGTGACCTCTCCCTGTCCGACGTCCTTCACCTCGGCCACTTCCGCGTTCCAGGCGAACTCGATCTTCGGGTTGGCGAGCGCCTTGTCCTGCATGATCTTCGACGCGCGCAGCGTGTCGCGCCGGTGCACGACCGTGACCTTCGAGGCGAACTTCGTCAGGTAGATGGCTTCCTCCATGGCGGAGTCGCCGCCGCCCACGACGGCAATCGGCTTCCCGCGAAAGAAGTAGCCGTCGCACGTGGCGCAGGTCGAAACGCCGTGGCCGGCCAGCTTCCGGTCCGACCCGATCTCGAGCCAGCGGGCCGACGCGCCGGTCGCGATGATCAGCGCACCGCAGGTCAGCGAACGATCGTCGGACAACGTCAGCATGAAGGGCCGCCGGGACAGATCCGCGCGGGTCACGTGGCTCTGGACGATCTCGGCACCGAAACGCTCCGCCTGGGCCCGCATGTCGGCCATGAGGTCCGGCCCCATGATCCCTTCTCGGAACCCGGGCCAGTTCTCGACCATGGTGGTCAGCATGAGCTGCCCACCTGCTTCGAGCCCTTCGATGAGGAGCGGCTGCAGGTTGGCGCGCGCGGCGTAGAGGGCGGCCGTCAGACCCGCCGGTCCGGACCCGATGATGATGACGTTCCGATCAGCAGACACCCGGTCCCGCCTCAGAGCTGCTGCTCGAGTCGCCGCGCCAGTTCCTCCTTCGGCACGAGCCCGACGATCGTGTCCACGAGCTGACCGTCCTTGAGAATCACGAGCGTGGGAATGCCCCGCACCTGGAACCGTCCACCCGGCACCGTGGGGTTCGCGTCCACGTCCATCTTGCCGATGGTGGCACGGCCGTCGAAGTCGGCTGCCAGTTCCTCGACGATCGGCGCAATCCGGCGGCAGGGACCGCACCACTCCGCCCAGAAGTCCACCAGAACCACGCCCTTGCCGGTCGCCTCGTCGAAGTTGGCGTCCGTGAACGTCCGTACCTTGTCAGAAGCCATCTCACCGCTCTCCTTGAACGATCGCGGGTCGCCCCGCCCGGCGCGCCCGCATCGTCAGACGTCTGTCTGCCCCGTGGCGCGCCTGTACACTTTGACGTACTCCCGGGCCGATCTGTCCCAGGAATGGTCTTCCCGCATGCCGGCGGCCTGCATCCGTGCCCAGGCGGCTTCGTCTCCGTACACGGCCAGCGCACGCACGAGGGCGCCCTCGAGCGCGGCGGCGTCGTAGTCCCGGAAGGTGAACCCGGTGCCCGCCCCGCTCGCCGGGTCGTAGTCCCGCACGGTATCCGCCAGCCCGCCCGTCGCCCGCACCACGGGAACCGTCCCGTAGCACAGGCTGTACATCTGGTTCAACCCGCAGGGCTCGAACCGTGACGGCATCAGGAACAGATCCGCTCCCGCTTCCACGAGGTGCGCCAGCGGTTCGCTGAACCCGATGTGCACCCCCACGCGATCCGGGTACCGCTCGGCGAGACCCCGCCACAAGGTTTCGTACCGCGACTCACCCGCGCCGAGCACCGTGAACAGGCAGCCGAACCCGGGCAACCGGTCCGCCAGCGCCGCCACCAGGTCGAATCCCTTCTGATCGGTCAGCCGCGACACGATTCCAACCACGGGCCGGCCCCGTTCGTCCCCGGCGGGAGGCTCCAGACCGAACGACTCGAGCAGCGCCGCCTTCGACGCCCGCTTCCCTGCGACCGAGCCCACCGAGTATGGCGCCGGAATGTGGGGGTCGCGAGCCGGGTTCCACCGATCGTAGTCGATCCCGTTGAGGATCCCCACGAGGTCGGCCGCCCGCGGTGCCAGGAATCCTTCCAGGCCGAATCCGTACTCCGGTGTCTGGATCTCGCGCGCGTAGGTGGGGCTCACCGTCGTGATCAGCCGCGAGAACCGGATCCCTCCCTTCAGAAAGCTGACCCGGCCCCAGTATTCCAGCGCGTCGGGCGTGAAGAGCGCCTGGCCGAGACCGAGCGCGTCCAGCCACGCGCGATCGACGATCCCCTGAAACGCCATGTTGTGAATCGTCAGGACCGCGCCGCGGGCAACGCCCGCGTAGCGAGGCTCGTTCGCCAGGAGCACGGGGACGAGCCCTGCCTGCCAGTCATGGCCGTGCGCCACGTCATAGGACACCGGCTGCGCCGCGGCTGCCGACAGCGCCGCGTGCGCCAGGAACCCGAAGCGCACGGCGTTGTCGTCGTAGTCGCCGCCGGGGGGACCGTACAGGAACGCACGGTCGTAGTACTCCGGGTGGTCCACCAGGAGGACACGGACACCCGGTGCCACATCGACGGCGGTCACCTTGGTGGCGTGTGTGGCCGGCCCCATGGTGACGTCCACGTACGTGACCTGGCCGCCGGCATCGACGCCGCGATATCGCGGCGTGACGACGTCCACCTCGAGCCCCAGCCGCCCGAGAGCCCGCGGCAACGCCCCCAGGACGTCGGCCAGCCCTCCGGTCTTCTCGAACGGCTCGACCTCGGAACCGACCATCAGGACGCGCATGGGGAGAACAGGATCGCACGGCGCACGGTTCAGGACACGTCGGGCGTCTGGACGTTGGGATTCGGCCCGGGTCCTGGGGTTCGGGGTTCGGAACTTGACGCCGCGCGCCGCATAATGGCTCACCGTGCCCGACACCCCTCGAACCCCGCCGAGCCGCCCGTTGACGCATGGAGCCGAGATGCCGGATGTCGCGGAGCTGCGCGCCGTCAAGCTCCGGCACCCCGAGCTGGGAGACGCCGTTGACCTGCACATCGAGCTCGTCGAGCTGCAGCGGCGCGTCCAGCACCGCGTACCGCTGCCCAGACTGGAGGTCACCTC
The DNA here is from genome assembly GCA_016871255.1 of Acidimicrobiia bacterium. Classification (GTDB taxonomy): domain Bacteria; phylum Acidobacteriota; class Vicinamibacteria; order Vicinamibacterales; family UBA2999; genus VFZH01. Next base: position 18,358 of record VFZH01000007.1, on the reverse strand, counting down.
CAAGCGCGTGACGGAGATCGATGGCACGGCGCGGCCGCTGCTGCGATTCGAGGACGTGCCGATGGAGCTGAGCGACCTGCGCCTGATGGTGCGCCAGACCTCGGACATCCTGCGGCGGCACGGCGCCATCGAGGACGCAGACGATCGCCAGATCCAGTCGATCAGCCGGAACGCCGACCTCCCGAACCTGGCGCGGGCCTGGTACGTCCGCACGTCGCAGCAGCATGCGCATCAGCCGCCCGGGAGGGAGGGGAACGCCGCAGCCACCGGCGCGGGCATGCTGGACGACGTGTTCGCGCTGGCCATGTGGCCGTTCCTGTCGCGGTGCGCGGATGCGGTGCAGCCGCTCGACGCCATCGCGGCATGGCGTCACGGCCACTGCCCCCTCTGCGGCGGGCAGCCGTACCTGGCGGTCATCACCAACGTTGGTGACCGCCTGCTGATCTGCGAACGCTGTCACCTGCGCTGGGCCTTCGACCCGGTGGCGTGCCCCTTCTGCGGCAACCACGACCGCCGGCGCGTCACGTCGTTCGCCACGCAGGACGGGCGCTATCGCGTGTACGGGTGCGACGTGTGCAAGCGCTACCTGAAGGCATACGACGGCCGGCGGACGAGGCGTCCGGTCATGCCGCACGTCGATGGTGTCGCCACGCTGCCGCTGGACGCGGCGGCCGTGCAACGCGGCTACCACGGGTAAGGGCCCTGGCGAAACCACGGACCTTGCGGACCAGCAGCCGGACACGCTGCGGCGGCTCCGGCAACTCCATGACGACTGGACCGCCGGCGCAGCAGCCGGGCGGTCGCCTGGACCGTCGCGTTCGCCGCGGAGTGGTGAAGAGGGTCCGAAGCGACTCGGCGCTGCTCAGGGAACGGAGGCGAGGGACGGCACGCCGAGGCCGAGAGTCACGTTCGACAGGTCGAACCAGTCGCTGCTCCGCTCCGCCACCCAGTTGAACAGGTGCCGGGTCTCCCAGAAGCGGGTGGAACTCGATCGCGCGCCCAGAATCACGACGGCGACGGGCAACCCTTGCGGCAGGCGCAGCAACGTCGCCAGGCAGTAGCCCGCGGCGCGAATGAAGCCGGTCTTGCCTGCCTGCACGTCCAGTTCGCCACCGCGGACGAGCTGGTTCGTGCTCCGCACCGCAATGCGGCGCCGGCCTGTGCTGAAGCTGTACTCCGGGGCGCGCATCGCGTCCCGGATGCGATCGTCAGTCGACACGTACGCGATCAGCTTGGCCATGTCGAACGCCGACGAGATGTTGCCGGAGAGCAGCCCGGAGGAATCCGCGTAGATCGTGTCGTAGAGGCCCAGCTCCTCCGCCTTCGAGTTCATCCGATCGATGAACCCGCTCGACCCGTGCGGCGACACGCGCGCGAGCACTCGCGCGGCGGCGTTGTCGGAGCCGACGAGCAGGAGATGCAGGAGGTCGCCCGCCGTCACCTTGTCGCCTGCCCGCAGGTAGGTGGTTGAGGCCAGGCGGACGTCGGCCCGCTGCACGACGATCGGCTCGGTGAGGTCCGGCTCGGTCTCGAGGAACACCAGAGCCGTCATGACCTTGGTGATGCTGGCGATGGAGCGCGGCGTGTGCGAGTTCTCTTCCCAGAGCACTTCGCCGGTCAGCGGGTTGTAGACGATGGCGGCTTCAGCGCGGACGTCCGGCACGAGGGCGCCGCTGGCGTCCGGCCTGAAACGCGGCTGCCGCACGTCGTCGCGCGCCTCGAGCGCCGCCGAGCCGGGGCCCAGTCCCAGCCACAACAGGCCCGCCACCCACACACCTGCCACGATTCCGGACCGCTTCACGGGCAACCCCTTTATCGAGCGTGTGTTACGAAAACCGGAAAATTGTAGCAGGAATTCACAACCGCGCAAGGGGTTTTTCCGGCTACGCTGCCGTCATGTCGCTGCACATCGAGGAGTTCCGGGCGCTCCGGGCCACCATCGCGCACCGGGGCACCGCGCGGATCCTCCTCGGGCCGGCCACGCTCGCTGCCTGGGCCGCCCTCCTGCTGGCCGCCGGGGCGACAACCGATCAGCCGCTCCTCCACCTGGGGCCCCTGCTCGTGCTCACGGCCGGCTTCGAGGCCGTCCGCGCGCTGCACGCGGGTGTAGAGCGCATCGGACGCTACCTGCAGGTCTTCTTCGAGGAGACGACGGACGGCGCAGCGAGTCCCCGGTGGGAGACGACCGTCATGCAGATCGGCCCGACGCTGCCGGGTGGCAACCCCGATCCTCTGTTCAGTCTCCCCTTCGGAGCCGCGGCGATCGTCGGCGGGTTGGCGGCAACGCTTCAGGGAACAGGGGCCGCGGACGCGGTGCTGCTCCCCGCCCTGCACGCGATCTTCCTGCTCCACCTCGTCCGGACGCGCCGCGCCATCGGCCGCCAGCGGCAGCAGGATCTGGAGCACTACCGTCAGCTCCGGTGAGAAAGCGAACCGGGTTGGACTCTCCATCGGCGTCTGTCCGGAGAATCCACCCCGGTTCATCTTCTCGCCGGGCCAGCTGGCAGAGCGGAAGCCACCTGTCTGCCGTGCACGTCAGGCCGCAGCTGTGCGGGTCGGCGATGGTGATCCGTGCAAGAATCCGTGCAACGCACCATGAATACCCGTCAGCTGTGTCGCGCGCTGGTGAAACGGTACGGCGTGCGTGGCCTGTGGCTGGCCTATCGGATGCGGCAGGCGTTGTGGGCCGGCCGAGCGGGCGAGACAACGCTCGTGCGTCTCCCGGAATGGCATCAGCCGATCCTGCTGCGGAACCGGACCGCCGATCCGCTATCCCTCTGGCAGATTGCAGTCGAGGGCGCGGCGGACTTTCCGGTACACGTCGCGCCCGAATTCATCGTCGATGCCGGAGCGAACATCGGTCTGGCGTCGCTGGCGCTGGCCTCTCGTTTCCCGCTCAGCCGGATCGTAGCTGTGGAGTTCGAGCGCGAGAACGTGGCCATGCTGCGGCGCAACTTGAGCGGGGTGCCCCAGGTCAAGATCGTAGAGGCCGCGATCTGGCCACGGAGCGGGAGCTACGCGGCCGTTGCGCGACCTCAGCATTCCACCACGTGGGGATACGTTGCGAAGGAAGCGGCCGAGGGGACCCAAGGCGCGGTCCCGACGATCAGCATGCCCGACCTCATGGCCCATTGCGGGCTCCCGCGCATCGACCTTCTGAAGATGGACATCGAAGGCAGCGAGTTCGGGCTCTTCTCAGGGGAGGACAATGACTGGCTCAACCGGGTTCAGATGGCCGTGATCGAGTTGCACGAACGGATTCATCCCGGGGTCGAAGCGCTTGTGAACGAGGTCATGGCGCTTCACGGTCTTCGGCCAGCCGGACCCTGGGACGAGTACAGCACCTTCCAGCGGGTGCCCGGTGCCCAGGCCCCGGGCTAGATGCGGGTCGGCCTCTGGCACGCCTGAAGACCGTTGGAGCAGGTCAGCGAGAAAGGCTGGCGCCTGCGATCAGCGGACGAGCGCCAGGGCCAGCAGGAGCGCGCGCTGCGTGCCGCGCCACGCGTCGGTCGTGCGGAAGGTTTCGTCGAGCGTGTGCGCGCCGGTTCCCGAGCCTCCCCCTTCGATCGTCACCGCCGGAATACCCAGGCTGATCGGCAGGTTGGCATCCGTCGAGCCCTCGCGAACGAGCACCGGCAGATCCAGGGCCGCTGTCACCGCCTCTGCCGCCACGACGACCGGAGACCCGCGGGCCGTCGTTCCACCGGGCCGGTCACCCACCACATTCAGTTCCACGGTCAGGCGACCTGCCTGCGCCCAGCGCGCGTTTTCGGCCGCCAGCGCCCTCCGGACCTGATCCTCGAACGCCTCGACCAGCTTGCCGAGGGCGGCGGGGTCCTCGGACCGGAGATCGACTTCCATCCAGGCCTCCGAGGCGATGGCGTTGATCGAGGTGCCGCCACCGACCCGACCGACGCTGAACGTGGTCCTGGGCCTCCTCGGCACTTCGACGTCAGCCAGCAACGCGATCGTACGCCCGACGGCGTGCACCGGGTTGGCCACACCGAACGCACCATAGCTGTGCCCCCCGGGGCCACGGAAGGTGACCCGGTACCGGCGGCTGGCGACGCCGGCGTTCGTGATGGCCACGCCGGCACCGTCGATCGCCACGAACGCATCCACCTGCCCCTGCAGCGACTCGCGGAACAGCGCCTTGACCCCCCGCAGGTCCCCAAGGCCCTCCTCCCCGACGGTTCCCACGAAGGTGATGGTGCCCTGCGTGGACAGGCGCGCCGCCTCGAGCGCGCGGGCCACCGCCACGAGTACCGCCAGCCCCCGGCAGTTGTCGCCGATGCCGGGGCCGCGGATCGTGTCGCCCTCGCGGACCGGGTCCACCGGCGTACCGGCAGGAAACACGGTGTCGAGGTGCGCGCTCAGCACGAGATGGGGGTGCGCCGCGCGGCCCGGACGCACACCGATGACGTTGCCCACACGGTCCAGCCGCACCTGCTCCACCCCGGATCCCCGCAGAAGTTCGGCCAGAAGGCGAGCGCGATCCGTTTCGGCAAACGGAGGCGCCGGCACGGCACACAGCCGCACCTGATCGTCGAGCGTGCGGGCTTCAGCGTCACGCGCCGCATCGAGCGCCGCCCGGACGTCCGGTTCGGCGAGCAGTCGGGTCCCGATGTCCGGCTCAGGCGTCTGGGCGGAGGCCAGGCGAGCGGCCAGCAGAAGCGCGAGCACGCCCGCGAACATACGCATGCGCCTGAGGTTAACCGATGTTCGCCGACTGGAGGATCCAAACGTTTGAAGACCGGATCGGAATGTTGAAGTTCCTACACAGGCCAGGTGTCGAACGGACACACCTTCGGCGCGTGCGCCGGTGAGCCGATTCCGCACGACGCCGCACATCTGGACCGGTTCACGCCTGTCTGGACGCGCGACGCTTCCTGGGGTGCACGCGGCACCGGAATTGCAGTCGTCGCTAACGGAGGTACGAGCCATGAGTCTGGTCCGGCTGCTGGGGTTTGCGACGCTGACGTGCGGATGCGTCATCGGACGGTATCGCGAACTCGCGACCAGTCGGGAGCTCTCGTACGTCGAAGAGAAAGGGGTGCGCTGCGCCACCCACGGCCACCGGCGCAACCACACGGTGGCTCCCGATCGACGTCCACCGGCACCGGTCGCCTTCACTCCCGCGAACCGCCTGGGATAGCCGGCGGGACCCCACCTGGCCGCATGGGTTCACTTGAGCCCATGCACCGCGCGCATGTAATCTCGCGCCGTGCACCTCCGCCAGCTCGAGATCATCAGCGCCATCGCGGAAACCGGCTCCTTCACGGCCGCCGGCCGGAAGCTGCACGTGTCGCAGTCGGCAATCAGCCGGCAGGTGCTCCTGCTCGAAGACGAGCTCGGCGAAGAGATCTTTCACCGGATCGGGCGCCGGGTACGGATTACGCCAGCCGGCGACGCCCTGCTCCAGCTGAGCCACCGGATTTCCCAGGACGTGCACGACACGCTCGCCGAGATCGGCGAGCGGCACCAGTCGCCGCGCGGCACGCTGCGCCTCGTCGGGGGGATGACGGTCTGCCTGTACGTGTTTCCGGTCCTGCTCGCCGAGCTGCGCCGCCTGCACCCGAAGATCGAGGTGCGGGTCACCGGCGGCAGCGCAGACAAGTGCGTGGCCGAGCTGCGCGCAGGCCTGGCCGACCTCGGCATGCTGACGCTGCCGATCGCGTCACCCGACCTGACGTCGGTGCCGCTGCTGCAGGAGGAGCTGCTCATCGTCGCGGAGCCGCGACACCCGCTGGCCAGCGTCCGGCGGCCGACGGCGGCCGATCTCGCGCGGCAGCCGTTCATCCTCTTCGAGCGTGGATCGAACACGCGCCGGGTCATCGACGCCTTCTTCCTGCAGGCGCAGATCGAACCGCGGATCGTGATGGAAACCGAAAACGTGGAGATCATCAAGGCGATGGTGCGCGCGGGCCTCGGCATCGGGATCGTGCCGTATCAGGCCGTCGCGGCGGACATCGCCGCGCACCAGCTGTTCCACAGCCGGGTGGCGGGGGCCGAGCTGATCCGCGAGACGGGCTGGATCTACCCGAAGATGAGCCGCCTGCCGCGGGCGGTCTCCGAGGTCATGGCCGTGTTTGAAACGATCCGCCCGAAGCTGCGGTTCGCGCCCCATCGGCGGCGCAGCTGAGCCGCCCGCGCCCGCACTACTGGGGTGTGGCCCCGGCTTCGGGCAGCGAGTACCCCCGTCGCGCCCAGACGTCGAGGCCCTCGCGCCCGGGCACCTTCACCTCGATGCGGCGGTTGCGGCGCAGCGGATCCGGGTTGCTCGAGTAGTAGCCGAGCACGTAGTAGTCGCTGGTCTCGGCGTCGATCCGCTTCAGCGCCCGATCGAAGTCGTTCTGGTTGACGACCGCGATGCCGCCGGTCAGCTCGGCCAGGGTGCGCAGGCTGTCCTGCGTCTTGCGGACGTAGACGTCCCAGTCGCGCGGCTCGATCTCCTCATCGAGGTCCATGCCGGCCACGAGTCCACGGGGATCGATCGTGTAGAGCGTGGCGTTGGCCCGGTTGGCCGCACGCGCCAACTCGGCGAGCTCGATGGCCAGGTCGGTGTCGGCGAACTGGGCGCCGCTCTGGTCCGGCGTCCGGCTGGAGAACGGCGTCAGCCGGTCCTGCGGCTCACCCGTGGTCGGGTCCGTCGTGCTGCCCGCCCCCCCGAACCGCTCCTGCTCCTGCCGCAGGCGCGAGACCTCGAACGGGTTGAAATCGTACCCGCTGCTCACGTAGATGACGGCCTTCCGGCGGTTGTTGATGCGCTCCAGATTCTTGACCAGCTCGAACGCCGTCTTGAACGCCACGTGCGACCGGTAGCGCAGCTCCATCGGTCCGTTCGGGCCCTGCTGCTGCTGCATGATGTCGCTCGGCTTGAGCCCGTCACCGGTGATGCGGCTGATGGCTTCCTCCAGAACCTTGTGGTCGTAGGTCAACTGGATGGACAGCGAGGACGGCCCGGTGGACACGATGCCGAACATGTCGCCGTCGTGGAGCAGGTTCTTCAGGATGCGCTTGAAGAGATCGCGCGTGCGCGCGGTCTCGCGGAACGTGAGGTGCAGGTCGTCCACGAAGAAGACGAAGATGCGGCCGGCCGCGTCGCTCACCGGCTTCACGGGCGGCAGGATGATGCCCTCGGACACGGGCGGCGGCGGCGGAGCCTGCATGTTGAAGACGCGAGCCCCGTGGATCAGCACCACCGACGCGATGTCCTGCGCGACCCCGTCCTCGAAGACCGCGAAGTCGCTGCCCTTCAGGTCCGCCACGAACTGACCGCGACCGTCCCGCACGATGACGTCCGTCGTCACCAGGTTGACCGCCGCGCGGAACGTCGCCTGCCCCCCGGTCTGGGGGGCGACGACACCCTCCTGGCTCTGTCCCCCGGCAGGCGCCTGCCGGGCGGCAAGGGGGCCGACAACCAGCTGCGCGAGCGCGGCAGCCAGGACCAGTGCGGCGGGTCTTGTCATGAGCGCCAGTATAGCAGGCGGTATACTGCCATCTTCGATGGAAATCCTGCGGATCCCATCGTGCGCCTAGCGCTGGCCGCCGACCACGCCGGGTTCGAGTTGAAACAGGATCTGGCCACCTACCTGGGCGGCCGCGGGCACGGGATTCTGGACCTCGGTACGCACTCGGACGCTCCGGTGGACTACCCCGACAGCGCCGTGGCCGTGGCCAGCGCGATCCGCGACGGCCGGGCGGACCGCGGCATCATCGTCTGCGGCAGCGGCGCCGGCGTCTCCATCGCCGCCAACAAGATCCCGGGGATCCGTGCCGCGGTGTGCCACGACGCCTACACGGCCCACCAGGCGGTCGAGCACGACGACCTGAACGTGCTCTGCCTCGGCTCCCGCGTCATCGGCGTCGCCGTGGCGCGCGAGATCGCCGACGTCTTCCTGGGTGCGACCTTCTCGGGAGAGGCGCGCCACCAGCGTCGTCTCGACAAGGTGCTCGACATCGAGCGCCGCTACCTGCGAGCGGACGCCTGATCCCCGCCGCCGCCCCCGGCGGTGCCCCGGCGTGTCCCGAGTCGCACACGCGCCGCCCGCGCGATGACGACCACGGCCACCCCCGTGGCCAGCAGGCCGGCCGCAAGGAGCGCGTAGTAGGCCGGACCACGCGGCGCGCTGGCGCCCGCGAGCACACGCGCCGCGTCGCCGATGACCACCCCGGAGTAGGTGTAGAGCGCCACGCCGGGGACCATGCCGACCGACCCCAGCAGGAAGTCGCGGAAACGGACGCCCGCCAGCGGCAAGGCGTAGTTGAGAAGGTTGAACGGGACGATCGGCGACAGCCGGAGGAGCATCACGATCGCCGCGCGGCCGTCCGCGACGACGCCGGTCACCACGCCGAACCGCGCATCCCGGGACAGCCACCGGCTCACGTGGCGCGCGCCCAGCGTCCGCGCGACGCCGAAGGCGAGCGCCGACCCGGCCGTGGCACCAGAGAAGACCACCAGGGCTCCCTGCCAGAACCCGAACAGCGCGCCCGCCGCCAGGGTGAGGACCGTGCCCGGCACGAGCGCAACGGTCGCGACCGCGTAGAGCAGGACATACAGCAGCGGCGCCCAGGGTCCCAGGTCCGCGAGACGCAGCGCAGCCGCCCCCAGCAGATCCGTCACGGCTCTACGGGCTCGGTCACGGCCCTGCGGACCCGGTCAGCGCGCGCCTGGTGCGCCGGGCCCCGCCGCCCGTCGCCGCTGGCGGCGGCGCGTCAGCACACGCGAGAGCCGCTCGAGCGCCACGCCGGCCTCGTGGAGGTGCGTGGCCAGATCGACCTCCTGCGCCCAGCCGTCCGGATTCAGCCGTTCGGCCAGGGCGGTCAGCGCCTCGCGCCGAGCGGGATCGTGCAGTGCCGTGACGCGGGCGTGGAGCCGCGGGTACCACCCACGCAGCCAGGCCAGGCGCTCGTCATCGGTGGCGCCCTCGATGGCGGCCGGAACCCCGGAACCCTGGGCACCCGCTGAAGCTGGAGCCGGGCTGTCGGCGGCGTCCGGCGCAGGCGCGGGGGCGGCGGCAGGCTCGTCGCTGTCCGCCTCCCGCCGCCGCCGCGGGCGACGGACATCCCTGGTCTCGATGACCTGTCGATCGGCGAAGACGGCACGCCAGTCAAACGCAATCTCCGGATGCGCCGTCTCGATCTCGCGGCGCACGTCGCCCTCGAGCACCTGCCGTCCCACGCGAAGGCCGGGTGGCGACCGGAACACGTACAACACGCGCGAGCGCTGGCGGGCGCCCTCGCGTCCGTAGTCCATGAGGTAGGTGGTTTCGTAGCCGCGCTTGTCCCTGAGGACCCTGAGAAACGGCACGAGGCTATTTTCGCTTGGTGGCACCGCGACGGATCTTCGCAGCGCGCGTCGCCGCCGGACGCTTCTTCGCGGCCGCCCCTGTCGCGCGTGTCGCGCGTGAAGAGGTGGCCTTCTTCGCGGCCCCTGACCGACGGGCGCTCCGGGCGGCCGTGGTCCTGCGCCCGCTCGCGGCCTTCCGCGGGGTCGCGGCCTTCCTCGCGGGCGCCTTGCGCGCGGCCGCGGCCGGCCGGGTCCGTGCGGCCCGACGTCCAGTCGTACTTGCCCGCGACTTCGTCTCCGCCGGCTGGGCGGCGCGGAGGATCAGCGTGAAGCGGATCTCCTCACCGACTGCGTGGTACGCCCACAGCTCGGCCACGGGTATCTGGAGCTCCGTGCACAGCCGCCGGGCACCTTCGACCGACGCGGCGGGCACGTAGAGATGGAAGGGCACACGCAGACGCCCGAACCCGGCCCACTGGTACGACGCCTCGAGGTGGTTGACCGACTCGGAGGTCTCGACTTCGACGACGCCGGCCACCTTCTTCGACGAGTCGTTCTCGTGCAACACGACGTCGGGAAACAGGGGCATGGGGCCGGAACCGACCGGCGCGTCCTGCTGAGCTCCGGGATTGATCCTGGCGTCGTGCTTGCGCTTGTACTTCGCCTGCAGCAGGCGGATGACCTTGTCGTGCTCGAGCTGCTCGCGCACGGGCCTTACGAGGATTGGGCTCAACACAGCCTCCGGGTCGCGCCTTGACCCTGCCGGCGCCACGACCACCGGCCCCGAAACCGGCTGACTATAGCACGGGCTCACTCGGGAATCCGCGTTTTCCGGCGCTCCGCGCCGTCGCCGCGGCCCCGCTGCCCCGCCCGTTGCCCCGTCGGTTGCTTGACGATCCCGGGGGCCAGCCCCACAATGAACCGGTGCCGCCGGCCGTGGAACACGCCGTCACCCGCGTCCTCATCGTTGACGACGACGTGAGCGTGACGGACACATTCTCGCGGATGTTGCGTCTGGAGGGCCACGAGGTATGGGCGGCCCTCTCGGCCGACGAAGGGCTGATGCTGGCGCAGGCGCACCGCCCGCACGCCGTCATCCTCGACCTCCGCATGCCGCTCACCAGCGGGCTGCAGTTCCTGCGCGCCGTGCGCGCGATTCCCGGGCTGGCCCGGACTCCCGTCGCCATCGTGACCGGCGACTACTATCTCGACGACGATCAGGCGGCAGAGATCCGTGCCCTGGACGCCGAGGTTCGCTTCAAGCCCCTGTGGCTGGAGGAGCTCGTGACCCTGGCCCGCGACCTGATCCGCCAGCCGGTTCCCGAGTGACCACAGTGACGAACACGCGATTCCTCGATGCCTGCCGCCGCCGGGAGGTGGACCGGACACCGGTCTGGTTCATGCGACAGGCCGGCCGGTACATGGCCGAATACCGGCGGCTCCGCGAGAAGCACTCGCTGCTGGAGCTGTGCCGCACGCCGGATCTGGCGACCGAGGTCACCCTCCAGCCCCTGCGGCGCATCGACGTCGACGCGGCGATCCTCTTTTCCGATCTGCTGCTGCCGCTCGAGCCCATGGGACTGCCCTTCGACTTCATCGCCGGCGAGGGCCCGGCGATCGAAACGCCCCTGCGATCGGCCTGGGACATCGATCGGTTGCGGCCGTTCGATCCCCGCGAGTCGCTCGCGCACGTCCTGCAGACCATCCGGCAGGTCAAACGGGAGTTGCAGGGCCGTGTCCCGTTGATCGGGTTCACCGGAGCGCCGTTCACGCTGGCGTCGTACGCCATCGAAGGGGGACCTTCGTCGAACTACGCACAGACGAAGACGCTCATGTACGGACAGCCGGAGGCCTGGCATCGGCTCTGCGGCAGGCTGGCCGCCATGGCCGGCGACTACCTCAACGCGCAGATCGACGCCGGTGTCGACGCCGTCCAGGTGTTCGACTCCTGGGTCGGGGCGCTCAACGCGGCCGACTACCGCGAGTTCGTGCTGCCCCACACCCGCCGCATCTTCGAGGCGGTCGGCGGGCGCGTCCCCACGATCCACTTCGGCACCGGCACGTCGATGCTGCTGGAAGAGCTGCGTGACGCCGGGGGCGAGGTCATCGGCGTGGACTGGCGGATCCCGCTGGACGACGCCTGGACGCGGATCGGCCACGATCGGGCCGTACAGGGCAACCTCGATCCCACGCTGCTGCTCGGTCCGATCGAGCGGCTGCTCGACGCAGCCGAGGACGTGCTCGCTCGCGCGGACGGCCGCCCCGGCCACATCTTCAACCTGGGTCACGGCATCCTGCCGTCCACGCCGCTCGAACACGTCCAGCTGCTGGCCGAACACGTGCACGCGGTCACGAGGCGGCCGGCACCGGAATCGGGCAGTCCGGCCGGCGCCGGCTGACGCCCGTCGCAGCAGGGTCTGGCGGACCGCGCACGATGGAACCGCTCGTCGACACCGTCGTGATCGGCGCAGGCATCGCCGGGCTGTCGGCCGCCTGGGAACTGCAGCGCCGCGGCCTCACCGTTTCGGTCCTCGAGCGGACCCCCCGTGCCGGCGGCGTCATCCTCAGCGAACGATTCGACGGCTGGGTGATCGACGGCGGCCCGGATTCGCTGCTGGTGCAGAAACCCGCCGGGGTGGCCCTGTGCCACGAGCTGGGCCTCGGCGACCGGCTCCACCCGACGCTCACCCCCCGGACGGCGTACGTACTGCGAGGCGGCCGCCTTCATCCGATCGTCGAGGGGTCGTTCCTGGGCTTTCCGCTGAGCGCCCGCGCCCTGGCCACCTCGTCGCTCTTCACCTGGCCCGGCAAACTCCGGATGGGCCTCGAGGTCCTGGTCCCACGCCGCACGGACAACGAGGACGAAGCGCTTGGCGCCTTTGTCGCCCGACGCTTCGGACGCGAAGCCGCCGAGTACCTCGCCGACCCGCTCCTCGCCGGCATTCACGCGGGCGATGCCGACCGACTCTCGGCCCGGGCGCTCTTCCCCAGGCTCGTCGCGGCCGAGTCACGCCACGGCAGCGTGCTTCGCGCCTTCCGCACCGTGCGCGGACCCGCGTCGCCCGATGGGGCATTCGTCTCGCTGCCTGGCGGCATCGGTGAGCTGACCGATCGGCTCGAGGCGGCCCTGATGCCGGGGACCCTTCGGCTCTCCACCCCCGTGACCCGCCTGCACCACGACGGGGCTTTCGTCGTCAGTACGGACGCGGAGTCGATTCGCGCGAAGGCCGTGATCGCCGCCGTGCCGGCGTACGCGGCAGCCGCGCTGCTCGGCGAGCTGAGCCCGGACGCGTCCCGCCTCTGCGCGGAGGTGCCGTATGCGTCCACGGCCACAGTGGCACTCGGGTACCGCCGGTCGCAGGTGAGCCACCCGCTCAGCGGCACCGGGTTCGTCGTGCCCCGCCGTGAACGCTGCCCGATCCTCGCCGGCACGTGGGTCAGCTCGAAGTGGCCCGGGCGCGCGCCCGACGGCTGCGTCCTGCTCCGCGCGTTCGTCGGCGGCGGCCGGGACCCCGAAGGGTTCGCACGGCCCGACGAGGAACTGGTGAGCGTCGCGCACGACGCGCTGGCACGCGTGCTCCACATCTCGGGACCACCGCTCTTCTCGCGGCTCTACCGCTGGGAGCGGCGAAGCCCGCAGTTCGAAGTCGGGCACCTCGACCGGATGGCCGCGATCGAACGGCACCTGGCGGCCGTCCCCGGGCTCTTCGTCGCCGGAAGCGGGTTCCGGTCGATCGGCATTCCCGACTGTGTGGCGGATGCGCGGGAGGCGGCTGCACGCGCCGCCGCGCACACCGCGGCATCGGTCCCGGCGCGCAGCTGATGCCATGAGCCGTGCCGTGCACCTCATCGGCGCTCCCCTGGACCTCGGTGCCGGCCGACGCGGCGTCGACATGGGTCCTTCGGCGATGCGCATCGCGGGCCTGGCCGACCGGCTGGCCACACTCGGACTACAGGTCGTGGACCGTGGCGATCTGCCCGTGCCGATCCCCGAATCCCGGCGACCCGAGGACCCGCGCAAGAAGTACATCCGGCACATCGCGCGGGTGTGCCGGCGGCTCTACGAACGGGCGTTGCGGTCCCATCGGCAGGATGCGTTGCCGCTCGTGCTCGGCGGCGATCACAGCGTGGCGGCCGGCTCGGTGGCCGCCACGGCCGCCCGCGTGCGGGAACGGCACCGCAGGCCGCTCGGTCTGATCTGGGTGGATGCGCACGGCGATATCAACACGCCCGACACCACGACAAGTGGCAACGTCCACGGCATGCCGCTGGCGGCGCTCCTCGGCAGCGAACCGCGCGAGCTGGCCGGCATCGGAGACGTCTCCCCCGTCGTGCAGGCCAGCCACACGGTCCTCGTCGGGATCCGGAACCTGGACGAAGCCGAGAAGGCACGTATTCGCGCGAGCGGCGTGCGGGTGTTCACGATGAAGGACATCGATCGGGACGGTATCGCGCAGGTGGCGTCACGCGCGCTGGCGATGGCCGGGCGCGGCACGGGGGGCGTGCACGTGTCGTTCGACCTCGACGCCTGCGATCCGTCGATCGCGCCCGGCGTGGGCACGCCGGTGCGCGGCGGGCTCGACTACCGGGAAGCGCACATGGTCATGGAGATGGTGGCCGAGTCGGGCCGCCTGGCAGGGCTCGACCTGGTGGAGGTGAATCCGACGCTCGACGTGCGGAACACGACCGCGGAGCTCGCCGTGGAGCTCGCCCTGTCCGCGCTGGGAAAACGGATCCTGTAGGCCCGGCGGCGGACCGGGCGGCGCACGTCAGTCCCCGATCAGCGCCTCGAGCTCGTCCATCACCTGCGCCATCTTCGCGAAGGTGAGGTCGATCGGCTCGTCGGTGGTCATGTCCACGCCCGCGTCACGGAGCAGGTCGATCGGGTACTTCGACCCGCCGGCGCTGATGAACGCCAGATACCGCTCCACCGTGCCAGGCTCCCCTCTGCGGACACGGTCTGCGAGGGCGACGGAGGCCGCGAACGACGTCGCGTACTGGAACACGTAGAAGTCGCGGTAGAAGTGCGGGATGTAGCTCCACTCGTGCGCGATCTCGCCGGCCACCGTACAGACGCCCGCGCCGTGGCCGTAGTACCGGCGCACGATCTCGAGATACAGGCGCGACAGCGCCTCGCCGGTGATCGGCTCGCCCTCCTGCGCCATCTCGTGCATCCGCAGCTCGAACTCGGCGAACTGCGTCTGCCGGACCACCGTGGACTTGATGTTCTCGAGGTAGTGCCCCAGCAGGGCGCGCCGCATCGCGCCCGACGCGTGCCGGCGCAGCAGGTCGTCCACGAGCAGCTCCTCGTTGAACGTGGACGCCACTTCGGCCACGAACGTGTGGTACGCCGCCAGCGTGTAGGGCTGCGTCCGGTTCGAGTACCAGCTGTGCAGCGTGTGGCCCAGTTCGTGCGCCAGCGTGCTGACGTCGTGCAGCTTGCCCTGGTAGTTCAGCAGGATGTACGGATGCACGTCGTACGCGGCCCCCTCCGAATAGGCGCCCGATCGCTTGCCGGTCGCGGGATGCCAGTCGATCCACCGCTCCGCGCACGCACGCGCCACGACGTCCACGTACTCCGGGCCCAGCGGTGTGAACGCCGCACGCACCGCGGCCATCGCCGCCTCCGGGCTGTAGGACTCGTCGGCATCGGGCACGAGTGGCGCGTACAGGTCGTGGTAGTGCAGGTCCGGCAGGTCGAGCATGCGGCGGCGCAGGCGGAGGTAGCGGTGGAACACCGGCAGGTGGCGGTTTACGCCGTCGATGAGCCGCCGGTAGACCGGCACGGGGATGTTCGGTCCGTCGAGGACCATCTCGAGCGACGAGCCGTACCCGCGCGCGTTCGCCAGGAACCGCGTCTTCTGCACGCTGCCGTTCAGCGTCATCCCCAGCGTGCCGTTGAAGCCACCGAGAGCGGCGAAGAACGCCGTCATGGCCGTCTGACGGTCGGCCCGGTGGACCGAGGCGCGGAGCCGCGCGTAGCCGGCCTGGTCCACGCGCACCGCCCGCCCCTCGGAGGTCGTCGCGGTCGGATACGGGAAGTCCGCGTTCGCGAGGATCGCGAAGATGTCTTCCGGGGCGCTGGCCAGCGGCCGCACCGCCGCCAGCAGCCTCTCCTCGACGCCGCTCAGCGTGTGGCGGGCCCGCCGCACCAGGTCCCGGAGGCCGAAGGCGTGGGGCGCCAGTGCCGGCGCGTCCGCCAGGGCGCGCTCGATGGCGCCGCCGGGCAGCGCGAGCAGCTCCGGTTCGATGAACGACGCTTCGGCGGCGAGCGCCGTGGCGAGCTGCAACATCTCCTGCTGCATCCCCTGATGTGCCGCCACGCGGGTGTCCTGGTCACCCAGGGCAGCCGCGAACACCGACAAACGCGCCACCTCCTTCTCGAGCTCGGCCCGCAGCGACAGCGCGTCCGCGAGCACGGCCGGCGTGCCGAGTCGCCCCCGGAACCGCCCCAGGCCGGGCAGGGCCGACACGACCCGCATGCGCGCCTCCCGCCACGCGTCGACCGACGGGTACAGATCGGCGAGGTTCCAGGTGTGCTCCGTCCGAAGGGCGGAGCGGTCACTGGCGTCCAACGCGGCAGGTGCACTCATGAGTCTCCGGGCACGGTGATGGCTCCGCGCCGCGACTGACCGCGGCCGGGACGCCCATTGTACCGGCGAGACAGTGCCCTCGTCCCGCCGCTATCATCAGGGCGCCGTGGCCGCGAGTTCCCGGACCCCGCTGCCGGCCGACTGGCCGGCGCTCGCCGACGAGGAGCTGCTCGACGTCCGCCTCGCGGACCTGCCGCTGACCATCGAGGGCAGCCGCATCGAGCCGCGCGTGGCCCAGCTCCGGAGCGAGCTGGCCGATCGGGGGCTCACGTTCCCGCTCCACTTCTACCTTTCGGACGAGTGGTTCACGCCCGACGGGGCGTCTGCCGTGGCCGTGCCGTTCTTTCTCGCGCACCCCCGGCTGGAGAAGCTCGAGGAGGCACAGCTGCTGGAGGTCGAAGGGGGCGAACCCGAGTGGTGCATGCGGATCCTGCGGCACGAGACCGGCCACGCCATCGACAACGCGTACCGGCTGCGGCTGCGGCGCCGGCGGCGCGATCTGTTCGGCTCGCCGTCCGAGCCGTATCCCGAGTCCTACACGCCGCGCCCCTACAGCAAGAGCTTCGTGCTGCACCTCGACTCCTGGTACGCGCAGAGCCATCCCGATGAGGACTTCGCGGAGACGTTCGCCGTGTGGCTCACGCCGCACAGCGAGTGGCAGAAGCGCTACACGGGCTGGCTGGCTCTCCGGAAGCTCGAGTACGTGGACGCCCTGATGCGATCGCTGCGGGGACGGCCGGCCCGCGTCCAGAACGTCAGCGAGGTCGATCCCCTGCGGCGCCTGCGGAAGACGCTGCGGCAGCACTACCGGGCCAAGCGCCGCCATTACGGCGTGGGCCATCCGAACTTCTACGATCGGGATCTCCGGCGCATCTTCTCGGACGCGCCCGAGTTCGCCGGCAACCCGACGGCGGCGCAGTTCATCGCGCGCGTCCGCCGGCCGGTCCGCCGCATCGTCGCGAGCTGGACCGGCATCTACCAGTACACGATCGACCAGGTGCTCGAGCGGATGATCGCGCGAAGCCAGGAGCTGAAGCTGCGCCTGGCCGTTCCCGAGGACCAGGCCCGCCAGGAGTTCACCGTGCTGCTGACCGTGCAGACGATGAACTACCTGCACGGCGACGGTCACAGGCTGATGCTGTGAAGACGAAACGGATCCTGGCGCTGGTCCACGACCACCTCGTGCCGCCCGCGGACACGACGGGCGTCGACGTTGTCACCGCCGAGTGGAAGATGGAGCACGACGTCATTGCCACGCTGCGCGAGCGCGGGCACGAGGTCGAGGTCCTCGGGCTGCTCGACGATCTGTCGAGCATCCGCCGGGCGATCGAGCGCTTCACACCCGACATCGTGTTCAACCTGATGGAGGCGTTCGCCAACGTCACCACGTTCGATCAGAACGTCGTCAGCCACCTGGAGCTGATGCGGATGCCGTACACCGGGTGCAATCCGCGCGGGATGATCCTGGCGCGCGACAAGGCGCTGTCGAAGAAGCTCCTCACCTACCACCGGATCCGCGTGCCGGGCTTCTTCGTGGTGCGCAGGGGCATGCGGCCCCGTCTGCCCAAACGGCTCGGCTTCCCCCTGATCGTCAAGTCGCTGTTCTTCGAGGCCTCGGTCGGCATCTCCCAGGCGTCCGTGGTGGAGAACGAGGAACAGCTCGTCAAACGCGTCCAGTTCGTTCACGATCACCTGGGCACGGCGGCGATCGTCGAGCAGTTCATCGACGGCCGCGAGCTCTACGTCGGGGTGCTCGGCAACGAACGGCTCCAGGTGTTTCCCGTCTGGGAGATGTCGTTCTCGAAGATGCCGGACAACCGGTGGCGGATCGCCACCGAGCGGGTCAAGTGGAGCGACAAGTACCAGAAGACGCACGGGATCGCGACCGACCGCGCCGCGCTCCCCGACGCGATCGCGGATCGGATCGCGCACGTGGCCAAACGGGTCTACCGCGCACTCGATCTGAACGGCTACGCGCGCATCGACCTGCGCCTGGACGAGCGCGGCGAGGTGTTCGTGCTGGAGGCGAACCCGAACCCGAACCTCGCGTACGGGGAGGACTTCGCGGAATCGGGCGGGGTGGCGGGGCTGTCCTACGACCGCCTGCTGGACCGCATCGTCGCGCTCGGCCTGCAGTGGGATCCCGAGCGCGGCTGAGCGAGGCCGGGGCCGCAGCGCTCGCCTCAGTCTGCGGGGACCAGTCCGGGACGAAATAGTCCGCCGGCCGGCGGGATAGTCCGCACACCGGTCCGAGCCAGCGCGTCCGACAGCCGCGCATCGCACGCTCCGAGCACCCAATCGGGCACCCGGCGGCCCTCGCAGGCGCGGGCATGCCGGTTGCTGTTACGCTCGTCGCGATGACCCGTCTCCTCTCCGTCCGCCGGCCGCGGGCCGCAACCAGGATCGGGCGCGCCGCGGCCGCTACGCTCGTCGCCGCCGGTGTCCTCGCAGCGTCCGCATCCGCGCAGCCGTCTCA
>VFZH01000006.1 GCA_016871255.1 Acidimicrobiia bacterium | reverse complement strand
GAGGACCGCCTGCCGGATCTCGACGCGATCGATCGGGCGATCGACGAGGTTGCGGAGTCTGGGGAGCCCGATCGGTGATTACGATCTTCGCCCCGATGCGCCCGTTCCGCGGCGAGACCGCGCAACTCCAGCTCAACACCGTCCGGTCCTGGCTGGCCACGACGCCCGCGTGCGAGGTGATCCTCGCGGAGGACGAAGAGGGCACGACCCGGCAGGCGGTATCGGGACTCGGCGTGCGCGTGGTCGACGGCGTGCGGCGAGCCGCCTCGGGGGTGCCTCTGTTCGACTCGTTCGTGGAGCAGGGGATCGCACATGCGAGGGGCGACATCGTGGTGTGTTCGACCGCCGACGTGCTGGTGCCGCCGGACTTCACGGCCGTGATCGAGGCGGCGGCGGGGGCCTTCGACGGCGGCGACTACTTCCTGGCTGCGGGACGGCACGACCTGCGCCGGCCGCTGCAGGTGGATTTCGACGCCCCTGACTGGTTCGCACGCGTCCACCGGGCCGTGCGCGCGGAGGGCCAGCGGGCCGGACATCAGTACGTCGATCTCTGGGCGCATCCGCGGCGGCTGCCGTTTCGCCCGCCGCCCCTGCCGATGGGACGGTACGGCACGGACGGCTGGGCGGTCTACGAGATGAAGCGGCGGGGGATCCCGGTCGTGGACATCAGCGATTCGGTGTGTCTCGTGCACCAGCCCCACCCGCGGGCGGCCAGCGACGATCCGGGGTTCCTGCGGGAGTGCCGCGAAGTCGTGCGCCTGTTCGATGGCATGGCGGAACACGCGATGAGCCTGCTGGACGCGGACTGGCTGTGGCGGGACGATCGGCTTGTGCGGCCGACGGGGTTGCGGCGGCTGCACGCCGCCATGTCGTTGTTCCCTCCGTACCGCAGCATGGTGGGCCTGCGGCGGCGGCTCCGGCTGCCGCACCTGTACGGCGCGGAGGCCGCGGGATGATCGGCGAACGCGTGCCGCCGGTCATCCGGTTCCGCCGCCTGATCGCCGTGGTGGTCCACGCCATGCTCATCGTGGCGTCGGCTGCGGCGGCCGCGTGGCTGCGGTTCGACGGGGAGATTCCCGAGGAGTACGTCGGCTACTTCTTCCAGACGATTCCGCTCCTGGTCGCGTGCCGGGTTGCGCTCTTTATCCCCTTCCGGCTGTTCCAGGGCCTGTGGCGCTACACCAGCATCTACGACCTGCGGAACATCCTGCTCGCGGTGCTGCTGAGCAGCCTGCTGTACTTCGCGCTGCACCTGGCGCTGGGCGTTCCGCGGCCGTTCCCGAAGTCGATTCTGATGATCGACAGCATCCTGCTGGTGTGCCTGCTGACGGGTGTGCGGCTGTCGCACCGCATCTACCGCGAGCTGGCGCAGAGCCGGCAGGGGCGTCGGGTGCTGGTGTTCGGGGCCGGTGACGCCGGCGAGCTGATCGTCCGCGACATGCGCCAGAACCCGGCCTACGGCGCACAGCCTGTCGGCTTTCTGGACGACGACTCGTCGAAGTACGGGCGCACCATTCACGGCCTGCCGGTCCTTGGCGGACGCGCCGAGGCGAAGGCCATCCTGCAGCAGGTCAACGCCGACGAGGTGCTGATCGCCGTGCCGACGGCGTCGCCGCAGGAGCTGCGGGCCATCGTCCGGGCGCTGGAGCACTCCAAGGTCCGCATCACCACGCTGCCAGGGCTGGGCCACTTTCTCGGCCGACCCGTCGACGTCGGCCAGATCCGCCCGCTGGAGGTGCAGGATCTGCTCCAGCGCGACCCCGTGGAGCTCGACCCCGCGCCCGTGCGAGAGCTGCTCGCCGGGCGCCGGGTGCTCGTCACCGGCGCCGGGGGGTCCATCGGCTCGGAGATCTGCCGCCAGGCCGCCGCGTTCATGCCCTCGCGTCTCGTGGTTCTCGACCGCTACGAAAACGCGCTGTTCGATCTGCTCAACTCCCTCGCGCGTACGCACCCGGCGGTCCCCCTCGTCGGCGCAATCGCCGACGTGACCGACCAGGCGCGCATCGAGGCCCTGATGTCCGAGTACCGTCCGGACGTCGTGTTCCACGCGGCCGCCCACAAGCACGTGCCGCTCATGGAGGCGAACGCCTGCGAGGCCGTCAAGAACAACGTCCGGGGGACGCGGCTCGTGGCGGAGGCCGCGCAGCGGCACGGAGCGTCGCGGTTCGTCCTGATCTCGACCGACAAGGCCGTGAACCCCACGAGCATCATGGGAGCGACGAAGCGCGTGGCCGAACTGACCACGCAGGCCATGGCCGGGGCCGGCGGTCGCACCGACTTCAGCGCGGTCCGCTTCGGCAACGTGCTCGCGAGCAACGGGAGCGTCGTGCCGCTCTTTCTCGATCAGATCGCCGCCGGTGGTCCCGTGACCGTCACGCACCCGGACATGCAGCGCTACTTCATGCTGATCTCCGAAGCCGTCCAGCTCGTGCTGCAGGCGGCGACGCACCAGGGCGGTGGGTCGGTGTACGTGCTCGACATGGGCGGGCCGGTGAATCTGCTGGACCTGGCGCGCGACCTGATCCGCCTGTCCGGCTACATTCCGGAGGTCGAGATACCCATCCAGTTCATCGGGCCCAGGCCGGGCGAAAAGCTCTCCGAGGAGCTGGTCGGTGACGATGAGGACGCGGCGCCGTCGGGTGTGCCCAAGGTCCGCCGCGTGTCGTCCCGGCGCGCGGCGGTGCGCGCGGGCGGCCTGCTCCAGGCCGTCGCGTCGCTCGAAGACGCCGCCGCCGCCGGCCGTGTCTCCGAGGTGCTGGCCCGTCTGCACGAGATCGTGCCAGGGTTCGTGTCCCGCACCCCGGCATCCCAGAGGTCCGCATGAAGCGCGCCTTCGACCTGGCCGTGGCGACCGCGCTGCTCTGCGCGCTCGGGCCCGTGCTGCTGGCGGTGGCTGCCGCCGTCCGCGTCGACTCGCCGGGCCCGATCCTGTATCGAGGCCGGCGGACGGGGCGGCACGGCCGGCCCTTCGACATGCTGAAGTTCCGGACGATGGTGGCGGACGCCGAGCGCCTCGGGGGCACCACCACCGGCCTCGACGACCCGCGCGTGACGCGCCTCGGGCGGGTGCTCCGCCGATACAAGCTCGACGAGCTGCCACAGCTGATCAACGTCGTCCGCGGCGAGATGAGCCTCGTCGGGCCCAGGCCGGAGGTGGAAGAGTACACGCGACTGTACGGCGACCGCGAACGCGCCATCCTCTCCGTTCGCCCGGGCATCACCGACTACGCGTCGCTGCGCTTCATCGACCTGGCGTCGGTGGTCGGCGCCGAGGACGTCGACGAGGTGTACCGCCGGTCCGTGCTCGCGCAGAAAAACGAGCTCCGGCTGAAGTACGTCCGAGAGTCGTCGTTCGCGGTCGATCTCAAGATCCTGGCGCGCACCGTCCAGGCGATGCTGTCCCGAGGCCATGGAGTACGTTCGACTCGGATCTGACGGACCCCTGGTCTCGCGGATCGGATTCGGGTGCGAACCGCTGGGGGGCACCGACTGGGGGCCTGTCGATGTGTCCGGTATCCGGGCAGCCGTCCGCGAGGCCGTCGACGCCGGCGTGACGCTGTTCGATACCGCGGATGTCTACGGACTCGGGCTGTCCGAAGAGCGGCTGGCGGAGGCGCTGGACACCAGGCGCCACCAGGTGGTGGTGGCGACCAAGGGTGGCGTCCGGTGGCGCTGGGCCGGCACCAGCCGACGCGCCGAGACGCGGCGTGACAACAGCGCGGCAGCGATCGCGGACGCAGTCGAAGGCAGCCTCCGGCGGCTGAAGCTCGAACGGATTCCGCTCTACTTCGTACACTGGCCGGATGGACGGACGCCGGTCGAAGAGACGATGGCGGCGCTCCTGCGGTGTGTCGAGGCCGGCAAGATCGGCTGGATCCGCTGCTCGAACTTCTCATCGGCAGAGGTGACGGCGGCCCTGGCCCGGGCACCGGTCGCGGCCGTGCAGCTGCCGTTCAGCCTGTTCGACCGGCGGGCGGTGCCTGCCCTGGAAGACGCGCGCCACCGCGGGCTCCTCACCGTTGCCTACGGCTGTCTGGCCCGGGGTCTGCTCGGCGGGCGCTACTCGCGCGCCACGCGATTCGACCCGACCGATCGGCGCAGCCGGCTGCCGCCGCTGTCCGTTGCGGAGGAGCGCCTGCTCGAACATCTCGGCCATCGCGCCTCCGCCGCAGGTCTCCGTCCCGCCCAGGCCGCGCTGCAGTGGGTGCTCGGGTCCGGCCTCGTGTCCGCGGCAGTCGTCGGGATCAAGAGCGTGGCGCAGCTTCGCGAGAACCTGGCCGCGCTCGACGAACGGATAGACTTCTCGGGACTGGTGGAGGACGCGGCGCTGCCGCCCCGGTCCGCCCACGCCCCTCGCTGACATGCCTGGCCGGTGCCCGCACGCGTGATTCCCTCCGTTCCGTTCGTCGAGGGCCTCTACGCGTCCATGCTGCGTATCCGTCGCGTGGAAGAATGCATCGCGGATCTGGTCGAGCGGGGCGAGGTGCTCTGCCCCTGCCACCTCTGCATCGGGCAGGAGGCGATTCCCGCCGGCATCTGCGCCGCTCTCAGGCGCGACGACTACGTCTGGGGCGGGCACCGGTCGCACGGTCACTATCTCGCGAAGGGCGGGGATCTGACGGGGCTGCTGGCCGAGATCCTCGGCAAGCCGAGCGGCTGCAGCGGCGGACGGGGCGGATCGATGCACCTGTTCGCCCCGGAGGTCGGCATCCTCGGCACCGTGCCTCTCGTGGCCGCCACGATCCCGCTGGCTGTCGGCGCCGCCCTCGCGACGCGACGCCTGAAGACGGATCGCGTGTCCGTGAGCTTCTTCGGTGACGGCGCAACCGAGGAGGGCCACTATCACGAATCGGTGAACCTCGCCGCGCTCTGGAAGCTGCCCGTCGTGTTCGTCTGCGAGAACAACCTCTATGCCAGCCACCTGTCGCTGTCCGAACGCCGGGCGGCGGAGGCCATCGTCGACACCGCGCGTGCCCTGGGTGTGCCGGGCGACCAAGTCGACGGCAACGACGTGCTCGCGGTGCACACGGCCGCCGTGCAGGCCGTCGCGCACGCGCGTGCCGTTGGGCCGGTGTTCCTTGAGTGCAGAACCTTCCGGTGGAGAGGGCACGTCGGTCCTGCGGAGGACCTCGACGTGGGCGTCCGGCGCCGTGCCGACCTGGCCGGCTGGATGGCGAATGACCCGATCGCCCGCGCGGGCGCGTGGCTGCAGGCCGCCGGGATGGACGCCGGACGGCTGGCGGCCATTGAGCGCGACGCGCGGGAAGAGGTGCGCGCTGCGCTCGCCCGGGCGAAGGCCGCACCGGACGCCAGACCGGAGGATGCCGGGGCGCACGTCTTCGCGGCGCGGGTGGAATGAGATCGTGCGGACGCTGACCTACGCCGAGGCGATTCGCGAGGCACACGCGCTGCTGCTCGCGTCGGACCCGCGTGTGTTCGTCGTCGGACAGGGCGTGTGGAGCCCGTGGTATGTCGGCTCCAGCATGCAGGGTCTCGACGTGGAGTTCGGGCGGGACCGCATCATGGATTCCCCCGTGTCCGAGAACGCCGTGACCGGCCTCGCCGTCGGCGCGGCGCTGGCCGGGCTCAGGCCGATCGTGGTGCACCCGCGGATGGACTTCATGCTGCTCGCCGTGGACCCGATCGTGAACCAGGCGGCCAACTGGTCGTACATGTTCAACGGGGCCCTGGGAGTGCCGGTCGTGGTGCGGGCCATCGTCAACCGGGGCGGCGAGCAGGCGGCCCAGCATTCGCAGTCGCTGCAGGCCGTGTTCGCCCACGTGCCCGGCCTGAAGGTGGTCATGCCGGCGACCCCGCGGGATGCGAAAGGCCTCCTGATCGACGCCGTCTACGACGGCAACCCGGTCGTCTACATCGACGATCGCTGGCTGTACGGGGAATCAGGCGAGGTGCCCGAGGGGCTGTACCGCGTGCCGATCGGCACCGGGCGGCGGCTGAGGACCGGCACGGACGTGACCGTGGTCGCAACGTCGATCATGGTGCCACGGGCGCTCGACGCGGCCGAGCGTCTGAATCGGGCCGGGATCAGTGTCGAGGTAATCGACCTCCGCTCGGTCAAGCCGTGGGATCGGGACCTGGTGTTCTCGTCCGTACGGAAGACGGGAAGGCTGGTGGTCGCCGATGCCGCCTGGGAGGGGTTCGGCACGGCTGCCGAGATCCTGGCGGCGGCGGCGACAGAGGTCCTCGACGCCCTGCAGGCCCCGCCGCGCCGGGTCTGCCTGCCGGACACCCCGGCTCCGATGAGCCGGCACCAGGAGCGGGCGTACTATCCGACGGCCGAGTCGATCGCGGCCGCCGTGCAAGCCACCACGACCACCACGCGCGGGGCCAGATCCGGGGCCCTGCCGGCGGACGCGTGACCCCCCGCGTTCGTCCCTGTTGCAGCGGGCGCGATATGCTGCCGCGGGGCGCTCAGGATTCCGGAGCCTGCCCCGGACGGACATCGTGACACTGCGCATCGGTTGTGATCTCGACGGCACGCTTGCTGACATGGGGGCAGCCCTGCAGCGGGAGGCCGAGGCCCTCTTCGGTCCAGACGTGGATTTGGGGCAGGGCGGCGGCGCGTCGGCGGTGCCCCCGGTCGATTCCGAGGATGAGGGTGAGGACTCGCCAGGCCGGCCGGCCCCGTCTGGCGAGTCGGCGTCGGCGCCCGCGTCGCGGCGCCCCCTCACGAGCCGGGAGTACCGGAGGCTCTGGTCGCACGTCCGGCGCATCGAGAACTTCTGGACGACGCTGAAGGAGCTCGAGCCGGGCGCCGTGGCCAGGCTGGCGCAGACCGCCGGAGAGCGGGCGTGGGAGGTCATCTTCCTGACCCAGCGGCCGTCCACCGTCGGCGAGACGGCGCAGCGCCAGTCGCAGCGATGGCTGGCGGCGCAGGGCTTCGACCTGCCCAGTGTGTTCGTGGTCGATGGCTCGCGCGGGCTCGTCGCCCGATCGCTGGCGCTCGACCTGGTGATCGACGATCGCCCGGAAAACTGCCTGGATGTGGCGACCGACTCGATCGCCACGCCGATTCTCGTGTGGCGGGACTCGGCTGCGTCCGCCCCTCCGGGTGCGGCCCGCATGCGTATCGAGACGGTCTTTTCGTTCGCGGACGCGATGCGCCGCCTTGAGGCGGCGGGGGATGCCGCGGCGCCGGTGCCCGGCCTGAAGGGCCGGATCCGGCGGGCTCTGGGCCTGTGAGCGATCACGTGTCAGAACGGCAGGATGCGCTTTCCGATCCGCCGGAAGCGGCTATTCACGCGGACCGGCAGCGGGCCATGGTTCCGACGCTGAACGTGTGGATTGTGCACGCCGGTGAGCCGATCGCCGGGATCGATCCCGGAGCCCGCGACCATCGGTACGGCTTGTTGAGCCGGGAACTGGCGCGGCGCGGGCATCAGGTCGTGTGGTGGAACTCGACGTTCCAGCACCTCGCGCGCCGGCATCGCTTTCACACCGACAAGCGCATCGAGGTGTCGAGGGGCCTGGTCCTGCAGCTGCTGCATTGCCAGCCCGGGTACCGCCGCAACGTGGCCCTCTCCCGCTGGTTTCACCATCGCGCGCTGGCCGCGCGTTTCACCAGCCTGGTGGCCGGGGCGGCGCGGCCGGACGTCATCGTGGCGTCGGTGCCCACGCCGGAACTGTGTGAGGCGGCGGTCGGCGCCGGGCGGGCGCTCGGCGTGCCCGTGGTCGTGGACGTGCAGGACCCGTGGCCCGACATCTACCTGAGCGTGGTGCCGCCGATCGCCCGACCCGCTGTGCGGGGGCTGCTCGCGCGGGAGTTCCGGAGGGTGGCGGGCGCGCTCGGGGCCGCGTCGGGCCTGACGGCCGTGTCGGACACGTACCTGCGCTGGGGCGCCTCCCGCGCCGAAGGGCGCGCGGCACTGCCGGCGGAGGTCTTTCCACTCGGATACGACCCGGACGTGTCGGACCCCCCCGACGAGGGCGCGCGGCCGCCGATTGCGTTCCGGACCCGCTTCGGCATCCCCGACGGCGCCAGGCTCGTGGCGTTCAGCGGGAGCTTCGGCCAGAGCTACGACCTCGACACGATCGCCGCATGTGCGGCCGAGATGCGCCGCGCCGGGCGCTCGGACATCCAGTTCGTGATCGCCGGAGACGGCGATCGCATGGAACGCATGCGGCGCCGCTCCGACGGGCTGCCGAATCTCACGCTGACCGGCTGGCTCGACCAGCGCTCCCTCGCCGAGCTGATGGCGCACGCCACGGTGGGGCTCTGCCGTACACCCGGAACGCCACGCAGTCGCTGCCCTACAAGACCTTCGAGTACATGGCGGCCGGCCTGCCGCAGGTGTCGTCGCTCGGCGGCGAGCTCGAGGCGCTGATTCGCGAGCACCGGATCGGCGAGCAGTACGACGCGGGCATGCCCCGGTCGCTCCAGCGCGCCATTCTCGCGCTGGTGGATGCGCCCCGCGCGAAGCGGCTGCAGATGCGGCGCCGGGCGCGGGCGCTCTTCCAGGCCCGCTTCGACGCCCGCGCCATCTACCCGCGGATGGCCGGGTTCGTCGAGCGCGTGGCGCTCAGCGCCGGCGCCAGCCAGGGGCGCATCCTCGCCTCCTAAGGGCGCTCAGCGCAGCCACCTCCCCGCCCACGACGCGCTTCCGTGCGCGTCGATGATCTCGTAGTCGAAGATCACCCCTTCTTCCATCACCTCGAACAGGCGTCGCGCCGGCTCCGCGTGCGCTTCGTGCCGGAGGTACGTCTCCAGGGACTCCCGGTCGGCGAACTCGAGGATCGCCGCATACGGCAGGTCCGCCTGGGGGTGCTGTTCGTACGCGTGTCCGAAACGCACCCGCCTGCCGACGCGCGCCGATCGGACGGAGGGGATGGCGCGAAGCGCCTGCTCGAACGATTCGGCGAGAGCGCGCTGTTCGGCCGGCGGCACGTCGCCGCGCGGGCGGAAGAGCACCACGTGCAGCACCGACACCACGGGCTCGCGCCGCGCCCGCTGTTCCTGGCGCGTGCCGAGCTGCCGCCGCTCGAACTTCCGTTTCCGGTTCTCGGCGTTCCGCGCCTTCCGGGCGTCGTCGAACCGCTGGCGCGGATCGCGGTGATCGCCCCCCGGGCGCCAGTCTCGCCCGCGCCGCTCCGGGCGCGGGGCTGGGCCGCCCACCCCCTCCTCACGGCGTGCACGGCCGGCGCCGTCCTTCCCGCGAGGCCCCTCACTCTCGCGTCGATCGGGCGCGGGGAACGCCCCTCTGTCGCGATCCGGCCGCTTCGGGCCGAACCGGTCCCGGCCGTGCGGACGGCCTTCCCGGCGCCGCGCGTCCGGCCGGCCCGCGGTGAGGGGGCCCGGCCGGCGATCGTCGCGCTTCGATCCGAAGCGATCCTTGCCCCGAGGGCCGTCGGGGCCACGCCGATCGGTGCCGAACCCTTCCTCCCGGCGGTCATCGCCCCGGTCGGCGCTGAAGCGTTCCTTCCCCCGCGGGCGATCGCGATGCCCGTGGCCCCGCCTCGATTCTTCCTGCGAGTTCCAGAGCCTGCCGCCGGAGAACCATTTCAGCTCCGCATCGGCGTGCCTCTGCTTCAGCCGCTTGAAGGTCGGCAGCAGCTCGTCCCGCGTGGCCGCGCGGAAGGATGTCGGCAGCCCCCCCGCAAGAATCGTCCAGTACGCGTAGCGTGGTGGCATCTACCTGACCTCGGGGCGGGATCCCATGCGTTTCAGTTTCTCGACGAGCGTCGTGCGCTTGAGGCGCAGCAGATCCGCCGCCCTGTTCCGGTTGCCGGAGGTGCGCTCGAGCGAACGGCGAATCAGGTCGCGCTCGATCGCACGGAGGTGTTCCGCGAGGTCGAGACCGTCTTGGGGGAAGTCGGTCGCCACCGCCACCGGAGCATCCTCGGCCGTCCGAACCTCCGGCGGCAGATCGTCCACGTCGATCAGCGCGCGGCCGGCACCCAGCGCGACGGCCCGCTCGATGGCGTTCTCGAGCTGCCGGATGTTGCCCGGCCAGTCGTAGGCCATCAGCCGGCGCATCGCGCCCTGTGAAACCTGCATGGCGTCTGCGGTGCGGCCGGACGCGGCAGCGAACCGCTCGAGGAAGTGCTGGACGAGCAGCGGAATGTCGTCGCGACGGTTCCGGAGCGGCGGCAACTCGAGCGAGATGACGTCGAGGCGGTAGTAGAGATCCTCGCGAAACGTGCCATCCCTCACCATCGCTGCCAGGTCCGAGTTGGTCGCGGCGATCACGCGCACGTCCACCTTGAGGGTCTGGGTGTCGCCGATGCGCTCGAACTCGCGCTCCTGGAGCGCCCGGAGCAGCTTCATCTGGAGCGCCGGACTCATCGTGCCGACTTCGTCGAGAAACAGCGTGCCCTTGTTCGCCTGCTCGAACCGGCCCTGCCGCATCGCGACCGCGCCGGTGAAGGCCCCCCGCACGTGCCCGAAGAGCTCGGCCTCGAGCAGGGTTTCCGGAATGGCGCCGCAGTTCATCGCCACGAACCGCTGCGTGCGCCTCGGGCTCATGCGATGGATCTCCCGCGCCACCACCTCCTTGCCCGTCCCGGTTTCCCCGCGGATCAGCACCGTGCTGGCCGACGGCGCGACCGCGTCCATGAGCTGAAACAGCTCCTGCATCGGCCGGCTCCTGCCCACGATGCCGCCGCCCGTGTACCGGGCGAGCTGCGAGTGCAGGTAGACGTTCTCCTGCGCGAGGCGGCGCTGCTCGATCGCCTTGTTCAGCCTGTGCAGAAGCGCGTCGAACGGCAGCCCCTTCTCGATGAAGTCCGAGGCCCCGTTCTGCAGCGTCTGCACCGCGTCCCTGACCGTTCCGTACCCGGTGAGCACGATGGCGATGATGCCCGGGTAGCGCTCGAGCGCGGCCTCCATGACCGCGAGGCCATTCATGCCCGGCAGCCGGAGGTCGGTCACCAGCACGTCGAAGGCAAACTGCTCGAGGAGCTCGACGGCGCGCTCGCCGCTCTCCGCCTGCACGACCTCGTGTCCAGCCTCGGTCAGACGCTCCGCCGTGACCTCCCGGAGGGCGGGCTCGTCGTCGACGAAGAGGATATGTGCCAGTGGGGCAGCCATTTAGAGGATGCGGGCCAGAGTCGTCAATCGTTTGACGAAACCGCCCCGACTGTCAATCCGTTTCGCCACTAACGTCCCTTCCCGCTGATGCCGAGAAGTCTGGGCAAGGACGGCAGCGTCCGGACCCGGAAAGAGGCCATGGAGCGAGAGACACTCCCCATCACCAAGGCGTGCCAGGTCGTCGGCGTGAGCCGGCGCACGATCTACAACTGGATTGCCAGCGGCAAGGTGCAGTACGTGCGCACCGCCGGCGGAGCCATCCGCATCTTCGCCGACTCCCTGTGGCGCGAGCCCCAGGAGCGGCGCCCGTCGCCCGTGAAGTCCGGCCCCGAGGCGGGCCTGCAGGTGTGAACCTGTCCGAGGGGCACGAGGCGACCCCCGCAGAGCCGACCCTGGAGCTGCGCACGCTGTTCCACCAGCTCAACAACCAGCTCGGCATCGTCCTCGCGCACGCGGAACTGCTCGAGTCGAGAGCGACCACCGACGTCGAGCGGGCCAGAGCCGCGCAGATGGTGAACAGCGTGCTCGAAGCCATGGGCATCTCGCGGGCCATCCGCGCCCACGTCGAACAGCCTGCCCGCCAGTAGCGGACCCCGGTCCTCCTGACACGCCTGCCCGCCCGGCACCAGAAAGCCGGCGTCGGCAGTTTCCTGGACACCACAATCGTAATCAGCATCGCCAATGTATTGGCGAATGTCATGGATCTGTCGTCAGAAACTTGACGATTCTGGTGAAACCCCGTATGGTGTGCAGAACGTGCCCATGGTGGGAACTGCTGTATAAGTTCAGGATGTACAGTTAGTTCCAGCGAAGGATCGTGCATCGCGGCCTGATCCGGAGCGATGTCGTCAGCGCTGGTACCGTGGTTGCGGTAGAGGGTGGCGGAGGTTACGTCATGCGTCCGCAGACCAGCACCAATCATCCTCGCGTCGTTGCCAGTCTTCCGTTCGTGGAGCAGCTCGCCCGCCGGGTGGCTGCGACGATGCCCCACTCGATCGACGTTGGCGACCTGGTGCAGGACGGCGTCATCGGGCTGATCGACGCCGCGCACCGCTTCGACGAGGCGCGTGGCATCAAGTTCGAGACGTTCGCCGAGCGCCGGGTTCGGGGCGCGATGATCGACGCGCTCCGGCGGGATGCGTGGCCGCGCGGCGTCCGCCGCCAGCGCCGCGAGCTCGAAGCCGCGCGCGAGGAGCTGCGTCGCGAGCTCGGGTGCGAGCCGTCACTGGCGGATCTCGCGGCCAGGGTCGGCACGGACGAAAAGCAGCTCGGCCGGACCATCGTGCGCATCAACACCATCGAGTCCACGTCGCCGCTGGCGAGCGCGGAGTCGGCGCAGAACGCGTCGCTGCCGGCGGTGCTCGTGCCCTCCGAGCCCGAGCGGCCCGATTCGGCCTACGAGCGGGAGGAGACGAAGGCACGCGTGCGCGCCGCGATCGCCAGGCTGCCTGCGCGCGAGCAGAAGGTGATCGGGCTCTACTACTTCCGCGAAGCCACGATGAAGCAGATCGGCTCCGAGATCGGCGTCAACGAGTCGCGGGTCTCGCAGCTGCACGCGCGTGCGATCCGCCGGCTGCGCGAGGCGCTCGGCTCGCTCTCGGGGACCGAAGCCATGGCGACGCTGCGCGCGTCGGTGCTGCCGTTCGTGCCGAAGCCGGAGATGGCCAGGGCCGCGATCGATCACGACGGCTCGTTTCCCGCGCGGGAGGGCACGGTCGTGCGGTACGCGGCCGCTCGCACGACCCCTCGGAAGATGGCTCGCGCCTCGACCGCACGCAGGTCGCTCGTGGCGCAGCCGGCGGCAGCCGCCGCGCGCTGAGCAGGCACGCGCGGCTCAGGGCCGGGGTACGACGAGCGCGTCGCGCACGGCCTGCAGCAGCTCCGCCAGCCGGAACGGCTTGGCGAGCCACCGCGCCCGCGTCTCGTGCAGGAACCGTTCGGCGTCGCCGCCGGCAATCTCGCCCGTGACGAAGATTGCCGGTGGCGGCGGATCGAGCGCCTGCAGCGCGCGGTACACCGCTTGGCCGTCTGCCCGCGGCATCTTCAGATCGCAGATCACCAGATCGAAGCGCCGTTCGGCGAGTCGCGCCAGCGCCTGCGCGCCATCCTCGGCGTAGGTGACGGTCAGGCCTGCGTCACCCAGCGCCTCCAGGACCGCCGCGGCAAGCGGGCGCTCATCTTCGACGACCAGGACGGAACGCCCCCGCAGCTCGCCACGCGGTGGCGTCGTGACGGGCCGGGGCGGTGGCGTCGCGAGCGGCGTACTCACCGGCAGCGCGACGCGGAACGCAGCCCCTCCGCCCGGCGCCGAGCCCACGTCGATGCGGCCGCCGTGCTCCTGGACCAGCGCGTAGGCCACCGACAGCCCGAGGCCCGTGCCCTCGCCCACCGCCTTCGTGGTGAAGAACGGATCGAAGATCCGTGCACGCACCTCCTCGGGAATCCCCGGTCCGTCGTCGTCCACCGCGAGCACGACCCTGTGTCGCTCGCGGTCGAAGGAGGTGCGCACCAGCAGTCGGCCGCCGCCGTGCGCCGCCCGCATCGCCTGCTCGGCGTTGATGACGAGGTTGAGGAGCACCTGCTGGATCTGGTGCCCGTCCGCGAGCAGCGGCGGCAGCCCTTCCGCCAGGTCCTGCACCGTGACCACGCCGAGCGCCTGCTGGTCGTCGGCGCGCAGCGCCAGCGTGTGGCGGATGATCTCGTTCACGTCCACCATGGCCCGCGTCGATTGACGCTTGCGCGCCAGCGTCAGCAGGTTGCGGACGATGCGCGCCGCGCGCTCGGCTTCCGCGAGGATGACGCGCACGCCCTCCCTCGATCCGGGTGGCAGCGGCCGCTCCGACAGCCGCTCGGCCCAGCTCAGGATCGTGGCCAGCGGGTTGTTCAGCTCGTGGGCGACGCCGGACACCGTGTGTCCGAGCGCGGCCATCTTGTCCGCCTGCAGGAGCTGCTGGTGGAGTGCACGGGACTGGTCGTCGCGCCGCCGCCGATCGCTCACGTCGCGCAGCAGCGCCCGGACGGCGATCACGCCGCGGCGACGGGAAGGCATCGCCGTCGCCGTGACCTCGACCCACAGCGGCGCGCCGTCGATCGTGCGCATCCGGACCAGGTGGTCGGCGACTTCTTCACCGGCACGGAGTCGATCGAGTAGTACCTTCCTGGCGGCCGGGTCGCCGAACCGCTCGGGTGCCAGCGGATGCAGCCGGGCCTGTGCGGGGGCGCCGAAGAGCTGCGCCACGGCGGGGTTCATCGCGACCACGGTGCCGTCGCCGGGTTCGTGGAGGGAAACGGTGCCGACGAAGGCGCCGAACGGCGCTTCGTCCAGGAAACGGGCCAGGGCCGCCGTGCGGCCCCGGGCCCGTGGGTCAGTGCCGGCGGGCGTCCGGCTCATGCGCGATCGGCGTCACACGGTGCGCCGCAGCCGGCGCTCGGGTCACCTGTTCGCGGCAGTCGGCTTCGGCGTGGGCATGTTCACGCCCGGAAAACGCGGTCCGTACTTCGCGTCGATCGCGTTGCGGATGGCCACGACCGAGGCACCCGCATTGTGCATCTGCATGGCGTCGCGCGCGACGTCGATGCAGATGGCGCACCCGTAGCCGTGCGAATCCCACTCGAGGATCCGGCCATCGGCGCCGCGCCGCTTGATGAAGCAGTCGTGGTTCGACCCGTGGTTCGCGCTGCGGTCGCAGCCGCAGAAGCACGGCATGTGGCTGAGGACTTCCGGGTGCCGCGCCGCAAACTCGTAGGTGGCCTGCACCATGGGCATCGGCCGCGGCGCCGGGTAGCCGTCATACGGGATGGGAGGCAGCGGTCCCGGCGGCGCCGGCTTGACGGCGGCCGCGGGCGCCTGCCCGCGCTGGGCGGCCAGGCCGTAGAGTGCCACCGACGTGAACGCGACCAGGACCAGACCGGCGCCGAGCGAAATGAGAGTTGATCGCATGCCGATCATGCTACCCGATGGCGAGCGAAACGGGAACCCGTGCCGGGCCCCGCTGGCCCCCTGCGGGGGCCGGCTTCCGGGGCCTGAGCGGAGCCGAAGGCCAGCCTGCCCGGGAACGTCTGCGGACGCCTGTGGGGGCCGGCTTGAGCCGGCCCGGCCCGCCTGATGCTCAGCCGGCCTGGCCCGTGGCCGCCGCCGGTCCCAGCGCGAAGGTCATCGTGCCGTCGCAGACGACAACCCCGTTGACGCGGGCGAAGCCGTCGAGCTGCCCCATCCGGCTCCGCAGACGCCTGACGCGCGCTTCGATCTCGACCACGTCGCCCGGGCGCACGGGCCGGCGGTACCGCACCCGGTCGATGCCGGTGAAGAAGATGAGCTTCTCGCGGTTGTCCGGCTTCGACAGGATCAGGATGGCTCCCACCTGGGCCACCGCTTCGGTGAGGATCGTCGGCGGCAGCGAGGCCGGCCGCCCGGGTTCCCTGGACAGGTACCGCTCGTTCAGCGTCACGTTCTTCACCCCGACGATCCGCTTGTCCGGCTCGAGCTCGGTGATCCGATCGACCAGCAGGAACGGGTAGCGGTGGGGCAGGATCCGCTCGATCGCACTGTAGTCGAGCGGCAGCGTCAGCGTGTCCACGGGCCGATCAGTATATCGTGAGGAGAGATCCCTCCCGATGACCGACGAGGCCGCCGCACCCAGAGCCGTCACCGCGAACGAACAGCTGTCCACGCTGTTCGAACTGGGGCGCGAGGTGACCTCCGTCCTCGACCTCCACGAGCTGCTGGCGAAGATCCCGCAGCTCATCGCGCGCCTCACCGAGTTCAGCGCCTTCTCCGTGTACCTGCTCGACGCGGCGCGCGACGAGCTGACCATCGCCTATTCGGTGGGCTATCCCGCGGGGGCGACGATGACGCTGAAGGTCGGGCAGGGCGTCGTGGGCGCCGCCGTCGAGCAGGGCCGCCCCATTCTCGTGAACGACGTCAGCGAGGAGCCGCGTTACCGCGGCCCCGTGCCCGGGATCATCGCGCAGCTCGCCGTGCCGCTGCGCCGAAAGGGGCGCGTGATCGGCGCGCTCAACCTCCTGAGCGAGCGCCGCGGCGCGTTCACCAGCCAGGACGAGGCGCTGCTGCGGCAGTTCGCGGCACACGTGGCCGTAGCGATCGAGAACGCCCGGCTCTTCGAGTCGGAGCGCCGCCTCGTATCGATGCTCGAGACGCTGGCCGAGATCGGACGCGAAGTGTCGTCGGTGCTCGATCTGGACGAGCTGCTCACGCGGATCGCCAGCCTGACCCGGCGCATCATCGACTACCGGACGTTCGGCATACTGCTGATGAACGAGGCGGAGCAGCGCCTCGAGATGAAGGTGGCGCTGCGCTACGGCGACGTGTCGGCGCTGCGCGAGGTGCCGCTGGGGCAGGGGCTGGTGGGCTGGGCCGCCCAGCAGCGCCAGCTGGTGCTGGTCTCCGACGTGTCCCGGGATCCCCGCTACATTCCGGCGGTGGAAGATGTGCAGTCCGAGCTGGTCGTCCCCCTCCTCATCCAGGACCGCTGCATCGGCGTCTTCGACCTTGAGAGCCCCGAGCTCGACGCGTTCACGCGGGAGCACGCGCAGATGCTGACGCTGCTGGCGAGCCACGCGGCCGTGGCGATCGAGAACGCGCGGCTCTACGAGCAGATCCGGCGGAGCGAGCTCAGGATGGAGCGCGAGCTGCGCATCGCGCGACGGGTGCAGCGAGCCCTCCAGCCCGGCGAGGTCAGCCCGCCGATTCCCGGCCTCGATGTCGCCGGGCGCTTCGCGTCCGCTCTGGAGCTGGGGGGCGACCTGCACGACTACCGCGCGCAGGACGCCGACTCGCTGGTCGTGGCCGTGGGCGACGTGGCAGGCAAGGGCGTACCGGCGGCGCTCTACAGCGCCTACGCGGCGGAACTCGTCCGGTCGAGCATCCGTCGCCGCCGGTACCAGTCGGAGCACTTCGGCGTGGCCGCCACCCTGGCCGCGATGAACACGCGGCTGCACGAGCGTCAGCTCGAGGAGTACTTCTGCACGCTCTGCTACGCCCTGTTCGACACGAAGGCCGGCACCGTGACCGTGGCCAACTCGGGCTTGCCGTATCCCGTCCGCTGCTCGCGTGACGTGTGCGAACAGATCGAGCTGCCCGGGATTCCGCTGGGTGCCTTCGAGCGAACGACGTACGACGAAGTGTGCCTCCCGCTCGCCGCAGGGGACGTGTTCGTGTTCTGCTCCGATGGCATCTTCGAGGCGCTGAACGAGGACGAGGAGGAGTTCGGCGCCGCACGCCTGATCGAGGTTGTCCACCACCACCGCGGGCGACCCGCCAGCGCCGTCGTCGACGCCATTTTCGATGCCGTGCGCACGTTCCGCGGCGGCGCGCCCCAGAGCGACGACATGACCGCCGTCGCGGTGACCGTCAGCCATCGCTGAACCGCCGGGCCGAAGACACCGGTCGACATCCGCAGCGGCCAGGGCCCTTGGCCGGCCGAGGGTGCCGGTCGACGCTTCCAGTGGCCAGTTCTGGTTGGCGGCACCCTCCGCATCGCCCCTCATGCCCGGACGCGCCGGCCATCTGGTGGGGTCTGTCGTCAGATCCCCGTGAACGGCCGGCCGGGTGCGCGTCGTGTCCCGGCCGCCGGGGAAAGGTGCGACATGACGAAATCGACTCTTGCCGCGGCGGCGGTGGCGGCGGTCGCAGTACTGGGCCAGTTCGGAACCGGAGTGGTGCGCGCACAGGATCGAAGCGCTCCGGCACCGCCCGTCCTCGCGGGCGGGCTGATCGAGGATCGCGCTGCCATCGGAGCCAGCGTGCGCGACCTGACAGCCGACGAGGCTGCGAGTCAGGAGTCCGGCGGTGCGTACGTCGAGCGGGTGGGCGAGGAGTCCCCTGCGGCACGCGCGGGACTGCAGACAGGGGACGTCGTGGTCGGGTTCGACGGCGAACGCGTCCGCAGCGCGCGGCAGTTCGCCCGGCTGGTGCAGGAAACACCCGTGGGCCGGTCCGTCCAGGTCGAGGTCCGCCGCGACGGTGGTCGCCGCACGCTGTCGATGGCGCCCGAGGCCGCGTCAGCGCCGGGCGCCCGGATCCGCGCCGCGCTGCCCGACCAGCGGGACGTCGAGCGGGAGATCGAGCTGCACGTGCGGGAGGTGGAACCCCGGATCCGTGATCTGGGGCGGCGCCTGCGCGACAAGGTCCGGGAGTTCGAGTGGCAGCCGGAGCCACCCTTCATCGTGCGCGCGCCGCAGCGCCAGCTTGGGGTGTCGGTCGAGCCGCTGACCGATCAGCTCGCCGAGTACTTCGGCGCCGGCAACGGTGTGCTCGTCGCGTCGGTCGAGCCCGAATCCCCCGCGGCGAAGGCCGGCCTCAGGGCCGGCGACATCGTCGCGACCTTCAACGGCAGTCCCATTCAGGATCCGGACGACCTGCGTGATGCCGTGCGCCGGCTCGAGGGCGATGCAGACGTGGAGATCGCGATCGTGCGCGACCGGAAGTCCGCGGTCCTGAAGGGCACGGTCCCTGCGCCGCCCGAGCCACGAGCGGCCCGCAGGACCGGGCCGATCTAGTCTGGCGCTCACGTGAGCTGACACCCGTGCCGGCCAGCGCCCGCTGGCCGGCGGGCCGGCTGAAGTCGGCCGCTACGGCAGCACACGTGAACTCCGGCAAAGGTTGGCGCCGAGAGCCTGAGCCTATATCTCGTGCGACAGCAACCCGTCCCGGAGTTTCGGCTCGAACCAGGTGGACTTCGGCGGCATGATTCCGCCGGCGTCCGAGATCGCCATCAGGTCGTCCACGCTCACCGGGTACATCGAAAACGCGACGGCCGCCGCGCCTGTGTTCACCATCGCTTCCAGCGCCGCCGTCCCGCGCGCGCCCCCCACGAAGCCGATGCGCGGGTCGCTGCGCACGTCGCCGATGCCGAGCAGGGGCTCGAGGACGGTGTCCTGGAGTCGGCTGACGTCGAGGCGGCGGTCGGGAGCGGTGCTCGCCGGGTCGTCGGCCAGCCGGATCGTGTGCCAGCGGCCGGCGAGGTACATGCCCACCTCGCCGCGGCCGCGGGGCGAGGCCTCGCCATCGCTCACCGCGTGGACGAGGCCGATCTTCGCCAGCAGCGACTCCGCCGTTTCGCCCCCGAGGTCCTTGATCGCGCGGTTGTAGGGCAGGATCTGCATCTCCCGATCGGGAAACGCGACCGCGAGAAACGCATCCCACTCGCCCGGGCGGCCGCCGGCCTCGGCGCGGAGCTGCTGTCGAGCCCGCGCGGCGCTGGCGGCCCGATGGTGCCCGTCCGCGATGTAGAGCGCCGGGATGCCGGCGAACGCCGCGACGAGGGCTCCGGCTGCCGTGTCGGCCGCGCGCCACAGCGTGTGCTGCACGCCGTCGGCCGCCGTGACGTCCACCAGCGGAGGACCGGCGGTCGTCTGCGCGACCAGCGTGTCGACCGTCGGCGCGGCCTTGTAGGTGAGGAAGACCGGTCCGGTCTGCGCGCGCAGCTCCAGAATGTGGCGCGTCCGGTCGTCCTCCTTGTCGCGCCGCGTCCGCTCGTGCTTGCGGATGATGTCGTGGTCGTATTCGTCCACCGAGAAGCACGCCGCCACGCCCGTCTGCACGTGCGCGCCCATGCGCAGGCGGTAGAGGTACACGCCCGGCTCGTCGTCTGTGACCAGCGGCGCCGTCTCGCGCAGGCGGGCGAAGTTCGTGGCCGCCGTCTGGTAGACGCGATCCGAATAGGGATCCACGTCAGCGGGCAGGTCGATCTCCGCGCGCGAGACGTGCAGGAAGCTCAGCGGGTTGCCGCTCGCGAGCGCCCGGGCTTCGGACGCGTCCACGACGTCGTACGGCACGGCGGCGACACGGGCCGCCACGGACGGCTCCGGACGAAGGGCTTTCAGGGGCAGTAGTCTGGCCATGGGCGAGCCTTCGATCGTATCATCACGAACCATTCCGAAGGCATCATCACCACCATGCTGAAACAGCTGTACGCGGCCACCCGCGCCGCCGCGCTGGCCAGCCTCGTGGTCGCGGCGCTCCAGGCGCAGCACGCGGCGCCGGAGCCCGCCGCGCTCGAGCAGATCCGGGACGAGGGGCTGTCGCGATCGCAGGTCATGGACACCGCGTCGTGGCTGACCGACGTCCACGGATCGCGGCTGACCAACTCGCCGGGCATGGATGCGGCCGCCGACTGGACGGTGTCGCGCCTCCAGGGCTGGGGCATCGAGGACGTGTGGAAGGAGCCGTGGGGGCCGTTCGGCCGCGGCTGGTCCAACGAGCGCCTCGTGGTTCGCGTCGTGTCACCGTTGCCGTGGCCGCTGCTGGCGTTCCCCAGGGCGTGGACGCCCGGCGTCGGACCGATTGAAGCCGACGTCGTGATGGCCGAGATCGAGCGGGACGAGGACTTTGCCAGGTGGACCGGGAAGCTGGCCGGGAGGGTGGTGCTCGTACAGCAGCCGCGCGCGGTGGCGGCCTTCTTCGAGCCCCCGGGGCGGCGGCGCTCGGACACCGAGCTGGCCGAGCTCGAGAAGCAGCAGCCGCCGTCCCGCGGCGGCGGCAACGCCGGTCCCACAGGACCGGACCCCGAGTTCGCCAGACGCCGCCTGCGCTTCCTTCAAAGAGAAGGCGTGGCTGCCCTGCTCGAGCCTGGGTCTGGCGTGGGCGACCACGGCAGCGTGCACGTCACCGGCTCATCGGCGCTCCGGCACCTGGATGCCGAGGCCGTGCCCCCGCACCTCGTGCTGGCGACGGAGCACTATGGCCGCCTGGCACGCATGCTCGAACGCCACGTGCCCGTGCGCGTGTACCTGGACGTGGAGAACCGCTTTCACGACGCCTCGCTTGACACCTACAACATCGTGGCGGACCTGCCGGGCACGGACAAGCGGGACGAGCTCGTCATCCTGGGTGCGCACTTCGACGCGTGGCACGCGGGCACCGGCGCCACGGACAACACGGCCGGCTGCGCCGTGATGATGGAGGCCCTGCGCATCCTGAAGGCGACGGGCCTGCCGCTCCGCCGCACGGTGCGGCTGGCGCTCTGGACGGGTGAAGAGCAGGGCCTGCTCGGATCGCGCGCGTACGTCGCCGAGCACTTCGCCGATCGGCAGACGATGGCGTTGAAGCCGGAGCACGAGAAGCTCTCCGTGTACCTGAACCTCGACAACGGCACCGGCGTCATCCGCGGGGTCTACCTGCAGGGCAACGAGGCGGCGCGCCCGGTCTTCGCGGAGTGGCTGCAGCCGTTCGCCTCGACGGGCGCCGGCACGCTCACGCTTCGGGGAACGGGGGGGACGGATCACCTGTCCTTCGACGATGTCGGGCTGCCGGGGTTCCAGTTCATCCAGGATCCGATCGAGTACTTCACGCACTCGCACCACGCCAGCATGGATCTCTACGAGCGCCTGCAGTCCGAGGACCTGAAGCGGAACGCCGTCATCGTCGCCTGGCTCGCGTACCAGGCGGCCAACCGCGACGAGACGCTCCCCCGCAAGCCGCTGCCGAAGCCGCGCAATCCCGGCGCGGCGCAATGAGCGCGCTGCTCGTCGCCGCCGCGGCCGGCCTGTCCGGCCTGATTCTCGGGTACGTCATCGCCCGGCTCGTGGCCTCGTCCGAGCGGGCTGCGGCCGCGCGGAACCAGCAGCATCTGCGCGACACTTTCCAGAGCCTGGCGGCCGAAGCGCTGCACGCCAACCGCGCCGCCTTTCTCGATCTGGCCCAGGCCTCGTTCGCCGGCCTGCGCAAGGAGGCGACCGCCGATCTGGACTCACGGAAGCAGGCGATCGACACGCTCGTCCAACCGCTGCTCGGGATGCTCAAGGAGGTGGACGCGCGGGTCGCCGTCGCGGAGCGCGAACGGGTCGCGGCCTACGCGAAGCTCGCCGAGCAGGTGAGCGCCCTGGGCAGCTCCGCGCACACGCTGTCGCGCGCGCTGCGCACGCCGGCCGTGCGCGGGCGCTGGGGCGAGATGCAGCTCCGCCGCGTGGCGGAGCTGGCCGGCATGCTCGAACACTGCGACTTCGACGAGCAGCAGACGCTCTCAACCGAAGACGGCCGCCGCCGCCCCGACATGGTGGTGCACCTTCCCGAGGGCCGATCGATCGTCGTGGACGCCAAGGCGCCGCTGGACGCGTACCTCGACGCGCAGGAGTGCGCGGACGAGGAGGAACGGCGCAGGAAGCTGGCGGCCCACGCCAGGCAGGTGCGCGACCACGTCGAGAAGCTCGCCGGCAAGGCGTACTGGGAGCAGATGGACGACTCGCCCGAGATGGTCGTGCTGTTCCTCCCGGGCGAGGCGCTGTTCGCGGCGGCGCTGCAGCACGACCTGACGCTCGTGGAGCAGGCGCTGGAGCGGCGAGTGCTGCTGGCGAGCCCGATCACGCTCATCGCCCTCCTGGCCACCGTCGCGCACTCGTGGCGGCAGGACGCACTGGCGACGAACTATCGGGAGGTGGCGATGCTTGGGCGCGAGTTCTACGAGCGGCTGGCCACGTTCACGGAGTACTTCGACGACCTGCGGAAGAAGCTCGACGGCGCCGTGCAGGCGTACAACACGGCCGTCGGGTCGTTCGAGTCACGCGTCCTGGTGAGCGCCCGGCGCCTGCGCGATCTCGACGTGACCACCGCCGACGAGGTGCAGCCGGCGGGTCGTATCGACACCGTCCCGCGCGTCCTGCGCCAGGCCAACCTGATTGGTGTGCCGGAAGAGGCGACCACCCCTGAACCATCGACGGTCGACGGCGCGGAACGGGACGTAGACCGGAGCCCGGATCGGGACAGTCGTAGACGCCAGCTCTAGCTGGCCCAAGGGGGCGCCGGCCGAGACGGTCATGGAATAATGGCGATCCCCGTGCCTCCACAGCCTCCTGCCAGCGAACCTGCGGAAGCAGCCTCGCAGGACTTCATCCGCGAGATCGTCGCCGAGGACCTGCGCGCCGGCCGTCACACCCGGGTGCGCACGCGGTTTCCGCCCGAGCCCAACGGCTGCCTGCACATCGGGCACGCCAAGGCGATCTGCCTGGACTTCGGCGTCGCCGAGGAGATGGGCGGGCTCTGCAACCTCCGGCTCGACGACACCAACCCGGTGAAGGAGACGCAGGAATACGTCGACCAGATCATGGCCGACATCCGGTGGCTCGGCTTCGACTGGGACGATCGGCTGTTCCACGCGTCGGACTACTTCGGGCAGCTGTACCTCTGGGCCGAGCA
Source organism: Acidimicrobiia bacterium (assembly GCA_016871255.1). Classification (GTDB taxonomy): domain Bacteria; phylum Acidobacteriota; class Vicinamibacteria; order Vicinamibacterales; family UBA2999; genus VFZH01. The sequence continues at coordinate 33,616 of VFZH01000006.1, read as the reverse complement.
GCTCATCATCGCCGGCAAGGCGTACGTGGATGAGCTGACGGGGGACCAGATTCGCGACTACCGCGGCACGCTGACCGAGCCGGGGCGTGAGAGCCCGTATCGCAACCGTCCCGCTGAAGAGAGCCTCGACCTGTTCCGCCGCATGCGCGCGGGCGAGTTCCCTGACGGTTCGCGGACGCTGCGTGCGAAGATCGACATGGCGTCGGGCAACATCAACATGCGTGACCCGGTCATGTACCGGATCCGCAAGACATCACATCAGCGCACGGGCGACACCTGGTGCATCTACCCGATGTACGACTGGGCGCACGGCCAGTCGGATTCGATTGAAGGGGTGACGCACTCGCTCTGCACGCTGGAGTACGAAGATCACCGGCCGCTGTACGACTGGTATCTCGACGCGCTCGGCATCTACCACCCGCGGCAAATCGAATTCGCGCGGTTGAACCTGAACTACACCGTGATGAGCAAGCGCAAGCTGCTCACGCTGGTCGAGGGCGGGCACGTCGCCGGTTGGGACGATCCGCGGATGCCGACGCTCGCGGGGCTGCGGCGGCGGGGATACACGCCTGAGGCCATCCGCGACTTCTGCAGCCGCATCGGCGTGGCGAAGAAGGCGAACGTCGTCGATGTGGCGCTGCTCGAGCACACCGTTCGCGAAGACCTGAACCGCCGGGCCAGCCGCGCAATGGCCGTGCTGAAGCCGCTCAAGGTGGTGATCGAGAACTACCCCGAGGGGCGGGTCGAGCAGGTCGAGGCGGTGAACAACCCGGAAGATCCGGCAGCGGGCAGGAGGCAGGTGCCGTTTTCGCGCGGGTTGTACATCGAGCGCGACGACTTCATGGAGGACCCGCCGAAGAAGTTCTTCCGCCTGTCGCCCGGCGCCGAAGTGCGGCTGCGCTACGCCTACATCCTGAAGTGCGAGCGGGTCGTGAAGAACGACGCCGGCGAGATCGTCGAGCTGCGGTGCACGTACGACACCGAATCACTGAACGGCGCGACGGCCACGCGCCGCGTGAAGGGCACCGTGCACTGGGTGTCGGCCGCCCACGCGGTTGAGGCGACCGTGCGGCTCTACGATCGGCTGTTTGCGTCGGAGGAACCGGAGGAGCGCCAGAACTGGCAGGAGGACCTCAATCCGCACTCGCTCGACACGATGGAGGGGTGCCGGCTGGAGCCGTCGCTGGCGGCGGCCGAACCCGGCGCACGGTTCCAGTTCGAGCGGCAGGGGTACTTCTGCCTCGATCCGGACTCGCGCCCCGGCGCGCTCGTGTTCAACCGCACCGTCACGCTGAAGGATTCCTGGGCGCGCATCCGCGCGAAGGGGTAGGGCGGTCGGTCTCAACGACCGTGCTGTCCCGACCATGCCCTAAGGCGACCGGCCTGCGCGATGGCTACAGGCTCCGCGTCCATCTGATCCACCCGCCATGGCAGGCGCCAGGTCCAGTTCGCACCGCCCATGGTGCCCGGCACGTTGATCCGGTCCGCCCAGCCGAAGAGGTCCTGAACCGGCAGCAGCAGCAACTCCGACCCGGCCGCGAACAGGACCTCCAGCAGCGCGTCGCGCACTTCGATCGTCAAGTCCTTGACAGGGGTCTGACCCGGGTCAGACCCGGGTCTGACCCGGGTCAGACCCCTGTCAAGGACTTGACGGAGCATTGGGATTGCCTCGACGGCAGCACGCTCGTCCTCAGGCGCGTTGCGCCACCAGATGGCCAGCGGTTCGGTGTCGTGGGTGCCGGACGTGGCAACCGACACGGCGGGGTAGCGCACGGGATCGATGAACGGCTGGCCCGGGGTGTCCCACTCGCGCTCCCAGCGCAGCACCTTGAAGCCGGCTACCCCCAGCCGCGCCAGCGACGCGCGGACGAACGCCGGCACCAGACCGAGATCCTCCGCGATGATGTGCGCGCCGGGCTCCCGGAACACGTCGAGCACACGCTCGCCAAGGGCGGTCTGCTCGTCCTCGGTATCTGGCGTAAACGTCCCCTCGTGACCGTTCCCACCAGACGTCCGGTAGTAGGTGCGGTAGAAGCCTACGAGGTGATCGACGCGGTAGCCGTCGTACAACTCCGCGTTCCGGCGCGCCCGCTGCCGGAGCCACGCGAAGCCGCCCGCCTCGACGACGTCCCACCGATAGATCGGCAGGCCCCAGTCCTGACCATCCTTGCTGAACGCATCCGGCGGGACACCCAGCGACACGTCGAGCCGGAACTCCTCCTGCCGCGCCCACACGTCAGCGCTGTGCCCGCCGACCATGAACGGCAGGTCGCCGTAGATGGCGAGGCCGGACGCGGCCGCACGCGCCGCCGCCCATTGCCCGGCCGCCAGCCACTGCAGGTACTCGAAGTAGCGAATCTCGGAGGCGAGCGCCTGGCGCGCGGCCGCCATCGCCCCGGGTTCGCGACCCCGGATCGGCTCCGGCCACGAGGTCCAGTGCGCGCCGCCGTGACGATCGTGGAGCGCCCGGAACAGCACGTAGTCATCCAGCCACCATGCCTGCTCCTCGACGAACGCCGCGAGCGCTTTCGAGCGCCCGCTCCCGCCGGCCCACTCCGTGGAGTGGAAGTGATCGAAGCTCCGACGGAGTGCGACACCTTTCACGCGCCGTAGTGTCCGGTAGTCGATCGCCCGAGCCTGCCGCGCGGTATCGAGGTCAGCGCGCAGGGCGGCGCCGAGAGCAGCCTCACCTCCCGCAGCGGCGAAATCCTCCACGTCCGCCAGTGCGATGAACTGCGGGTCGATCGCCATGGCACTCAACGGCGAGTACGGCGACGTCTCGCCGGCGGGCACCTCGGTGATCGGCAGGATCTGGAGCGCGGTCAGGCCCGCCGCCTCGAGCCACTGCGCGAACGGAACGATGTCGGGAATTTCGCCGATGCCCCAGCTGCGGGTGGATGTCAGGGAGAAGAGCGGGACGCTGACGCCAGCGCGCCGCACCTGGGCCTTGCGCTCCATGCTCCAGTGTCGCCCATCCGTGCGTGAGAAGTCTGTCGGAGGCGCGGCCACGCTATCATCGCACCGCGACTCGAACGCCCCCCCGCCTGTGCGGCTGGTCCGGGCCGCGATCGGGTCGGCTGCGCGCTGCGATGGCAACGCGGGCCAGGACCCGCACCCCGAATGGTGAGCACCTCCGATGGCCACACCGAACCGCGCGGTGTTCCTCGATCGTGACGGGACACTCGTCGACGAAGTCGGCTACCCGTCGCGGCTTGACCAGGTTCACGTGCCGAGGCAGCGAACCCGCCGGACGGGCTCTCGGCCGACTTCATCGCCGACGATCTGCTGACGGGCGTGGAGCGGATTCTCCAGAGTGACACCGGACGATCGTGACGGGACGCCCCGACACGGCGCATGCCGAGGTCAGTCCTGCGGGTGCAGCTGGCGCTCGACGAGGAAGCAGATCAGGTGCTCGACGGCGACATGGACCTGTTGGACCAGCTGGGTGTCCGTGCTGGGAACCGTAATCCCCACGTCGGCGACCTCGGCGGCCGGACCGCCCGCTCCGGTGAGCACCACCACTGACATCCCCTGCCGCCGCGCTTCCTGGATGGCTCGCAGGACGTTCGCCGACCGCCCGCTCGTCGTGATCGCGAGGAGCACGTCGCCCGTGCGGCCAAGGGCCTGGATCTGCCGGGCGAACACCCCCTCGAACCCTCGGTCGTTCGCATGGGCGGTCAGGAACGAGGAGTCGGTCGTGATCGCAATCGCCGGGAGCCCGGGCCGATCGGTCTCGGGGGTGAGACGACCGACAAGTTCCGCCGCCATGTGCTGGCAGTCGGCTGCGCTCCCGCCGTTGCCGCACAGCAGGAGCTTCCGCCCCTCTCTGAACGCGCAGGCGATGAGGGCTGCGGTGTCCGCAATCGCGGCGGCGCTGGCCTGCGCCGTCGAGACGTACAGAGCGGCCCCTGCGCCGAGCGTGGCGCGAATCTCCTCGAGTGCCGACAGCCGCGACGAGGTACCCGGGTCGGCGTGATCAGCCATGCAATCGTCGTTCTTCAGTGCTCGTGCGGGACGTCATGCAATGGGCGGTGGTTCCGCGGCCACGGGCACGCCCGTGTCCGTGCGCGTCCGCTCCTGCTCCGGGTACTCCCGCTCGGAGTCGTGGAAGACGATGCGGCTGCCCGAGTCGAACGAGAACGGCACGTGGATGAGACGGCGCAGGGCCGTCTTCACTCGATCCTGCCGGTGTGGTTCCACGAAGAGCATCATGAACCCGCCTCCGCCGGCACCGGTCAGCTTGCCGCCGAGCGCGCCGGCCTCCCGGGCGCTGTCGTACAGCGCCGTGACCTCGGCGTTGCTGACGACGGTGGGGCTCAGGCTGCGCTTGATGGCCCACGCCTCATGGAGCAGCTCGCCGACCCGCGTCAGCGGGTCCCGGCCGTTGAGGATGGCCAGTGCCTCCCCGACGAACCCCGCCGTGCTGAACAGCGCGTCACTGTTGCTGCCGAGGCGCGAGACGTAGGTGTCGGCGACGTGTGACGCGGTCCGTGCGATCCCCGTGTAGAAGAGCATCAGGTGCGCGTCCAGCTTGCGGACGCACTCGGGCGCCACGGTGACCGGCGTGACCTCGATCTCGCCGCTCGGCTGGAAGGCGATCCGGTGGAACCCTCCGTACGCGGCCGCGACCTGGTCCTGCGAGCCGACCGTTTCGCGCAGGATCTCCTGCTCGATGGCGATGCTCTCCGTGGCCAGCTGCTGCTTCGACACCATCGTACCCTGCAGGGCGTGGATGGCGTTGAGCAGCCCGACGGTGAACGCCGAGCTCGATCCGATGCCGCTCCTGGCGGGCAGGTCGCCGTCGTGGTGGATTTCGACGCCCCCGTTCCATCCCAGGAACTGCAGCACCGCCCGCACCGCCGGGTGCGCGATCTCCTCGACGCGCTGGCAGTGTTCGATCTTCGAGTAGACGATCCGCATCCGGTGCGCGAAGAACGGCGGCAGGCGCCGGCAGCGACATCGACGAACGGGTGGGCGCGCATCCAGTCGTCGATGCTGTCCCAGGCGACGCCCGGCATCTCCCGGTCCAGATCCGTGGTGAGCGGCGCCGCCGGATTCGTCCAGACGATCTCCCCCCGCCGGTACACGAGACCGGGTACCTTTTCCAGCTTCGTGAGGTCTCCACCTCTGAGGACCTCGACCAGGCCGGTAACGGCCAGCAGCCCCTCGTCGCGAGCGGCGAAATCGCAGCGTTCCTCTCTCAGCGGCCGTTCGGGGAGGGCAGCGACGTGCCCGCCCAGCATCAGGACGGGCATGTCGGGCGCGAGATCCTTGATGGCGCGGCAGACCGCGCTCGCGCCGGGCATGTTCTGCGTCGAGGCGGACGGCTGGTGGCCGTAGACCAGGACGGCCGTCAGCAACGGCCGGTGATCGTGCACACGGGCCGCTGTCTGCTCGGGTGTCAGGTCCTCGGCTGCCGCATTGACGATCGCCACCGAGCAGCCGCGGCGTCTGGCGATCGAGGCGATCAGACCTGCCCAGATCGGCGGCTCGACCGCGGTCAGCGTCCTGCCGAGGTCCTGATAAGCGCGAAGGCGATTGCCGGGATTGACAAGGACCAGATCGAGCGGACGGCCCATCGCCTCTCCTGCCGAGGTGCGGAGGGTGGAAACGGAGATGACCGGAACGCCGCCATTATAGAATAGGGCGCGATCCGCGCTGCCTGCCAGGGATCAGCCGTCCCGCCGAGGCCCCCTGAGTGTTCACGTACCCGTATCAGTCCGTCGCACAGCCCCTTCCCGCTGACGCCGGCAGCTACGACCGCTCGTGACTCCTGTCGCTCTACCGGGCGATGCTCCGCATCCGTCGGGTCGAGGAGGAAATCGCGGCGCAGGATCGTCACGACCGCATGAAGACCCCCAATCACCTCGTGATCGGTCAGGAAGCCACGGCGGTCGGCTGCTGTGCGGCGCTGACATCCGCCGATCAGGTCTACTCGAGCCACAGGACACATGGGGCGTACCTGGCGAAGGGGGGAGATCTGAAGGCCCGCGTGCCGATCGGGAAGGGCGTTCATCGTCGCCGCGGCCGCGACCTCACGGAGGCTGGCGTGTCGCACACGCTCGAGCTGTCGCTGCAGGCGGCGTCGAGCGTGGCCGCCGAGGGCGTCGACGTGGAAGTCATCGACCTGCGGACCGTGAAACCGCTCGACGAGACCATCATCCTGGAGTCGGTGCGGAAGACGGGCCGCCTGCTGGTCGTCGACACGGCGTGGGAGAAAGGGGGCCTGTGCGCCGAGGTCGGGTGCCTGGCGGCGGAGAAGGCGTTCGAGCACCTCCGCGCGCCGGTCCGCCGCATCGGGTTTCCCGACGTGCCCACGCCCGCGGGCTTCGCGCTCGAGCAGCGTTTCTACCCGGACGTCCAGCGGCTGGCAGCCACGATGCGCGAGATGGTGGGCGAAGCGGATCGCCGCGATGGACCGGGGTCTGGCGGGTGACCACGGGTCCTGGACGCGGCCGGGTGCCGGGTGCCGTCACACGTCTGCCGCGCGGGCGAGCAGGTGCGCTGCGGCGGCGGCGAACACCGGAGTGGGTGGCAGCAGGCTGACGACCACGTACGCCTCACGCGGGAAGTCGAAGAAGTAGCCCGGGTGGACGAGCACCCGCTCGTGGCGCAGCAGGTCGAGGACGAGCTGCTCCTCCGAGCGCGCGGCCGGCACGCGGACGACCGCGCTCCAGCCGCCTTCCACACGCAGCACATCGCACGCCGGATGGGCCGCCGCCGCGGTGCGGAGGGCGCCCAGGTTCGCACGGATGCGGTCCTGGATCTGCGCGCGAATGAGGGCCCCGTGGCGCAGGAGGTGGCGTGCCGCGAGCTGCACCGGCGTGGACACGGACAGGTAGCTGTCCGCGATGAGCTCCAGCGCGGCCAGCGCCCGCGCGCGATCGCCGGCAGGTCCGCCCGCCAGAATCCACCCCAGCTTGAGCTGCGGCAGCCCGACAGATTTCGACAGCCCGCCGAGCGTGAACGTCAGCACCTCGTCCGATGAGGCCAGATCGACAGCCCGGCTCTCGAGCGCGTCGAGGGGGTAGTCCGCGAAGACCTCGTCCGCGATCACGGCCAGACTGTTCGCGGCGCACACGTCGGCCAGGCGCGCCCACTCCGCTTCCGTGATGTACGAGCCGGTCGGGTTGTTCGGCGACACGACAACGAGCGCGCGCGCAGCCGGCGTGATCGCGCGCTCGACACTGGCGACGTCGATCTCCCACCGTCCGTGGTACTCGAGGTCATACGCGGCCGGCTCCACTCCTTCGAGCCCCGCCAGATGCTCGAACAAGGGATAGCTGGGGCGGGGGACGACCACGCCATCGCCAGGGGAGCAGAGCAGCTTGAACAGCCAGCCGTACGCCTCGCTGGAGCTGGCGGCCAGCACGACGTTCGCGGGATCGATCCTGGTTCCACGCCGCGAGTACTCCGCGGCCACCGCCTCCCGTGCCTCCGGCAGGCCGAACGGCTCCGGCGCGTACGTCAGCCCGGCGGCCGCGCCAAGCGGCCGCAGCAGGTCGTCCGGGTACTCCAAGCCGCAGCGCGTCGGGTTCGACTCGGTGAGATCGACGTACGCGACGCCGCGCCGCTCGAAATCGGCAACCGCGTGCGTGATCGCGTTCTGCGCGTCCTGAGCCGGCAGCCTGCGCGAGTAGGTGCGCACGTTACAGCGTCACGACCTCGCCGTACGAGGGGGTCGACACGGTCCAGCCCAGCTCCGTCTCGATCTGCTCCTTCAACGCGTCCATCGGCTCCGGCTCACCGTGCACCAGGAACAGGTGTTGCGGCGGCGCCGGCGCCGTACGCAGCCAGCGCAGGACTTCGCCGCGGTCCGCGTGGGCCGACATCGAGTCGATCCGCGCAATCCGTGCCCGCACGGGCACGTCCAGTCCGTGGATCCGGACCGTCGGCGCACCTTCGGTCAACGTCCGCCCCCGCGTGCCGGCCGCCTGGTAGCCGACGAACAGCACGGTGTGCTTCGGGTCTGGCAGCGTCGCCTTGAGGTGGTGCAGCACGCGCCCACCCGTGGCCATCCCGCTCGCCGAGATGACGATCGACGGCGTGGTGTCCGCGGTCACCCGCTTCGATTCTTCCGGCGACGACACGGTCTGGAACCGCAGGGTCGCGAGCGCCGACACGTCCTTCGACTCGGGCCGCATGTCTTCGTCCAGTTCCGCCGCACGCGTGTGGTAGAACTCCAGGCCTGCCGCCGCCATCGGGCTGTCCACGTAGACGGGCAGCACCGGAATCCGGCGCTCGTCCTCGAGCCGCCCAATCCAGTACAGCAGTTCCTCCACGCGGCCGATGGCAAAGCTCGGGATGATGACCTTCCCACCGTTCTCCGCCGTTTCGCGGATGACCCGCGCCAGCGTGCGCCCGACATCGTCGTCGGGGTGATCCCGGTTTCCGTACGTGGACTCGACCAGCATCACGTCTGCGCCCGGGGCATCCGACGGATCCGGGAGCACCGGGCGGTTGTAGCGTCCGAGATCGCCGCCGAACAGGATGCGGTGCCCTTCGGTCGTCAGCACGATGAAGCTCGATCCGAGCAGGTGCCCGGCGGGCACGAACTCGATCGTCACGCCGTCGAGAATCTCCAGCGACCGGTGGTAGCCGTGCGGCGACATCTGCGACAGCGCCCGGTAGGCGTCCGCTTCGGTGTAGAGCGGCTCCGCCGGGTGGTGCTTCGAGTAGCCGTGGCGGTTCGCCTGCCGCGCGTCTTCCTCCTGGATGCGTCCGGAGTCGGGCAGGATCAGCTTCGCCAGGTCGGCGGTGCCGGGCGTGCAGAACACGCGGCCTCGATAGCCTTTCGCCACCAGCCGCGGCAGGTAGCCGATGTGATCCAGGTGCCCGTGCGTCAGGACGACCGCGTCGATCGACGAAGGCTCGACCGGGAAGGGGTCCCAGTTGCGCAGCCGGAGCGGTTTCAGCCCCTGGAAGAGCCCGCAGTCGATGAGCAGCCGCGTGTCGTTGTGCTGGAGAAGGTACTTGGACCCGGTCACCGTCCGGGCCGCCCCGAGAAAGGTCAGCGTGGCCACGCCCCATACTGTCACGGGCGAGCGAGGTCCTCCGAGCGAAGCCCCGCCGAAGCGCCGAAGGCGCGCAGGCGGGCGCGAAGGCGGGCGGTGCTAAGCTTTCGCGAATGTCTCGCCGAACGTTGGGAGATGTGGCGCCCGATCGACCGCCTGCAGGGGCCGGCTTCAGCCGGCCCCTGGTGCTCGGGCTCATCCTCGTCGGGGCAGGCGGCGCCTTCGCGCAGGAGAAGACGCTCAGCATCGAGGCGATCTACGACCCCGACCAGCGCGTGTCGTTCAGCGGCTCGCCGCCGAGCGGCCTGCGATGGATCGATGCGGAGCACTACCTGTGGACGCGGCGTACGGGCGGCGACCGCCAGTGGCTGAAGGTCCACGCGCGCACGGGCGAAACCACCACGTTTCTCGACGTCTCCCGCGTGGAAGCCGCCCTGGTGGCGGCCGGCGTGCGGGCCAACGAGGCGAGCGCCGCCGCCAACGGCGCCGGCCTGATCTTCAACGCCGATCGCTCGGCGCTGATGGTGACCGTCGCCGAAGATCTGTACCTCTACGAGCTCGCGCCGGCGCGCGTCACGAGGCTGACCACAGCCGCCGGCGCCGAGGAGGATCCCACCTTCAGCCCCGACAGCGCGTTCGTCGCCTTCACCCGCGGCCACAACCTCTTCACGGTGGAGATCGCGCGGCGCCGGGAACGCCAGCTCACCAGCGACGGCGGGCCCCAGATCCTGAACGGACGCCTGGACTGGCTCTACCAGGAGGAGATCTACGGTCGTGGGTCCTTCCGCGGCTACTGGTGGAGCCCGGACAGCGCGCGGCTGGCATTCCTGCGCCTCGACGAACGGCCCGTGCCCGAGTTCGCCGTCATCGACCACATACCCGCGCGCCCGGGGATCGAGACGACCGACTACCCGAACGCCGGCGATCCCAACCCGCTCGTGCAGCTCGGCGTGGTCAAGGCATCGGGCGGCTCAATCGCGTGGGCCGACCTCGGGGCCTACAGCCCCGACGACACGCTCATCGTGGACGTGGACTGGAGCCCCGACTCCGGGGCGGTCTACTTCCAGGTGCAGAACCGCGAGCAGACGGTGCTCGATCTCTACCGCGCGGAGGCGTCGAACGGCCGCGCGCGGCCGATCCTGCGCGAGACGACGCCGGCCTGGGTCAACGTGCTCGGCGGCCCCACCTGGCTGGAGGACGGCTCGTTCCTCTGGCTGAGCGAGCGCAGCGGCTTCCGTCATCTCTACCGCTACGCCGCGGACGGCACGCCCGTCAACGCGCTGACCAGCGGACGATGGGACGTCCGGACGCTGCACGGCGTGGACGAACGCGGTGGCTGGATCTACTACACGGGTACGGCACACAGCCCGATCGGCCGCCACGTCTACCGCGTGCGGCTGGACGGCGGCGAGCCGGAGCGGCTGTCGAAGGCGGAAGGCACGCACCGCGCGACCTTCAATCCGGACTTCAGCCTGTACCTCGACTCGTGGGGCGCGGTGCTCACTCCCACGCAGGTGCGGCTGCATGCCGCGGACGGCTCCGAAGTACGGGTGATCGACGAGAACCCGGCACCCGCCCTCGCGGAATACGGCCTCGCCCGGCCGGAGTTTCTCCAGGTGCCGGCCCGGGACGGGTTCGCGATGGAGGCGATGCTGATCAAGCCCCGCCACTTCGACCCCGCCCGCCGGTACCCGGTGTATCAGCACACGTACGCCGGACCGGGCGCCCAGTCCGTCCTCGACGTGTGGATGGGATCCGAACACCTGTTCCTGCAGCTGCTCGCGCAGAGCGGCTTCGTCGTCTGGGTCTGCGACAACCGGAGCGCCAGCGGCAAGGGCGCCGAGTCGCAATGGCCCATCTACGGCCGCCTGGGTGAAGTGGAACTGCGCGACATCGAAGACGGCCTGGCGTGGCTCCGGGATCAGCCCTGGGTCGATCCGGCCCGCATTGCCATCGGCGGCTGGAGCTACGGCGGCTACATGGCCGGCTACGCCCTCACGCACAGCACCAGCTTCGCGGCCGCCGTGATCGGCGCGCCCGTGACCGACTGGCGGAACTACGACTCGGTGTACACCGAGCGCTACATGCAGACGCCTCAGCGCAACCCGGCGGGCTACGATCGGAGTTCGGTGGTCGAGGCCGCCGCGGACGCGCATGGCCGCGCGCTGATCGTGCACGGCACGATCGACGACAACGTCCACGTCCAGAACACGATGCAGCTCGTGTACGCCCTGCAGCGGGCGGGCAAGACCTTCGAGGTGATGATCTACCCGCGGTCGCGGCACGGGGTCTCCGACCCCCGCCAGTACCTGCACCTCCAGCGGCTGACATACGATTTCCTGATGCGGACCGTCGGGACCGAGCCCGTAGCGGGCGCTTCGTCGCGCGCCGAATGACGAGAACGAGCCCGCTGCTCGACGCGCTCGGCGGCGCGTCCGGCGTGGTGGCCGCCGAGCTGCGGCCGCCGCGCGCGGAACTCGATGCCAGCGAGGGGATCGACGCGTGGATCGACATGTACCACGCGGTGCGGAACCTCGTGCGCCAGAGCGTGCGCGTCTGCCTGACCGACAGCGCCGTCGGCACGCAGGAGGAGAACAACCTGCGGCACCTGGTGGCGAACCTGGGGCCCGACGTGCCGCGCGAGCGCATCCTGCCGTTCCTGACCAGCAAGCACTCGCTGCAGTACTGCCTGTCGTACGCCGAGCAGGCGTGGCAGCAGGGCTGCTCCTCGCTCGTCGTGCTCGGCGGGGATCGGACCGTTGGCCGCGCGCGATGTGTCGAGCACGCGTGGCAGCTCCGGCAGGCCATCCGGAGCCACGAGCCCCGCCTGGTGCTCGGCGGCTGGGCGAACCCGCACGCCGACCCGGGCAGGCAGGTCGAGTACCTGCTGGACGATCACTTCACCGCGGAGTTCTACCTGACGCAGGTGGTCAGCCACCTCGACCTCGCCCCTGTCGACGCGTTCCTCGACGAGGTGGCGACGCGTGGCGTCCCGTACCCGGCGATGTTCGGCGTCTTCTACTACCGGAGCGCGAACCCGCGCACGCTCGACATCCTGTCGCGGTTCCTGCCCGTGCCCGTTGACGGTCTGCTGCGGGAGTTCGCGAACGGCGCCACGCCAGTGGACGTGTGCGCGCGGACGCTGCGGGCCTTGATGGATCGCGGCGTGCGACACTGCTACGTGAGCAACCTGCCGCTTTCGGGCGCAACGGCCACGTTGACGGCCATCCTCAACCGCGTGGGCGTTGCCGCCGGAGATCGTTGAGTCATGAGGTGCATGTCGTCGTGAGTGCGTTGCGCCGGGTTCTTCGCAGCCTGACTGGTCCGCTGACCACGCCGAGGCGTTTCGATGCCCTGACGGAGCTGGTCGAGCGCCGCCTCGATCGCCTGGAAAGCCACACGCTGCGCGCGTTGTCCACCCGGCAGGAACAGCTCGGTCGCCAGCTCGGCGAGCTGGCGGAGGAACAGGAGCGGCTGCGCCGGACGCTCAACGGCGAGGACGTGAGCGAGCAGGACGTACCTCGGAAGCCGTTCGGGGGCCCGCTTCCGCTGGAGGTCGCGCCGGACGAGCCGGCGGACGAGACACCGGGGACCGACTGCCCCCCCGGGCCGATCGAGCGGCTCGAGCAGTGTCCGGTGTGTGCGTCACCGGAGCGGTCGATCGTGTGCCGCTTCAACAAGATGATCACGATGCGGCAGATGCCGGACGCGAAGGCGGCGCGGTACGACTACGCGCTCTGCCACGCCTGCGGCCTCGTCTACGCGAGCCGCCGCCCGGCCGGCGCCCGCTTTGCGTGGCTGCTGGAGCACTTCGAGGAGAGCCTTGGGCGCGTCGGGCTGGGCGAGCGGCGGTCGGGAAAGATCACGCTCAGCTCGTACGAACTGGACGACGAGGGCCGGGCCCGGCTGCGGGCGCTGGCCAGCCGCGGCGCCTTCGTCTCCGAACACGTGACCGTCGGACACAAGGACCACCTGTGGCAGCTCGAGGAGGATCGGCTGGCGAACAGCCGGCACGTCGAGCTGATCGGATCGCTCGTGACGCTGAACGCGCCCCGCGTGCTGGAGGTCCGGTCGCGTCTCGGCTCGATCTCCGCGTCGCTCCGCCGTCTCTACGGCGCCGAAGTGTTCACCATCCCCCTCTTCCCGAACCAGCGGCTGCTCATCCAGGAGGTCTACGGCATCCCGGCCGACGCGAAGCTCGAGTTCGATCGCTTCACCGTGCCGTACCCGGGTCCGTTCGACCTGGTCGTGTCGAACCACATGCTGACGCACACGATCCGGCCGGGCGAGTACCTCGAGACGGTTCGGGAAAGCCTCGTGTCCGGTGGACACCTCTACATCTTCAACGAGCCGTTCGAGGACGAGTTCCTGCACAGGGAGAAGTCGATGTTCAACACGTTGAACGCCTTCCACCTGCAGACGTTCGATCGGGACAGCCTCGTGCGCATGCTGGAGGCCTCCGGCTTCAAGGTGGTGCACATCCGCCGCGACGGCGGCAACTTCTCGTGCCTGGCCAGGAAGGTGGATGGTCCGGCGGCGTGGACGCCGATGTCCGAGGATCAGCGCTGCCGCCGCCTGACGCTCTATCGACGCGCCTACGAGATGGCGGTACTGCTGCTGCCCGACTACGCGCGCCCGCGTTTCGCCGCCCGGTGGCCCAAGGTCCTCGAGAGCGCCCGGTCCCGGGGGATCGTGGGTGAAGACGCACAGGGCCGGCTGCGTGTGCTGAAGCGCAAGAGACCAACCGAAGGCGGTTAGGGCCCTGGCCGGAATACGGTTGCCATCTCGGCCGACGATGCATCCCGCCTCGCGGCGTTGCCCGTCGGTCACAGGCACCCGGCCTGCTCCCTCCTCGCGCCTGGGGAGTTGAACACGTAGAGTCATGCGGCCTGTGTGAGGCGCGCCAGCCTCTGGAGATTGGCCACGGTGGCGCGCCTGGGCCACGCGCACCGCCTCGGCGGTCCGCTCCGTCCGGCAGGCCCGGCGAATGGGAGTCGGCATGCCCGCATGCGATCCCAGGCGCCTCCCCGTGTCGATCCCCGCGGCCCACCAGGCGACGCGTCCTCACGCGGGTGGAGCCGAGGGGCCTCCCCACCCCGCGCCGCAGGCGCCGTGCCCGTCGGGGCGTGTGTGGCGCCGAGCACGGGGTGGGGAAACCCGGCGACAGGACCCGCTACAGACGGGTCGCCACCTCTGGGGACGTGATCAGCTCTCTGGCGATCCGGGCGCCCTCGCCGCCCGAGAGTCGGCAACCGTATTCCGGCCAGGGCCCTCAGCCGGCCCGTGGCGTCCGTCGGCCCGGTCCGGCAACCCTGCCCAGGTGCGTGGCCTCGAACGCCTGCGGGTACTTCAGCCCCAACCCCAGCGCCCGGTCGAAGCCGATGTGCGCGGTCCAGATCAGCGCGTACGGCACGACGTCCGCGCGGCCCACGTACAGTCCGTACAGCATGAGGAAGAGCGGGCCGACGTAGTTGTGCGTGAGGTTGTAGGTGCGGGCGCCGAGGCGGGGGCCTCCGAAGTACCCGAGCAGGCCCAGGTCGGGCGCGAGGAACAGCAGCGCGAACGTCGTCCAGCCTCCGAGCTGCCAGCGGTACGCGATGACGCTGGCCGCCAGCACGGCCAGCCCTTCCAGCCTCAGCCAGGTGCGCGGCGCGCCGGCGACGGCGGTGGTCACTTGAGGTGCCGCCCTCCGTCCACGCGCAGGGTTTCGCCCGTGATGAAGTCGGTCTCGATCAGCGCCAGCACCGCCTGCACAATCGCACCCTCGCCGCCCCAGCGGCCGAGCGGTGTCGCCTGCTCGACCTTGCGGACTTCGTCGGCGGACGTGCCAGAGGGGGGGGCGATCGGACCGGGCGCGATCGCGTTTACGAGGATCCTGTCCCCGGCCAGTTCCAGGGCGAGCGCTTCGGTCAGCGCGATCACGCCCTTCTTGGCCACGTAGTACGGCACGTACCCCAGGTAGCGCGGCCGTCCGCTGGCGGCCACCCAGTCTCCGAACGTGATGATGCGGCCGCCACCCGCGCGCCGGAGGTGGGGCACCGCGGCGTACGCGCAGTGGAACGTGGACGACAGATCGACGGCGAGCTGGCCGGCCCAGTCGCGCTCGGTCAGCTCGTCGAACGCCACGGCGCGGTACATCGAGGCCATGTGGATCAGGACGTCGAGCCGGCCGAGGCCCTCGGCTGCGGCGTTCACCGCGTGCCGGCAGGCATCGGGAGCGGTGAGGTCCGCCTCGATGGCGAGCCCGCGGCGGCCGGCCGCCTGTGCGGCGGCGACCGCGCTCTCCGCCTCGGCCCGGCCCCCGCGCCAGGTCAGCGCGACATCCGCGCCGCGTGCGGCGAGCGCCTCGGTCAGCGCCTGGCCCATGCGGCGCCCGCCGGTGATCAGCACGACTGTGTTGAGCAGGTCCATGAACTGACGCTCGCAGCGGCCAGCTTCAGCTGGCCCCACAGGAACATGAGGTGAACGCCGTGGTGGTACTGCGATTGTGTGGCGGGCGTGCGTCTGTACGCAACAAGGGCCGGCACGACGCCGGCCCTTGTTGACGATGGCGGTCGCGGCCGCGTATCAGCGGCTGAACGTGCCGAAGAAGGCCGACCGCTTGTTCGGATCGCTCCACTTCGTGCCGAGCGCGGTGCCGGTGAAGGCGTGACGCTTCGTCATGCCCATCCCGGACGACGCGGTGGACGACAGCGGGTGGAACCACTGCATGTCGCCGCAGCTCGGGTCGTGCTCGATGTGCTTGTCCACGTCGAGCGCCACCTGGCCCGCCGCCACGCGCACCGCGTGCGCATCGTCGGTGAAGCGGATCGGGGCGGGCGTGATCTCGACCACGGTGGAGACGATGCCGCGCGAGAGCTCGTTGGCCATGGCCACCAGCGCCATCCGCTGCCGGGGGGTCGCCTGCTCGTCCACGTACACAGCGGCCCTGGTGTTCGGCTTGTCGCCGCCGATCTCCTGGATGCCCAGGTTCCGGTCCGCCGTCACGGCGGCCACGATCGACAGGTTGTCGAGCGCCACGCCGTTGTAGCTGCCCGTGTCCACCTTCCAGGCCAGGACCGCCTGGCGGCCGGACGTGCCGGCTTCGCTGTTCATCACGCACCCGCCCGCGAACACGTGGGCCGTGCGCGCCTCGGCGTAGGTGCCGCTGACCGAGTTCGGACCGCCAGCCAGCAGGGAGGCCCCAACGAGTCCCACGAGCGCCGCCGTCAACGTCAGCTGTTTCATGTCAGATACCTCACACGACAGGATACCGGAAAAGCGGGCCGGCTTCAGCCGGCCCGTTCTCAGTGCCGGCAGCAGCCGCGCCCGGCGATGCAGCAGTCCGGCCGGACGGGGTGGCCGTCCGGGCCGAACCCGCTCGATGTCTCCTGACACCAGTACGACGCGCTGTCGTAGGCGTCGTAGAAGCGCAGGGCATCGCGGTTTTCCACCGACATCACGTACATCGCCTTGTGGCGGATGTGCTCGCACTGCACTCCGGGGACCACGGCGGGCGAGTCTGGATGATGCATGGCTACACGCTCCTTCCGGCCGCGGCCAGCACGGCGCGCTTCACGGCCGTGCGGGTGATCCGGATCTTGTAGGCGTTCTGGGCGAGGGGCTTCGCGCCGCGCACGGCGGCTTCCCCCGCCACGTCCGCCGCCGCGTCGTCCAGCAGCCGGCCGCGGAGCACGCGCTCCGCGTCTTCCGCGCGCCACGGCACCGGCGCCACGGCGCCCAGCACGACGCGCGCCGAGTCGATCGACGGGCCGTTCATCGCCAGCACCACCGTGGCGAACGCCATCGGCCAGTCGCGCGATTCCTTGAACCGCACCTCGTAGTGCCCGCTCCGCACGTTGCCCGGGGCGGGGAGGATCACGTGCGTCAGCAGTTCATCGTCTGCGAGCACGTTCTCCTTCTGCACCGTCTGCATCGACGGCAGCGTGAAGTAGTCGGCGGCCGCCACCTCCCGCTCTCCGCTGGCACTGGCCAGCCGGAACCGTGCACCGTAGGCGACCAGCGGCACCGCCAGGCTCGACGGGTGCACGATCTTGCTCGGACCGTCGTTGCCGAAGATCGAGTGGTACTGGTTTTCGCCGTCCGCCGCGAAGCAGCGGTTGCCGCCCTTCTTGAAGCAGACGAACTCTTCCTGGCGGAAGTACCAGCAGCGCGGGCGCTGGTTCAGGTTGCCGCCCACCGTGCCCTGGTGGCGGATTTGCGGCGAGCCGACCGTCGAGGCGGCTTCGGCCAGGGCCGGGTAGCGCTTCAGGATCTCCGGGTGCTCGGCAACCTCGAACAGCCGCATGGCCGCGCCGATGCGCAGGCCGCCGTCGCCCGTGGCGGCCGCCTCGCGATTCAGCGCGCCCTTGACGCTGACCAGGCGGTCCGGCTCGTCCAGGTAGTCCTTGAGCCGCGCCAGCAGGTCCTGTCCGCCGCCCAGTGGACGGACGATGCCGCCGCTGCGCAGCGCGGCGAGCGCGTCGCTCTCGTTCGACGGGTTGACGTAGGCAAAGGCCTTCATGCTGGCCCCCCTCCCGAGTTGGTGTGAGCGTCGATCGCCGCGAGCACCCGGTGCGGGTGCAGCGGCAGGCTCCGTATCGGCACGCCGAGCGCGTTGCGGACGGCGTTGGCGATCGCCGACGCCGTGGACACGGTTGGCGGCTCGCCGATGCCGATGACCCCGCGTTCCGGCATATCCATCAGCACGACGTCGATCTGCGGGACGTCCGTCATGCCGGCGAGCAGGTAGTGCTCCATGTTCGGGTTCAGCATCACGCCCGTGCGCGGGTCGAGCGTCCGGTCCTCGAACAGCGCGAAGTTGAGCGAGCCGATGACGCCGCCGTATACCTGCGACTCGGCCAGCAGCCTGTCGAGCACCAAGCCGCAGTCCTGGATTGCCAGGATGCGTGTGACCTTCACGATGCCCGTCTCGGTGTCCACCGTGACTTCGGCGAACTGCACGCCGCTCGTGTTGACGCTCGAGAAGCCCGGTTCCCACTGTCCGTCGGCGGTGATCGGCTCCTGGCCGAGCAGCTTGCAGGCAGCCCGCCAGGCGAGCGAGCGCTCCGGCGCCGCCTTCACGAAGATCCGCCCGTCGCCCGCGGCGAGCTCCTCCGGCGCCGCGTCGAGGGCGCTCGCCACGCGGGCGAACAGCGCGTCGCGCGCGCGCCCGGAGGCGATCCGGATGGCCGGTGCGATGCCCGGGGTTGCCGTGCTGCCTCCAGACACGCCCGCGAACGGCAGGTTCGAGTCGCCGATCTCCGCGCGAATCGCGTCCAGCGGCGCCCCGAGCGTTTCACCGGCGATGACCGGCAGCAGCGTGCGCGTGCCCGTGCCCAGGTCCTGCGATCCGCACTGCACCAGGACCGAGCCGTCGGGCTGAATGCGGACGTGCGCGGCGCCCGCGCGTCCGCCGCCGCCCCACTGGTTGGCCGACACGCCCATGCCCGTCTTGATCGGTCCGGGATTGCGGTCGCCGGTCGGATGGCGGCGGTCCCAGCCGAACTGCTTCGCGCCCATCCGGTAGTACTCGGCCCACATCGCGTCGGGAGCCGTGGGCGGGAGGTTCTTCAACCTCAACTCGAGCGGATCCAGGCCGACCAGATCCGCCAGCTCGTCGAGCAGCATCTCGGTGACGAAACAGCCCTGCGGGTGCCCCGGGGCGCGCATGGGCCGCTGCAGCCCCGTATTGATGTAGACGTTGGTGTGCGCCCGGCGGCGGTTGGGGAACTGGTAGATGTAGGGGAGCGGGAAGTTCGCCCCCTGGCCGGCGCCGCCCGTGCCCCACGTCACGCCATCGAACGCCGTCAGCATCCCGTCCGCCGACACCCCTGCGCGCACCCGCGCGAAGGCGGAGGGGCGGTTGCCCGAGTCGAGGTGCTCTTCCTTGCGATCGAGCACCATCTTCACCGGCGCGCCCAGATCCTTCGACATTCGCGCCGGGATGATGATCGGGGCGTCGGCCGTCACCTTGCTGCCGAAGCCGCCGCCCATGTACTGGCAGATGACGCGGACGTTGGCCTGGTCGATCTTCAGGGCTCCCGCGATCTGCTGTTTCGAGGCGTGGACGCCCTGCGTCGAGACCCAGGCCGTCAGCTGGTCGCCGTTCCACTCGCAGACCGAGCAGTGGCTCTCGAGGCACACGTGCGTGATGACGTGGGTGCTGTAGGTCGCCTCCAGCGTGTGCGCCGCCGCCGCGAACCCTGCGGCCAGGTCGCCCGTTTCCTGGGTCTGGCCGGCCTGCGTGTTGCCGTTCGGGAAGACGACCGGCGCGTCCGGCTGCATGGCCGCGGCTTCACTGCTGAAGAATGGCAGGACTTCGTACTCGACGCGCACGAGCCGGGCCGCGTCGCGCGCCTGCGGCTCGGTGTCCGCCGCCACCGCCGCCACGACGTCGCCCTGGTACATCACCTCCGTGCCAGGGTCCTTCCAGGTCAGCACGCCACGCACGCCCGGAGCGGCCTTCGCCGCCGAGAAGTCGATCGAGACGATGCGCGCGTGCGGGTGCGGTGAGCGGACGGCGCGGGCGTGGAGCATGCCCGGCCGCGCGATGTCGTAGGTGTACTTGGCGCGGCCCGAGACCTTGTCCGGCCCGTCCACGCGCGGCACCGACGTGCCGATCACGCGCGTCCGGTCCGGCGGCACCGTCCACGCGTATTTCGTCGCGTTCTCCGTCGGCTGGGGCGTCGGCTGGGGCGTCGGCTGCTGCATCTTCCTAGCCACGGTTCACCCCCCCGGCGCTCAGCGCCGCTTCGAACACGCGGTTGAACGTGCCGCAGCGGCAGACGTTGCCGTCCAGCTCACGCCTGGCCTGCGCGATGGTCGGTTTCGGGTACTTCTCGAGCAGGGCCACCGTCGCCATGACAAAGCCCGGCGTGCAGAAGCCGCACATCATGCCGTCGGCGGCGCAGAAAGCCTCCTGCACCGGGTGCAGGTCGTCGCCGTTGGCGAGGCCGTCCACCGTACGGATGCGGGAGCCCTGCACGTCGATCGCGAGCGTCGAGCAGGAGTAGACCGTGCGGCCGTCCACGATCATCGTGCACGCGCCGCAGGTGCCGCGGTCGCAGACACGCTTGTTGCCCGTCAGGTTCGCGTGATCGCGTACCGCGTCGAGCAGCGTGACGCGCGGCTCGATCTGCAGCGTCCGCGCGCGGCCGTTGATCGTCAGGTTGACGGGCACCGGTCCCGGCCCCAGCGCGGCCGGACCCTGTGCGGTGACGGGCGCCGCGGGTGCCAGGACGCCGGCAGCCACGGAGGTGGCGCCAACGGTCTTGATGAAGTCGCGCCTGGAGACGGTGCCGGCAGGATCGTCGTTCTGCGCCATGCGCAAGCCCTCAGGAGATGGAAGTGGAAACGCCCGACTATACCGCGCGAGGAGAGAAATCCCAAGTCCTGAAATCCGGGATCCCAAGGCCCGAGTCCCGACGCAGGCAGACCTCGACGGTGCCACCGGCGGCCCGGGGCCCTGGCTAGTCGCGATCCATGACGTCCAGAAGTGCCGTCAGTGCTTCGACTTCACCCCGGGCGGCGTGGATGATGGCGCGCCGTTCCTGCAGCGTGGGGACGGTCCACTCCTCGTTCTCGAACCGGACGCGCCCGTCCTCGTCCACGTCGACGAGCACGGCGTCCATCGGACCAACGTAGAGACGCACGACGGGATGATACGGGCAAATCCATCGGAGACTGGTGATTGGGGATTGACGATTGCGTTGACGAACGCCCGATTGTCCGAACCTGGGATTTCGCGTCGTCATCCGCCTCGATGCCGGGCGCGCGGCGGGCGACCCCTCCCGGCTGGAGTCGCCCGCCGTCCGTGGCGCGCCTACGCCAATACGCGGATGACGACGCGTCGGTTCTGCGCGCGCCCGTCGCGCGTGTCGTTCGGCGCCGACGGCTTGTCCTCGCCGTAGCTGATCACGTTCATCTTGTGCAGCGGCACCTTGTGCTGCTCGTACAGGTACATCTTCACCGCCTCGGCGCGCTCGAGGCCCAGCTTCTGGTTCAGCTCCGCGGAGCCCGTGCTGTCCGTGTGCCCTTCGATCTCGAGGAACACACCCTGCTCGCCGCCCGTGAGCTTGCTGACGAGCTCGTCGATCGCCGCCTTGGCTTCTTCCGGCAGGTCGGCCTGCCCGAACTGGAAGTTGCCCTGGCTCTCGTTGATCGTCACCTCGTAGATCAGCCGCCGTGCGGCGGCTTCCACCGCGGCGACGCGCGAACCGACCGCGTCGGCCTTCGAGTCGGCGCCCTTGGCCGCCGTGTTGGCCTCCTCTGCCGTACGCCGTGCGTTGGCGGCCGCCGACGCGGCCGCCTCGGCCTTCGAGTCGACCTGGCCGATGCGCGCCTCGGTTCGGGCCTGGGTTTCCTCGAGCGACGTGGCCAGCGAGTCGACCTTGCTGTCCACTTCGCCGACAGACGTGCGCACGAACCCCTTCGTGGCGCACGCCGGCGCCGTGGCGATCGCCGCGCCGAACAGCACCGCCGGTATCAGTCCCTTCCGCATGATCGTCCTCCTCGTGTTCGGTCGTTCCCGCGTTACCTGCCGGCCGGGCGGCCGTCCGGAGACGTGGCAGGCGCCGGACCGGCCATGTAGCCGCCCCGCGCCCGGACCCGATGGGCCCGTCCCCTGACGCTGACTTCGAGCGGATGCCAGCCCGGCGTTCCGTCCGGCTCGAAGGACACCAGATAGCGATGACGGATCTCCTCCATCACGCCCGCAATCGTGGCGGCCGCGTCTTCCCTCGCGCTCACCACCGTCATGTCGCCCCCCGTCCATCGCGCGAGGTCCGCCAACGTGGCCGTGCGGGCCGCGCCCCCGGCGTCCTCGGCCAGCCGGCGGGCCGGGTTGTCCACGGGGCTCGCCACGACGAGCAGGTAGACCGGCACGTCGATGACGCTGGCGATCGCCGAGACCTCCGCCGCCGTCATGCGGCTGTACGTGTCCACGCCGTCGGTGACGACGAGCAGGGCGCGATGCCGGTTGCTCCGCGCGCTCACGTGACGGGCGGCTGTTCCGATCGCGTCGAACAGCGACGTCCGGCCCCACGGCCGCCCCTCGAGGCTGATCGCCATCACGCGCTGCAGATCGGCTGTGAACCCGTGCGCCTGCTGCAGCTCGTGGTCGAACGTGTAGAGCGCCGCCTCGTCGCGGCCGTTCTGCAGTTCGCCGAGGGCCAGCCGCACGCCCTGCCGCGCCCGATCCATGTTTCCACCGACCGCCATGCTCCCGCTGATGTCGAGCAGCACGGCCAGGCTGATCGCGGTGTCGCCCGGGAAGACCGCCTTGACGTCCCGCGCCTCGCCGCGATCGAGCACATCGAAGTCCGCCCGCGCAAGCCCCTTGACCACGCGTCCCTTGACGTCGCGTACCGTCACGCTCAGCGTGACCACTTCGACCCGGCCGGAGAACGTGGCCTGCGCCTGGTCCGACCGTGCCGGCTGAAGCCGGCCCCCGGCCCAACCGATGTCGGACCCCGCGTCGATCGGCAGGCTGATCGCCCGTGGTTCTCCAGTCGCAATGTGCCTCCCGACACCGGCGAGCGGTGGCGCCAGTGGCGGGGCGAGCGTCAGGGTGGCCAGCAGCATGGCGAGACTCCGCGTCACACCACCTCCATATCAAGCGTTGTGCCAGTCGGCAAGTGCTTTGCTTTCAGTCGGTTGACAGATGATATCCGAGTCGATCCCGTGTGAAAACCACCCCGCCCGTGTAAGACCTGCACGGATGAACGGCTAAGATGGACCTTCTGATGCCGATGCACACGTCCGCTTTATCGGCTGCAGCGCGTACCGAGCGCTTCTCCTACGCCATTCGCAACATCGTGGCGGAAGCGCAGCAGGTGGAGCTCGCCGGCCGCAAGGTTCGCTACCTCAACATTGGCGATCCGGTGGCCTTCGGCTTTCAGCCGCCGCCGCACCTGATCGACGCCGTCGAGCGGGCGATGCGCGCCGGCATGAACGGCTACGTGCCGTCGCAGGGCATCCTCGAAGGCCGGGTTGCGGTGTCCGACGACTACCGCGCGCGCGGCGGACGCACGTCGCCGGAACGTGTGCTCCTGACCACCGGGACCTCCGAAGCGATCGATCTCGTGTTGTCCGCGGCGGTCGACGAAGACGACGAGGTGCTCGTCCCGCTGCCGTCCTACCCGCTCTACACGGCGGTGATCGCGAAGCTGGGCGGGCGGCCGCTGTGCTACCGCACGGATCCCGAGGACAACTGGTTCCCCGACCTCGATCACCTGCGGAGCCTGGTCACGCCGCGGACCCGTGTGCTCGTCGTGATCAATCCGAACAACCCGACCGGTGCGGTGTATCCCGAGCGCACGGGGCGGGCGCTGCTCGATCTCGCGGAGCAGCACGGCCTGCTGGTGCTTGCCGACGACGTGTACGCCGACACCGCCTACGAAGGCACGGTGCCGCTGCTCGGGGCGCTCGACCCCGACGCGCCGGTCATCTCGATGTCGAGCTTGTCGAAGGCGTACCTCGCGCCCGGGTGGCGCACGGGGTGGCTGGTCGTCGGCGGCACCCCCAGGCTCGATCCGCTGTTGACGGCGCTGCGGAAGATGGCCGACGGCCGGCTGTGCAGCCCCGGCCCGATGCAGTACGCCGTGCGCGAAGCGCTCGAAGGCGATCGCTCGCACCTCGTGGCCTTCCGGACGGCGCTGGCCGAGCGGGCGCGGATCACCACCGAGCGGCTGTCGGCGATCCCGGGCGTGCGCTGCGTGATGCCGCGCGCGGCGTTCTACGCCATGCCGTCCGTGTCGTTGCCGCCCGGGCGCCGGGACGAGGAGTTCGTACTGGCGCTCCTCCGGGAAACCGGCATTCTCGTCGTCCACGGATCGGGGTTCGGCATGCCGGCGCACGCCGGGTTCTTCCGCGTCGTGTTCCTGGCGGATCCCGCCACCCTGTCGTCGGTCTACGACGACTTCGCGTCGTTCACCACCGCGTACCTCCAGCGGTCGTGACCGGACACGACGGCGATCCCCACGCGCTCGTCCGCTACGCGCTGGTCGCCGCTGTCGTGACCGTGGCGATTGCGTGGGCGGTGTACCTCGTCCGCGAAGCGCTGATGCTCATCTACGTCAGCGCGATCGTGGCGGTGGGCCTGGGTCCGATCGTCGGCACGCTGGAGCGCCTGCGCGTCCGCCGCCTGCCACGCCTCGCGTTGCCCCGGTGGGGCGCCATTCTCGTCGTGTATGCCCTGCTCGTCGGCGCGTTGTCGGGCATCGGCGCCATGGTGGCGCCGCCGCTCGTGTCCCAGGCGAAGGAGCTGGGCAGACGTGCGCCGCAGCTTCTGCAGCAGGGACAGCAGACGCTCGTCGAAGCGGGGCTGCTCACGCGGCAGATCAGCCTGCGCGAGGCGTTCGAGCGGACGCCGATCGCCGGCACGGACATGGTGGCCACCGTGACCGGGGCCGTCCGCGGGCTGGTCGGCGGCGTCTTCGGCGCGGTCACGATCCTGATCCTGGTCTTCTACATGCTGGCCGACGCCGAGGCGATGGTGCGGACGTTCGTCCGGCTGTTCCCGCGCGAGCGGCGGCCGCGCGTGGAGGAGGCGTGCCTGCGCGTCTCCGCGAAGGTCAGCGCCTGGCTCGTGGCGCAGTTGATGCTGGCGCTGGTCATCGGCGCGACGGCGGCGCTCGGCCTGTTCCTCCTCGGCGTGCCCTACTTCTACGTGCTGGCGGCCATCGCCGCCGTCGGCGGTCTGGTCCCCGTGGTGGGGCCGATCCTGGCCGCGGTACCCGCCGTGCTCGTGGCGCTGAGCGCGTCGCCGACGCTGGCGATCGCGACGGCGGTGTTCTTCTTCCTGCAGCAGCAGTTCGAGAACCACGTGCTGGTGCCGCGGATCATGTCGCGGCAGGTGGGCATCAGCCCGGCGGTCGTGATCGTGGCGCTCCTGCTTGGCGGCTCTCTCTGGGGCCTGCTGGGCGCCGTGCTCGCCGTGCCCACCGCGGCGGTGGTCCAGGTGCTGTTCGAAGAGCTGGTGCTCGACCCGACGGAGTCGTGAGTCCGGACGCGCGCCGCGACCGCCGCAGGCAGACGTGGACGGCCGCGCTCGCCTACGCCGCCATCACGTTCGTCATGACCTGGCCCCTCGGCCGCGGCCTCGCGTCCGACGTGGCCTGGGATCTGGGCGATTCGATCCTCAACATGTGGATCCTCGCCTGGGGCTGCCGGCAGTTCGGCCTGCTGCTCTCCGGCCATCTCGGCGTCCTGGCGACGTTCTTCGACGCGAACATCTTCCACCCCGAGCCGCTGACGCTCGCCTATTCGGAGCACCTGATCGCCCAGGCGCTGCAGGCCTGCCCGATCTACGCGGTGGCGCCGAACCCCATCCTCATCTACAACCTGCTGTTCCTGTCGACCTTCGTGCTGAGCGGTCTCGGTACGTTCCTCCTGCTTCGCGAGCTGGGGTGCAGCCCCCGGGCGGCGTTCGTGGCGGGGCTGCTGTTCGCGTTCGCGCCGTACCGCATGGCGCAGTCGTCGCACCTGCAGGTGATGTCGGCGCAGTGGATGGCGTTCACGCTGTTCGCCCTGCGGCGGTACTTCGACACCGCGAGCCGGTGGGCGCTGGCCGGTGCGGCCGCGGCGTTCGTCGCCCAGGGGTTGTCGTGCGGCTACTACCTGCTCTACTTCGCGCCGTTCGCCGCGGCGTACGTCGTCTGGGACGTCACCGTGCGCGGACGGTGGCGGACACCACGCACGTGGGTCGAGTTGAGCGCCGCCGGTCTGGCCTCCGCGCTGGTGATGGCGGTGTTCCTCTACCCCTACCTCCTGCTGCGCGACGTGCTCGGAGGAGGACGCGATCTGGCGGAGGTGGCGTCCTATTCGGCCGACGCATACGCCTACTTGACGGCTGCGGAGCACAACCGGGTGTGGGGCCCTGTGGTTCGCGCGTTTCCCCGCGCCGAGGGCGACCTGTTTCCCGGGGCGATGCCGATGCTGCTGGCGCTGGCCGGCATCACCGCTTGGCTCGCCCGCTGCCGCGCGTCCGACGGCGGACATCTGTCGCGCCCGGCGCGCGCGCTCGTGGCCGTGGCGATGGCGGCCGGTGCCTTCGTTGTCCTGATGGTGTTCGAGCGCCGGATCACGATCGATTTCGGGCTCTTCACGTTCCGGGCGGCGGATATCGGCCGGCCGCTGGTGCTGAGCCTGCTCGCCGCGGCCGCGGCGGCTGGCGTGTCGCCGCGCGTGAGGGCCTCTTGCGCACGCGCCGCGCGCCAGCCCGAGCTGCTGCTGCTGGTGATGATCGTGGCGGCGTGGTGGCTGTCGCTCGGCCCGGCCCCGACATCGGGGGGGCGGCCGTTGGATCTGCCGGCGCCCTATCGGGTGCTCTTCGAGTACGTGCCCGGCTTCGAAGGCCTGCGGGTGCCGGCCCGCTTCGGGATGATCGGCGCGCTGGCGCTGGCGGCGCTCGGCGGGTTCGGCCTTCACGCGCTCGCCACCCGGTGGCGGTCGATCGCGGTGCCGGCCGTCGCCGCGGTGCTGTTTCTGGCCGAGTCCGCGTCGCTGCCGTTCGTGGTGAACGGCGTCTCGCCGCTCGAAGGTGTCGCGACGCCGGAGGGGCGCCTCTACCGGGGAGACCAGACGCCTGCGGTGTACGAACAGGTCTCGCGCCTCCCCGCGGAGGCCGTGCTGATCGAGTTTCCGTTCGGATGGCCGGACTATGACCTGCGCGCGATGTTCTACTCGACCCGGCACTGGCGCCCTCTCGTGAACGGCTACAGTGGCTTCTTCCCGCCGCGGTACGGCCGGTACGCCAGCATCCTCAGCGCGCTGCCGGGACGGCAGGCCGATGCGGCGACCGCGCTTGGGGACACCGGCGCCACGCACGCGATCGTCCACGAGGCGGGGTACCTCGATGGGAACGGGCCGCGGGTGACGGCGTGGCTCCGAAGCCTTGGCGCAGGCGAGCTGTTCCGCGAGGGGCCGGACGTCCTGCTTCGCCTGCCGCGATCGAGGTGAGCCGAAGCCTCGCCGAAGCGCGGAACGCGCGAAGGCGGGCGAAGGCGGGGAGCGTATAGACTGCGATCCATGCGTCCGGATCCGCTGGCGCACCTCGCCGCCGAGCTGGACTCGCTGAAGGCGGCGGGTCTTTTCCGCACGCTGCGCGTGCTGGATGGCGAACAGCGGGCCCGCGCCTCCTTCGACCACCGTTCGGTCGTCAATCTCTCGTCCAACAACTACCTGGGGCTGACCACGCACCCCGCGCTCAGGGCGCGCGCCGAGCGGGCCGTGCGCGAGCTGGGCGTTGGCTCGGGGTCCGTGCGGACGATTGGCGGCACGATGGCGCTTCACATGGAGCTGGAAGCACGGCTGGCCGCGTTCAAGAAGACCGAGGCGGCGGTCGTGTTCCAGAGCGGGTTCGCCGCGAACGCCGGCACGGTCGCGGCGCTGCTGTCGAAGGGCGACGCCATCGTCTCCGACGAGCTCAACCACGCCAGCATCATCGACGGCGCGCGGCTGAGCCGGGCGGACATCTCCGTGTTCCCGCACAAGGACGCGTCCGCCGCGCGCAGACTGCTCGAGGGGCTGGACCGCTCGCGGCGCGCGCTCGTCATCACCGACGGCGTGTTCAGCATGGACGGCGACCTCGGCGCGCTGCCGGAGCTCGCGAGTCTGGCCGAGGAGTTCGGCGCCATCATGATGGTGGACGATGCCCACGCGAGCGGCGTGTTCGGGGCGAACGGCCGCGGCACGGTAGACCACTTCGGCCTGCACGGCCGCGTGGACGTGCAGGTGGGCACGCTGTCGAAGGCGGTGGGCGCGCTGGGCGGCTACGCGGCCGGCAGCCGCGCGCTGATCGAGTTCCTCTGCCACCGGGCGCGGCCGTTCCTCTTCTCGACATCGCACCCGCCCGCGGTGACGGCGGCCTGCATCGCCGCGATCGACGTGCTCGAAGAGGAGCCGCAGATCATCGACCGGCTGTGGGCGAACGCGCGGTTCTTCAAGGCGGGGCTCCAGGCGCTCGGCTTCGACACGGGCGCGAGCGAGAGCCCGATCACGCCGGTGATCGTGGGCGACGGCGCACTGGCGATGACGCTCTCCGACCGGCTGTTCGCGCGGGGCGTCTTCGCCCAGGGCATCGGCTTTCCCACCGTGCCCCGCGGTCGCGCCCGCGTCAGGACCATCGTCACGGCCGAGCACACGCGCGAGGACCTGCAGTTCGCGCTCGACGTCTTCAAGGCCGTCGGCACCGGGCTGGGAATCATCTGATGCCCCGCGCCTTCTGCCTCGCGGCGGCCGTCGTGTTGCTGTTCGAGGCCCCCGTCCGGGGGCAGTCCGACGAAGGGGTCGCCCGCCTGCTGCGGCAGATCGGACAGGTCGTGGCCGAGGGGGACCGGGCGGAGTTCGCGGACCTGGTGTCGCCGTACGCCGCGCCCGCGCTCCGGTCGGAGTACGAAGGGCGGCTGTTCGGTGGCGAGGCCGGGCCGACCAGCGTCCGGGAGCGGACGCGCGAGCATCACTACGGCTCGCTCCCGGGCGACGGCTACAGCCTCGTCATCGACGTGTTCACCGCCACGCCACACACCGCCCGCATCTTCACCTCGACGCTCGACGTTCGCCGTGCGAGCGGCAACACCGCCGTCGACGCCTGGAGCATCGTCAGCGCCCGCACGCTGACCGTCGTCGAGGGGCTGCACCGGCTGGTGCTGAGCGACACGCCGTACACGGCGAGCGGGCTGACGCTCACCGCCCCGGATCTCGCGCTCGACCTGGGCGAGTCGGTCGCGTACCTCGTGACGAGCGCCCAGGGACCGGCCGGGATGATCGTGCTCGGGCGCGGGGAGATGCGGTTCACCCCCGGTCCGCAGACCGAGCGGGACCAGGTGCGGCTGCTCGCGGGCGACGAGGCGCTGTCGGTCGGCTTCGACGCCGCGTTCGTGCGCATGCACCCGCGGATGTTCGAGGCGCGCGGCATCACCGGGAAGCTGACGCCGGCTCCGGCCGACGCCCGGCAGCTCCGGCGCGCGCGCGAGATCTTCGACGAGGACGTCGGCCGGTCGTTCAGCCTCGATCTCGGCGATCTGAGCAGCGACGCCTGGTTCATCCTGCCGCCCGACGGCGACTTCCTGGCGGAAGTGCGGACGCGCGGCCGCGGGCACCTCACGTACTCGCGGTCGGCGGGCGAGCCGGAAGACGTGACGCTGTTCGAGCGCTCGCGCGGCAGAGACATCGCGCGCTACGCGTCAGAAGAGACGTTGCGCAGGCGCGGGCCCTCGTACGACGAAGACGAGCTGGCCGACTTCGAGGTGACGCACTACGAGATCGACGCGACCATCGATCCGCAGCGCCAGGAGGTGACGGCACGCGCCGAGCTGCACGTCCACGCGAAGGCGGAGTACGTGTCCACGCTCAGCCTGCGGCTGGCCGAGGGGCTGCGCGTCACGTCGGTCACGAGCCCCGAACTCGGGCGGCTGCTCCACGTGCGGGTCCGGACGCGCGACACGATCATCCTCAACCTGCCGATGGCGCTCCGCCGCGGCTCCGAGATGTCGCTGGTGGTCGAATACGAGGGGCGGATGCAGTCGCAGAGCGTGGACCAGGAACCGCTCGAGCCGAAGCACCTTGCGCAGGTCGCGATGGACGTGCCGACCGAGCGGTACTTCCTGCTGAGCGGCCGCGGCTACTGGTATCCGCAGCCGTCTGCGTCCGGCCACGCGACGGCCGGCATCCGGATCACGACGCCGTCGCGTTTCACCTGCGTCGCCAGCGGCGAGCCGGATCCCGGACGGGCCGGGCTGGTGGATCAGGGGCGCAGCCGGCGCTACGCGTTCCGCGCCACCGATCCCGTGCGGTACCTGGCCGTGCTGCTGTCTCGCTTCAAGGACGCCGTCGAAACGCGCGTGCCGCTGGGCGGCGAGCCTGCCGCGGAGCAGCCGGATCCCGAGGAAGGCCTGGAGGAGGCCGCCGGGTCCCCGGCCGTCGTCAGGCCGCGCGACGTCGTCACGCTCCGCACCGTGGCCGTGAACGCCATCTCCGACGGCCGGATCCGGGAGGCGACCGGCGCGGCCGCCGACCTGCTGCGTTTCTACGCCTCGTTCATGGGTGAAGTGCCGTACCCGGACGTGTCGCTGGCGATGGTGGAGCACGCACTGCCGGGCGGGCACAGTCCCGGGTACTTCGCCATGGTCCACGTGCCGCCGCCCGGCTCGGCGATCTGGCGCGCCGATCCCGTCGTCTTCGAGGGCTTTCCCGAGTTCTTCATCGCGCACGAGATCGCGCACCAGTGGTGGGGGCAGGCTGTCGGCTGGGAGAACTACCACGAGCAGTGGATCAGCGAGGGAATCGCCCAGTACTTCGCGGCGATGTACGCGCGCGAGCGGCACGGCCCGGAGGTGTTCGAGCAGATGTTGCGGCAGTTCCGGCGCTGGGCCATCGACGCCGCCGACCAGGGCCCCGTGTACCTCGGGTACCGGATCGGGCAGATCGAGGGCGACCGCCGCGCGTCGCGTGCCATCCTCTACAACAAGGCCGCGGCCGTGATGCACATGCTGCGGCGGCTCGTGGGAGACGACGAGTTCTTCGAGGGGCTGCGGATGCTCTACTACGGCAACCGGTTCCAGAAGGCGGGCACGGCGGACGTGCGGGTGGCGTTCGAGACGGCGTCCGGGCGCGACCTGCAGCGGTTCTTCGATCGCTGGATCCGCGAGTCGCGCCTGCCGCGCGTGCGCGCGAGAACCCAGGTCGTGGACGGGGCGGTGGAGGTGCGGCTGCAGCAGCTCGGCGAGCTGATCTACGACCTGCCGGTCACCATCACCATCGAATACGCCGACGGCCGGTCCGTGGACGTGGTCGTGCCGCTGACCGAGGCAGAGGTGGAGCGGCGCATTCCCGCCGACGGCCCCGTTCGCCAGGTCCGCGTGAACCGGGACCACGCCGCCCTCGCCCTTTTCGAGTAGACCCCGGCCGCAGCGCCAGGCGCGGACGCGGACCGGCTGAAGCCGGCCCCTGCGTGTTCGGTGGGTCACGGTTCCGGCATGTGGGGCCAGCTGCAGCCGACCCCGACGGACGGCTAAGGGCCCTGGCCGGAATACGGTTGCCATCTCTGCCGACGATGCATCCCGCCTCGCGGCGTTGCTCGTCGGTCACAGGCACCCGGCCTGCTCCCTCCTCGCGCCTGGCGATCCGGGCGCCTCGCCGCCCGGGAGTCGGCAACCGTATTCCGGCCAGGGCCCTACTGAAGTTGGCCGCTGCGACTGCCGGCCGGCCCCCCGAAACGCTGCGATATGATCCGATCGGTATGGAAGCTGTCTCGCTGACCATCGATGGCGTCCCCGTGACGGTCGAGAAGGGCCGGACCGTCCTGCAGGCCGCCATCGAGGCCGGCGTCCGCGTGCCCTACTACTGCTATCACCCCGGCCTGGACATCGACGGCTCCTGCCGCGTCTGCATCGTCAAGATCGAGAAGATGCCCAAGCTGCAGACGTCCTGTTCCACCGTCTGCAGCGAGGGCATGGTCGTGTCGACGACCGATCCCGAGGTGGCGGACGCGCGTGCGGCCGTCTTCGAGTTCCTGCTGATCAACCACCCGCTCGACTGCCCCGTCTGCGACAAGGGGGGCGAGTGTCCGCTCCAGGACTTCTCGTACAGCTTCGGGCCGGACGAGAGCCGCATGGACTTCCCGCGCCGCGTGTTCGACGGCGAAGGGGTGATGGCCGACGTGGACTTCGGGCCCACGCTGATGCTGAACCGCAACCGCTGCATCCTGTGTACGCGGTGCATCCGGTTCATGCGCGAGATCGACGGCGATGCGCAGATCAGCGTGGCGGATCGCGGCAACGGGAGCGAGATCGCGACGTTCGACGAGGAAGGCGTGCACTCGCTGCTGTCCGGCAACCTGATGGACGTCTGCCCCGTGGGCGCCATCACCACGCGCGACTACCGGTTCAAGAGCCGGCCGTGGGACAACCCGGCGGTGGCCGACACCGTGTGCACGATGTGCTCGAAGGGGTGCCACACCAGCGTGTGGCTGAAGGGGAAGCCCGAGTGGGCGCGCGGCTCGAAGCTGGTGCGCATCACGCCGCGTCTGGCGCCCGAGATCAACGGCTACTGGATGTGCGACATCGGCCGCTTCGGCTACCACTGGGTGGAAGGCGAGCGGCGGCTCGTGCGGCCGATCGTGCGCGGCGCCGATGGCGCGCAGGCTGCGGCTGGCTGGCACGATGCGCTGCGCACCGTCGGGATGCTGCTGGGTGCCGCGCGGGAAGGCGGTTCCGGTGCGCTGCGGTTCGTCGTGTCCGCGCACGCGGCGACCGAGGAGATGTTCGTCCTGAAGGGGCTCATGGAGGCGCTCGGCGAGGCCGCGGCGGCGACCGTGCACTGGCAGCGGAGCGAGAAGGATCAGCCGGCGGCCGTGAAGTTCACCATCCCGGTCACCGATGCGCCGAACGTGAACGGCGCGCGCGACCTGGGCTACGCCGTGGGCGCCGGCAACGACGGCGTTCCCGACCTGTCGGCGCTGCAGCAGGCGGTGAACGCCGGGTCGGTGAAGGCGGTCTACGTGGTCGATCCCGGTCCTGCAGGTTCGATCGGGGACCTGAGCTGGCTGGCCGCAGCGCGCACGGCAGGCCGGCCGGCCGTGTTGATCGTGCAGGCCGTCGAGTCGAGCCCGCTCACCGACGCTGCCGACGTGGTCTTGCCAGGGTCCGCGTGGCTGGAGAAGGACGGGCTGTTCACGAACGACCAGGGGCGCGTGCAGGGCGCCTCGCGCGCGCTTGCGCCGCCGGGCGATGCGCGCGACGACTGGTCGATTCTCGTGGATGTGGCGCACGCGCTTGGCGTGACGCTCGGCTACGCGCAGGCCGGCGATGTGCGAAAGGCGATTGCCGAGGCACTGCCCGGCGGGCCGTACGCCGACGTGGACCAGGTGACGTTCGCGCGCCCGGTCAAGGCCAGCCACTGGCTCAGGACGTCCAACCCGTCGGAGCGCTGGAAGTGGGACTTCATGTTCCAGGATCTGCCCCCGGTGAAGGGGCATTCCGTGCAGACCGAGCAGGGGTACGTGGACGGCCGCGTCCTCCCGTTGAGACCCGTGGGGTAGCGCAGGTGCACACACGCAGGGGGCGTCTGGTGATGGCTGCGTGGTTGCTCGCGGCGGCCACACCTGCGGGCGCCCAGGTCCGCGGCATCCAGGCCGAGATCCACGCGCTCGTCGAGCGCGACGGCGTTCACGCCGGTACCGACGTCCGCGCCGCCCTCCGGGTCAGCCTGCCCGACGGCTTCCACACCCAGTCCGACACGCCGCGCGACCCCACGCTGATCCCAACCGTCCTCCGCTTCGAGCCGCCGCCCGGCGTCGAGGTCGTCGAGGTCGTCTACCCACCCGCGTCCGACTTGATCCAGGAAGGGCAGGCCGAGCCGCTCGCCGTGTTCGAGCAGACGTTCGCGATCGGCGTGCTGTTCCGCCTGGGCGGCGTGGGCGAAGGTCCGCTCGACGTGCCCGGCCGGTTGCGCTACCAGGCGTGTGACGACCGGCTCTGTTACGCGCCGGTCACCGCCGACGTGTCGTGGACGCTGGACGTCGTGCCCGCGTCCGTGTCCGGCACGCCGCAGCACGAAGATGTGATTGCGGCCATTCCGTACGGCACCGGCGCGCCGCCCGAGGCGCCCCCTGCGCCGGCGGC
>VFZH01000005.1 GCA_016871255.1 Acidimicrobiia bacterium | reverse complement strand
AAGCAGGATCTATCAGGCCATGTCGTGGTGTGGAAGATCCCGAAGCTGGTTGCGGGCGACAAGCTGCAGGTGTCGTTCACGCTGGCCGGCGCGCCGACCCCGGAACTGCTGAAGGGCATGGACGGATCCACGATTCACTGGGAGAAGCCGGGCCGCGCGGCCAAGGGCAGCCCGCCCATCATGGTGTACCGGGATCTGCGCGTGCCCGACAAGGGCGACCACGAGCGGATGCGGGTACCGACCGCGCCCCCGCCACCCGCGGCGAAGTAGCGACGATCCCCGGCCGCGCGCGGACGCGCGGCCGGGGAATCCCGAATTCCCAACGCTGACCTCAAGCCTCACGCATCAGTTCAGGGATCGCCGCAGCCGTTCCACCTCTTTCCGTACGTCCGCCAGCTCGGTCAGCACCCGTTCGGCTTCGTCGACAGTGCGTTTCAGGTCGTCTCGCGGGGGCAGGCTGCCGCGGGCGACTTCGGCTGCAAGGTCCCGCGTCGTTCTGGCGCACGCCTCGCAGACACCGATCGTCCGCGTGTGGGCGTCGACGATCTTCAGCACCTCCTGCCGCTCGTCACGAGTCATGGAGGGAGTGTATCGTGGCAATGGAGATTGAGGATTGTCGATTGGGGAATGCGTTGGCGATTGGCGATTGAAGGATTGAGGACTGGCGAGTGGCGCGGCGTGACAAGGGCAGCGTGACGCGCTGCTTTGGGATTTGGTCCTTGGGATCTGGCTTGGGCTTTGGGCTTCGGGCTTTGGGATTTGATCTGACTCTCCCGTGAGAACCCCCGCTGTCCTGATCACTGGCGCCAACGGCGAGATCGGTCACGCGCTCATCGAGCGGCTGGCCGTGGCCGATGCGGCGATCGTCACGATCGACGTGACGCCGCTGGACCCGGCGCTGGCCAGGCACGTGCGGCGCGAGCTGACCGGGTCGATCCTCGATCGTGGCCTGCTCGAGCGCGTGCTCGCGGAGTTCGAGGTCGATCGGATCTACCACCTGGCAGCGTTGCTTTCGACACGGTCGGAGTTCACGCCGTTGACGGCTCACGACGTCAACGTGGCCGGCACGTTGAACCTTCTCGAGCTGGCGCAGCACGAAGGCGAGTCGCACGGGCGCCCGGTCGCCTTCCTCTACCCGTCGTCCATTGCCGTCTACGGCATGCCCGACGCGGAGACCAAGGCCGGCATCCCGCCGGTCCGGGAGGAGGATTACAACCAGCCGCGGACGATGTACGGGTGCAACAAGCTGTATTGCGAGCACCTCGGCCGGTACTACGGACGCCACTACAAGCAGCTGGCGAGCGGGGTCGAGCCGCGCGTGGACTTCCGCTCGGTGCGGTTCCCCGGACTGATTTCGGCGATGACGCTGCCGTCCGGCGGCACGTCCGACTACGCGCCGGAGATGATCCACGCGGCCGCCACCGGCAAGCCGTACGCGTGCTTCGTCAGGCCCAACACGAAGATCCCGTTCATGGCGATGCCGGACGCCGTGGATGCGCTGCTGGCGCTCGCGGCTGCCCATCCGGAGGCGCTCACCCGGTACGCGTACAACCTCAGCGCCTTCAGCCCGACGGCCGAGGAGGTCCGAGACGCCGTGCTGAAGGCGTTCCCCGACGCGGACATCTGGTACTCGGCGGACGCGAAGCGGCAGGCGATCGTGGACTCGTGGCCGGCGGAGGTGGACGACAGCGCCGCCCGGCAGGACTGGGGCTTCTCGCCGAAGTTCGATTTCACCACCGCCTTCGACGACTACCTGATTCCGACCATCAAGGAGCGATACCGGTAGGGCGGCAGACATGCGAGATCCCAAGTCCCGAAGCGGGCTCAACTACCGTACCGAAGACTTCGTGGAGGTGGTGCGTCGGGCGACCGGCGGGCGCGGGGTCGACCTGATCCTGGACATCGTTGACGGCAACTACGTCAACCGCAACCTGCGCGCGCTGGCGCCGGGCGGGAGGCTGGTCCAGATCGGCTTCCAGCAGGGCGCCTCGGCCACGATCGACCTGTGGCCCATCCTGAGCCGTCGCCTGTCGGTGACCGGCTCGACGCTGCGGTCACGGAGCGCCGAAGAGAAGGGGGCCATCGCCGCAGCAGTGCGGCAGGAGGTCTGGCCGCTGCTCGAACGCGGTGAGATCGCGCCGGTCATCGACAGCACGTTTCCCCTCGAATGCGCAGGCGATGCTCATCGGCGCATCGAGTCCGGCGATCACGCCGGGAAGATCGTGCTGGTGACCAGCGAGCCACCCCGGGTCCCCTGACGCCCCCGCAGCCCGTCAGGAACGATCGGCCATCGCCGAGGCCAGGGCGTCTCCCGCCCCCTCCAGCAGGTCACCGCCGTGTGCCGAGGCCAGTGCAGCGCAGGCGAGATCGCATCAATCCTCGCGGCCGATGCAGGCGCATCCGCGACGTTGGCGCTCCTCGCAATACAGGCGGTATTCCTCGTCGCGCCGCCTGGCGGCTGCACCCGCCTCGACCGCGATCCCTTGACGCCATCTCGCCTGCGCTGCACTAGCGGGCGCGCACATCGTAGGCGTACACGTTGCCCTGCTCGCGGATGATCAGCCTGCCTCCCGTGATGATGGGGTGGCTCCATGTGGGGTAGCTCCCCGGATCGATCCGGAACCGGCCGTGCTCCACGTACCGCGTCGGGTTCGCTTCCGCCAGCCCCACCACGCCGTTCTCGCTGAACAGGTAGAGCCGGTCGTCGGCCCAGATGATCGACCCCTTGCCCACGCTGCGATCCCGCCACGCCACCTGGCCGTCCGCAAAGCGCATGGCCGTGAGGATCGAGTTCGAGAAGCCATACAGGTGCTCGCCGACCAGGACCGACGAGGCGTGATGGTTCATCATGTCGCGCGTGAAGTAGACCTCGCGCGCACCGGCCGGGGCCAGCTCGAGCAGGGCGCCGCCGGTGCCGTACGCCGACGACACGAACACGCGGTTGCCGCTGACGATCGGGGTCGCGACGTTGGCCGTCCCGTTGTTCGCGCGGTCGTAGGTCCACAGGACCTTGCCGCTGGCCACCTCCACGCCCACGGCGTTCTCCTCCGTGAAGAACACCGCCTGGCGGGCGCCGCCGGCCGTTGTCAGCACCGCCGACGAATAGCCGGCGGGATCGCTGTGTGTCGTCTGCCAGAGAGTGGCCCCCGTCCCTTTGTTCAGCGCCACGATCGAGGCGCCCGGGCCACCGGCGTTGACCAGCACGCGATCGTCCACGATCAGCGGTGACTCGCTGATGCCCCAGTAGGGAAGCGGTCCCCGGAACGCGTTCAGCACGTTCTTCGTCCAGATCGGCTTTCCGGTGGCCACGTCCAGACACACGAGATCACCGTTGCCGCCAAGTGCGTAGAGCCGGCTGCCGTCGAGGACCGGCGTGCCGCGGGGACCATCTCCGCGATCGTTCGAAAACAGCTCTCCGGTCCTGGTCTCCCAGATCCGCTTCCCGGTGGAGGCGTCCAGCGCGATGACGTACTCGGTCCCACCGCGCGCGCCGAGCGTGTACAGCCGGCCGTTCGAGGCGGAGAACGACGAGTAGCCGTTGCCGTTGCCCGTGGAGCGCCAGAGGAGCGGCGGCCCCCCCTGCGGCCACGACGAGAGGAGCCCGGTCTCCGGCGACTTGCCGTCGCGATGGGGACCTCGCCACTGGTACCACTCCGCCACCTGCGCGGCCGGGAGGACGGGGAACAGCAGCAGCACGAGCATGGCAAGCCTTCTCAGCATGAGCACCTCTGAACAGGAGACGGATCGGGTAAGTGCAACCGATCTATGATCACCCGGATTTCGCGATTTCGCGACCTGGCGTGATCCGGTCCTCAGGAGGTGCGTCATGCGGTGGCTTCTTGCTGCAGGTCTCGGGGTGGCGCTGCTGGCCGGGGCGGAGGGGGTCGTCACGGCGCAGCAGGACCAGGTTCCGCGGTTCGAGTACGAGCCGCTCTGGCCGAAGCCCCTGCCCACACCCTGGATCTTCGGCTGGATCGGCGGGTTGTCGGTCGACGCGAACGACCACGTGTGGGTCGACAGCGTCGGCAGCTCGATCAGCAGCTACGAGAACCTGGCGACGTTCGATCCGCCGAAGGCGCTCTGCTGCAAGCCGGCGCCGCCGGTGATCGAGCTGGATCAGGCCGGCACCGTGGTCCGCTCGTGGGGCGGCCCCGGCCAGGGATACGACTGGCCGTCAACGGAACACGGGCTGTTCGTCGATCACGCGGGCTTCATCTGGATCACGAGCAGCCATGGGAAGGAAGGACAGGTCCTCAAGTTCACGCGCGACGGCGCGTTCGTCCTCCAGATCGGCCGGAAGGAGCGGGGGAAGGGCAGCAACGACACGACCAGCCTCGGCGGCCCCGCCGGCGTCGTGGTCGATCCGGGGACCAACGAGGTGTTCGTCGCCGACGGGTACGGCAACCGCCGCGTCATCGTGTTCGACGGGAACACCGGCGCCTACAGGCGGCACTGGGGCGCGTACGGGGAACGCCCGGACGATGCGCCGTTCCAGTACGACCCGGACAAGCCGCTGCCGCGACAGTTCGGGACCGTCCACTGCCTGGCGCTCAGTCGAGACGGTCTCCTCTACGTGTGCGACCGGACCAGCAATCGCATCCAGGTGTTCCGCACGAGCGGGGAGTACGTCACGGAGTTCCAGATCGCGCCGCGCACGATGGGTGCCTCGGGTTCATCGGACGGCCTCGCTTTTTCCCACGATCCTGGCCAGCAGTTCCTCTACGTGGCCGACGGAGGGAACGAGCGCATCTGGATCGTGCGCCGGTCGAATCTGCAGGTCGTCTCGTCGTTCGGCCACGGCGGTCACGATGGCGGCGGCTTCATCACCGCACACGCCATCGGCGTCGACTCGAAGGGGAACATCTACGTCGGCGAGAGCACCGACGGCAAACGGGTCCAGCGGTTCCTGTTCAAGGGGATGGTGCCCGCGCAGGGCCGGTAGGGCCGATGGGGCGAGTGGGCGACCACGATCGCCGCCTGCGTGGTCACCTGGATGCCGACGAGCCAGCCGAACTGCCGGTTCATGTCGGCCCGGAGATGGGCGCCCATCTGGTGCGTCTCTGATCGGGGCTGGGCCATCTCGCCCCGAAGGCCCGAGGAGAGTTGCCGAACTGGCGCCCCGGCGACGGGCCCGTCAGCGCTGGCCGTATTGGCCCACGACCCCTTCAGCGTCGAGGGGGATGCGCAGGGCGCGCGTCGTGTGGGCGACCATGGCGTAGAACGCCGCGCTGAGCGTAAGCTCCACGACCTGCCGTGCCGGCAGCAACGCCGCCACGGCGTCGTACGTCGCGTCGTCGACGCCGTCGGGTGACATCATCGCGTCGGCGTAGGCCAGCAGCGTCCGCTGGCGATCGGAGAAGTGGGAGCTGCCGTGCCAGCGCGCCAGGTCGTGGATCTGGGCGTCGGCGAGCCCGAAGGCGAGCGCCATCGTGCGGTGATGCGCGAACCCGTAGTCGCCCCCGGCGAGCTGGAGGGTCCGCAGGATCACCAGCTCCCGGTCGATGCGCGGCGCCACGGGCGCGGCGCGCAGGGCGAACGCCAGATCGAGGAACGGTCCCAGCAGCTCCGGGGCGTTCGCGATCGTACGGTGCAGGTTGAGCGGTCCGCCACCTTTGGCGCGTACCGCGGCAAACAAGGCGGCCACGATCGGGTCCGGCGGGTCCGGATCGACGAGCGGGATGCGGGGCACGTCAGCTGGCCTGTGCGGCGAGCGCGTCGAACTCCTCGAGCGTCAACTCCCGGTGCAGCCGGCTCGCCTCGCGCTTGACGGCTTCGACCAGCGCAGGCTTCGAGGTGTCCGGCACCTGCCGGCCCAGGCGCGAGAGCGCCTGTTCGACGTTGGCCATGCCGCTGCCCTTGCCCAGCACCAGCTCGACCGCCGGTCCGCCCACCACATCGGGTGTATAGGGGAACATCCACTGCATGTCGGCGTCGGGCATGGCGCTCCAGCGCAGGAACTCCGACGCGACGGAGCCGGACTCGATGCGCGTGAAGTTCCTGCCGCTGACCGGCTTGTTGGGTGCAGGCGTCACGCCGGATTTCTCCGAGACCAGTTGCGCCACCGCCGTGAGCTGGCTCAGGTCGATTCGCGATTCGGCGCGGTAGAGGAGACGGGCGGCCAGCACAACCTCTTCGAACAGGGCGTTGCCGATCCGCTCGCCCAGCCCGATGACCGACGTGTGGATCGTCTCGATCCCGGCGACCCACGCGGTCAGCGCGTTGGCCGTGCCGACGCCGAAGTCGTTGTGGGCGTGGAACTCGATCGGCACGTCCGTCATCGCCGTGACGCCGCGGATCATCGCGCGCGTCCCGTTGGGGCTGAGCGCACCGAAGGTGTCCATCAGCGCCAGCGAGCTGAAGTGGCCGGAACGTGTCGCCGTGTCGATGATGTAGCGCAGCCGCTCATCGGTCATCCGCGTGGCGTCCGCGATGAGCAGCGTCGTCGTGAGCCCGCCGGCCCGTGCCTGCTTCGCAGCGTCGACGGCCTTTCCCAGGACGTCTTCCAGCGTCCACCGGAAGATGCGGCAGTACTGCTCGTTGGCGAGGAGCACGACGCCGGCGCCGGATACGCCGCAGTCGAGCGCCATCTCCACGTCTTTGGGCAGGGCCCTGACGATGGTCCAGATGTCGGCCCTGGGCTTGCTGGCGATGATGGCGCGGATCGCCTCGCGATCTTCGGCCGACACCGCCACCATGCCGGCTTCGATCCGGTCCACGCCGGCCCGGTCGAGCGCGGCCGCGATCTCGATCTTGTCCTCGACGTTGAAGACGACGCCCGCCATCTGCTCGCCGTCGCGCAGCGTGACGTCGTGAACGACGAGGCGCCGCGGCTCCCGTGGCACCTCCGGATCGCGGAAGTTCCACGGGCTGACGAACCAGGACGGTCCGTATTCGGGGCGGTCGGTCACCCGGCGACCATGCCTCCGTCCACGGCCAGCGCCTGCCCGGTGATGAACCCGGCGCCGTCGGAGCAGAGGAAGACGATCGTGGCGGCCAGTTCTTCCGGCGTGCCCAGGCGGCCGACCGGCTCCATGGCGGCCAGGCCGTCCACGTTGGCGGCGCCTCCGGCCAGCGTCTCGGTCATCGGCGTGCGCACCAGGCCCGGGCAGACGCAGTTGACGCGCACGTTCTGCTTGGCGAACTCGAGGGCCACCGACTTGGTCAACCCGACCACGCCGTGCTTGCTGGCGCACTGCGAAGTCCAGTTGGCGAAGCCGACCAGACCCGTCGCGGCCGCCACGCTGACGATCGAACCGCCGCCGACCTTCAGCATGTGGGGGATCGCGTACTTCATCGCGAGCCAGGTGCCCTTCAGGTTCACGTCGAGGTTCAGGTTCCAGGCGTCTTCGGTTTCGTCCAGCATCGGGCCCGGGGTGGGCTGCGACCCTGCGCTGGCGCACAGGAAGTCGATGCGGCCGAACTGCGACGCGGCCTTCGTCATCAGCGCCTCGACGGCCGCCGCCTTCGCGACGTCCGTGCTGACGTAGATGGCGTCGCCGCCCGCCTTCCTGATGGCGTCCACCGTCGCGTTGCCGGAGCTGGCCGTGCGGTTGGCCACGACAACCTTTGCCCCCGCCGCGCCGAACGCGATCGCCGCTGCGCGTCCGATTCCGGATCCGCCGCCCGTGACGACGGCGACCTTGCCCTGAAAGCCTGTTGCCATGGATGTGTCCTCGCGCTACTTGAGGGGAGAGAAGTTCGACGGCACCAGCAGCATGTTGGACTGCGACACGAGCAGCGCCAGCACCTTGCTGCGGTACGCCGTCAGGCGCGGGTCGCTGCCCACCTTGGCGCGGACCTGCTCGCGGTGCCCCGCGTTGTCGTACGCCCAGAGGTGGACGACCTGGTTGAGCGGCCCGACCTCGGTGGACCACCAGCCGACGAGTTTGGAGTGCTCCTTGATGATCGGAAGGCCTTCGTTCTCGAAGAGCGCCTGCAGTTCGCCGACCTTGCCAGGCTGAACCGTGTAGATCCGCAGCTCGTACAGCATGGTGTCTCCTCCGACGCCCGGCCGGCGCCCGTCTCGTGAACCTGCGGAGTATACCGCGGCCGGAACGGCGCTCGATGCGCGGGCGCGGACGGGCGTGGCAGGCGGTGGCGGATCCTACTGCGCGGTGGCGGGTCCCATGCCCTTGTAGAGGAACCGCTGCACGCGTTTCCCCTCGAGCCCTTCGGTCACGTAGAGGTTGCCCTTCGAGTCGGTGGCGATGTTGTGCGTGATGGTGAAGCCGCCGACGAAGTGGCCCCCGTAGCCGAACGAGCCGACGACCTCCATCGTCTCGCGCCGGAGGATCCACACCTTCGAGCTCGCGTGGTCGGTCACGTACATGAACCGCTGCTCGGGATCCGGTGAGAACGAGACGTCGTTGGCGACCGCGCCGACCACGTCGGGCGTGATGACCCTTTCCGTCACGTACGTGCCGTCCGTGCGGAACACCTGAATGCGGTCGAAGACCCGGTCGCAGACGTAGACGAGATCGTCGTTCGAGATCACGACGCAGTGCACCAGGCCGAACCGCTTCGGCGGCCCGTCCTGCGCGGCCGGCGGCGGGCCACCCCCAGGCGGCGCAGGGGGCGTATCGGGCGGCGGCTCGCCGTAGGCGCCGAAGTGGCGCTTGTATTCGCCCGTGTCGGCGTCATACGCGATCACACGCCGGTTGCGGTAGCCGTCCGCCACCCACACTTCGTTGGTGTCCGGATCGATGGCCACGTCAGCCGGCGACCCGAGGTTCGCCGTGTCGGCGTTTCCCCGGCTCTCGCCCGATCGCCCGATCTGCAGCAGGAACCTGCCGTCAGGCGCGA
This sequence comes from Acidimicrobiia bacterium, assembly GCA_016871255.1. Taxonomy (GTDB): domain Bacteria; phylum Acidobacteriota; class Vicinamibacteria; order Vicinamibacterales; family UBA2999; genus VFZH01. Next base: position 50,140 of record VFZH01000005.1, on the reverse strand, counting down.
ACTTCAGGACGTGCGCATCGGGCGCCACGTTGCCGCCCACCCAGACGTTGCCCCGGTAGTCCACGGTCAGGCCGTGGACGGAACGGGGCCACTGGTACCCTTCTCCCGGGCCGCCCCAGGCCCGCACGATGTTGCCGTCCTGGTCGAATTCGATGATCGGCGGGGCCGGCCGGCAGCAGATGGCCCTCGGCGGGTCCGCGGCGGCGCCGGTTTCGAACTGCGTGAGGTCCGAGGCGAGGTGTGAGACCCAGATGTGGTCGTTCGCATCCACGTCCACGCCCATGGCGCCGCCCATGATCCACTGGTCGGGAAAGGGCTGCTTCGGCCAGGTCGGGTCCACCTCGAACACGGGGACGCCGTCCTCCTGGGGGGCGGCCGCTTCTGGCTCCGGCTGACTCTCCGGGGAGGGCGCGCACCCGGCGGCCCCGGCACCGAGGGCCAGCAGAACGCCGAGAACCGCACCGCCTGTGGGCCTGATACACCGCTCGGTCATGCCGTAACCTCCTCCGGTGAGGCGGGACTATAGCATGTAAGCTTGGAAGTCCCAGTCCACTCAGGAGACCCGACATGGCACCTCGTCTGTTCGCTGTCTGTGCCCTGCTTGCCATCACGTCGTCGACGGCGGCTCAGGGCGTCCCGGCGTCCGACGCTGCCCGTGCCGAACCGGTCATCGCCTTCGAGAACGCCTTCGCACAGGCGTTCCAGGGCTGCGACCGCGCGGCAGCCGACCGGATGACGACGAAGGACTTCACCTTCACCGACTACAACGGGATGACGTATTCGCGTGCCTGGTTCCTCGACACCGTCGAGTCGTGCGCCCGGTCGCTCGTCCGGATCGAGCCGATGCACGTGAGCCTCAACGACGGGGATCGCGCGGCGCTGGTGATCTCCAAGTATCACCAGTTCGTCCGGGACGAGCCGATGCCGATCCACCAGCTCACGCACGTGCTGGTGCGGCACGACGGCGTCTGGAAGCTCGCGCACCACCACTCTGCGGTCATGCAGTCAGGTGCCGGCCCCGCAGAGGGCAAGGCGTTCGCGCAGCTGCAGGGAGGGCCGTCCACGAAGCAGCCGGGTGGCTTCTCGCCGACGATCGCGCGCCATGCCGGGCCGGCCGGCGCGCCCGAGGCCGATCGGGTCGCGATGGAGAAGGCGGCCTTCAACGCGGCGCTGACCTACGCGGCGGCGTTTCAGAACTGCCAGACGCCCCGTGTGGACCGGCTGCTTGCAGCCAACTACCTGATCTCCGGGTTCAACGGGATGACGTACACGCGGGCCTGGATGATCGACGGCACGGAGGAGTGCTACCACGATCTCCAGCGCATCGACCCGCTGCAGCTGCGCCTGTACGGCGACAACATGGCGATCCTGCTGGGGCGCTACCACCAGTTCGTGTACAACCGGCCGACGGACCTGCGGCACCTGACCGTCGTGCTGTTCCGCGAGGGCGGCGCCTGGCGCGTCGCGTACCACTACTCGACGACGTTCAACGAGAACGTGGGGAGTCCCGACGGGAAGCTGTTCTACAGCACGGGCGGCAACTCGACGCTGGTGGACCTGCCGTTCCCCAACAGCGTCGCGCCGCGCGCACCGTAGCCGGGCCGGCTGAAGCCGGCCCGTTCCCGGGTCACGCGGGCAGCGGCGGCATCGGCAGGCTGGGCGTGCCGAACAGGATCTCGGTGATCGCCTTGATGCTGCGGTTGCCGTAGCGGAAGGGGATGATCAGGCGCAGCGGCGCCCCGTGGCGCGGGGGAATCGGCGCCCCGTTCATCATCCAAGCCAGCAGCACCTGCGGGTGGCGGAGCGTGTCGAGCGGCTCGTCCACGTACATCCGGTCCGAGGCGATGAAGCGGCAGTAGTGGACGCCTGGCACGAGGCCCAGCATGTCTGCGAAGTCACTGAACCGCACGCCGCTCCATGTGACGATGCCGCGCGGGTTGGGCGCGCCGCACTGGAGCAGGAACGTGTGGGTGGCGCGCGGGAGCTTCTCGAGATGCTCGAAGCGCAGCGTGCCGCCCAGCCGGCCCAGGCCGCGCGGATCGACCTTGATCGCCATCTTCCGGTAGTCGAACTCGATCTCGGGCGTCTGGCGGTCTGGTGTTCGCCACATCAGCGGGTCGGAGATCGGCCCGGCGGCGCCCGCCGGGTGCTCGGGCGCCGAGCCGTCCGCGTTGAGCGGCAGGGGAGCAGGAAACCCCTCGCGAAGGGGTCGCTCGACCAGCGTGTCGGGCCACGGCCCCGACGGCGCCTGGAGCGCGGCGGCGTCAAGGTTGCCGAAAGAGAGCCCGGCCAGCGCCGAGCCCGTCAGACCGATCGCATCGCGCCTGGAGATCGCCATCACTCCACCTCCCGTCTCTGCTGCACCCAGTCACGAACTACCCATCCTCAATCCTCAATCCTCAATCCTCAATTTTCAATTTTCAATCAATCCCCAATCATCAATCCTCAATCACCAATCGCTAGGTCCACCGATAGATCGTCTGCTTCTGCTCGGTGAAGAAGTCGAAGCCGGCGCGGCCGTGCGCCTTGGTGTCGCCGAAGAAGCTTTCGCGCGCGCCCCCGAACGGGAAGTAGGCCATTGGCGCGGGGACGCCGATGTTCACCCCGACCATCGGGGCGGTTGCCCGGTGGCTGAACTCGCGCGCGGCCTTCCCCGATGAGGTGAAGATGGCCGCCGCGTTGGCCTTCGGGATGCGGTGCATCAGCGTGAAGGCGTCCTCGAGCGTTTTCACGGGCGCGATGACCGCCACCGGACCGAACACCTCTTCGGTCCCGATCTCGACGTCGGCCGACACCTCGTCGAAGATGGTCGGCCCCACGAAGAAGCCATCTGGCCGATCGGCCACCCGCGCCGTGCGTCCGTCCAGCGCCAGCGGCACGCCGGCGCTCGCGCTGCGGTCGATCATGCCGACGATGCGGTCGCGGGCCAGACCCGTGACCACGGGGCCCATGGTCGTGCCCTCGACCGCGCCGTCACCCAGGCGGTAGCCCTGTGCCAGCGCCACCATCCGGTCCCGCGCCTCGGCGTGCACCTCGCCGACGGGCACCATGACGCTCGCGGCCAGGCACCGCTGGCCGGCGCACACGAAGAACGACTCGGCAATCGACCGGATCGCGTCGTCCAGGTTCACGTCGGGCATCACCACGACGAGGTTCTTCGCGCCGCCGAAACACTGGGCGCGCTTGCCGGCGTGTGTGGCGCGCCGGTACACGGCGCGCGCCACCGGTGAGGAACCGACGAACGACACCGCCCGGACGTCTGGGTGGTCACAGAGCGCTTCGACCGCCTCGCGGCCGCCGTTCACGACGTTGAGCACGCCGGGCGGAAGGTCGCACTCGAGCAGCAACTCCGCCACGCGCCGCTGGATCAGCGGCACCTGCTCGGACGGCTTGACGACCGCCGTGTTCCCGGACACCAGCGCATAGGGCAGGAACATCATCGGCACCATGGCGGGGAAGTTGAACGGCGTGATGATGGCGCAGACGCCCAGCGGCTGCCGGACGACGTGGCTGTCCACGCCGCGGGAACCGACGTTCTCCAGGCCGTAGCCGCCCATGAGGAGGGACGGACCCGCGCACGCGACCTCGACGTTCTCGATGGTGCGCTGCAGGCTGCCGCGCGCTTCGGCCAGCGTCTTGCCCTGGTTGGTGGTGACGATGCGCACCAGCTCGTCGAAGTGCTGTTCGAGCTTCTGGTGGAAGTGGAACAGGATCCGGGCGCGCTGGACGACCGGCGTCTCGCGCCAGCCCTCGAACGCTGCGCGGGCCGCGGCCACTGCGGCATCCACGTCCGAGGCGCGCGACAGCGGCGTGCGGGCGATCACCTCGCCCGTGGCCGGGTTGTAGCTGTCGAACAGCTCCGCGCCGCCGGGGCGCACCCATTTCGCGCCGATCAGGTTGGGGACGACGTCGACGTCAGCCAGGGCGTCAGCTCCCGATCGGGTTCCAGCCGCGGCCGCCGTCGCCGAAGCCCTCGCATCCGGTGGCGGTGACGGCGATCGTGTCTTCCAGCTTGATGTATCCGCAGTCGGGCTTGGCGACCGTCGTTTCGATCGACACGACCATGCCGGTTTCGAGCGGCCGCTCGGCCCACTCGTTCGCGTACGGGATCGGCCTGTTCACCAGTCGCGGCGCCTCGTGCGAGACGAGCCCCATGCCGTGCACGATGAACCCCATCCAGGACCCGTGTTCACATTCCTTGATCGCGGCCTGGGCCGCCTCGAGGATGGATCCGCCGCGCGCGCCGTGTTTCATGGGCTGTCTGGCCGACATCTGCACGTGGTTGATCTCGTCCAGGATCTGCTTCTGCAGCGGCTCCGGCTCGCCGTGGCTGCCCATGCGGCACAGGTCGCCGATGTAGCCGTTGATGTTGCCGCCCGAGTCGAAGTCCGCGATCATGCCGGCCTCGAACGTCATGTTGGCACGCGGCGTCCGGTTCGTGTCCTTGCCGAAGCCGACCAGGCAGTAGTCGAACGTCATCCCGAGCTCGCGCTCCCTGTCCGCGACGACCTTCTCGATGTCGCGGCTGCTCATGCCGGGCCTGAGCCGGCGGAACCCGTACTGCATCGCCTCGACCACCTTGTCCGACGCGATACGCAGCGTCTCCAGCTCCTGCGGCGTCTTGATGGCCCGCAGGTACTCGAGCACCGTCACCGCGTTGACCCACTTCACGTCGGGAAGGAGCTTCACGAGCTCGGTGTACACCTCGACCGACAGGAAGGGGGACTCGATGCCGAGTGTGGCCTTCTCGAGCTTCTCCTTCTTCACCCAGTCCGCGATGAGCGGCGGGGTCGTCGTGCCCACCCAGTTCCCGAGTTCGGCGTTCGGTACCCAGATCGGGTCGTTCGGCAGCTGCTCCTTATCGAAGTAGGAGCCGAGGAAGAACGACCGCTCGGGCTGTCCTTTGCGATACAGGATGGTCGGGCCGTACTTGCTGACGCCCAGCTCTTCCATGGTGTCGTAGAAGAGGCAGTGGTAGCCGCCGGTGAGGTAGCGGATGTTGATGTGGCTGGTGACGAGCAGCGCATCCACACCGGCTTCGTCCATGGCGCGGTCGAGCCGGGCCCGATCGAACGGAATCGGCCCGACGCCGACGCCCTGCGGCTTGGCGGCGGATTGCGAGAAGGGATCGGCCATGATTCAGGAACTCCGTAGCTGAAGCGCCGGCACGCGCACTCGGCGCAGCGCCGGGCGGAACCGCGATCCGCCGCGAGCGGCGGGATGGACCGCCACACTTTACCCGATACGGGCGCACTTTGGGATTTGGGTCCTGGGATTGGGCTTGGGATTCGGGATTTGGGCTTTGGGATTTCGAGTCCGCTCTTGCTCCCCGCCCTCCGTTCGCCCTATGGTGGACCGGTCAGGAGGAGACCATGTCCGTGGAGCAGGCCGTTGCCGTCCCGCAGTACAACTGGGACACCATCCCGGAGCGCACGATGCGTCCCGGTGTCACCCAGAAGGTCTTCCGTGGCGACAACGTCGTCATCGGCCTTACGACCCTGCACCCCGGCATGGAGACCGCGCCCCATCGTCACCCGTGGGAGCAGCTCTTCATGATCCTGAAGGGGCGGATCACGCTGCACATCGAGGAGCAGGTGTTCGATTGCCCGGCGGGCACCGTCATCCGCATCCCGCCCAACGCGCTGCACTGGGGCGAGGGGCCTCGGGAGGAGGACGGTCCGGCATTGAACCTCGATGTGTGGTACCCCCTGCGCCCGGACTACGCGGCGTTCACCCAGTATCAGACCGATCGGTTCAGCCCCGACGCCGCGGGCGTCTAGCGAGCGGGTTCGCGCCGGTCACATCACCCGAAGGAGATCCCATGCCCACTCAGGATTCGTGCGTCAGCCCGGCCCCGTATTTCAAGGTGCAGGCCGGCAAGATGGCGGAGTTCAAGGCGCTCTGCGAGCAGATGGTGCAGAAGACCGGCGAGGAGCCGGGTGCGCTGTATTGCGGATTCGCCTTCGACGGCGACCAGGTGTTCGCGCGCGAGGGCTACGAGCATGCCGACGCCTGGCTGGCGCACCTCGGGAACATCGGCGCCATCTTCGGCGAGATGCTGAAGGTCGCCGAGATCACGCGCCTCGAGGTCCACGCGTCGGAGCCCGAGCTGGTGAAGGTGAAGAAGGCGCTGTCGGACATGGGGATGCAGGCGCAGTACTTCACCGTGGAAAGCGGCTTCCGCAGGTGATGGGTGGCCCGGTCCGCCGGCGCTGAAGCGCCGGCGGACCGGGCCGTAGCCTTGGCGAATGCGGTCAACCCCGAGCTGCCCGCTCGAGCATCGCCCTCCGCTCCCGGAGGGCCGCGGTCATCAACGCCATGTCGGTGCCGCCGAGGACCAGGCGCATGCCGGCCTCGACGTGCGGCCGGAGCTGCGCCTCGTCGTAAATGCCGCCGAGGCCCGGCCACTTGCCGTGCGCCGCACACGCGTCGATGACGTGCCGGCACGCCTCGGTCACGCCGGCGTGGACGAACTCGCCTGGCACGCCGAGGTCTGCCGTGAGGTCGTTGGCGCCGACGAACAGCGCGTCCACGCCGGGGACCGCGGCGATCTCGAACGCGTGCGCCACCGCGACCGAGCTTTCGATCATCGCAACCAGCAGCACCTGCTCGTTGAAGTGACGGGCGGCCGTGCCCCCCGCCATCGGCGCAAAGCGGAGCTGCGGCAGGCTGTAGGACACCGATCGATTGCCGGAGGGCGGGAACCGGAGCTGACGCACCATCGCCGCCGCCTCGTCTGCTGTCTCGATGTGTGAGGCCAGGACACCCCACGCACCCGCGTCGAGCAGGCGGGATGCCAGCGTGCAGTCACCCGCAGGGACGCGCGCCAGCGGGGTGATCCCGGCGCCAAGGGCCGTGACCGACAGCCCGGCGGCCGTGTCGATGGACATCGAGCTGTGCTCGATGTCCAGGAACAGCCACCGGTAGTCGCAGGCCGCCGCGAGCGCGACCAGCTCCGGCGTGCGGGTGAGCCGCACGCCGACACCGAACGCCACGTCGCCCCGTTCCAGCGTGGAACGAAGCGGGTTCAGTGGCAGCGCCGGGTCAATCGCCAAATCCCCAATCGCCAATCGTCAAGGCAATCGCCAATGGTCAATCACCAGCGCTGACGCCGCCTACTTGGGCCGGATGTTCTGGTTGTGGCGGAACAGGTTCATCGGGTCGTACTGCGTCTTCAGCTCCACCAGCCGCTCCCAGTTGTCGCCGAACGCCGCCTTGATGTGGTCGACGCCTTCCTCGGACTCCAGCCCCACCTGGTTGACGTAGTGGCCGTGCGCGAACGGCTGCACGCTGTCCGAGACCTCACGGGCCCAGGCCCGGTTCTCGTCGTCGCCCGCCGGGTCCGTCCAGGCGGAGAACGTCATCTGCTCGACCTTCTCGTTCCGGTGCCCGTACGCCGTGGCGTCCGGCGTGACGCGGCCGATGCCGTTGCCGAACTGCTGGAACGCCATCATCGAGAGGGGTGACGGCACCTTCGTGTAGCGGTCGATCAGGATGTCGATGCACTCGTCCTTGATCTCGCGCATCAGGTTCGACTTCACGTAGTAGCGGCGGAAGGGCTCGGTCTGCTGGTCGATGAGCTGCTGCAGCTTGCAGTAGCGGATCGGGCCGAGCAGGTCCGCCATCGGCGTCGTGAACTTGCGGAAGGAGGCGTCGAGCACCTTCTGCCCCTCGGCGTGATCGCCGTTCCAGGCCGCGATGCCGCCCGCCACGCTCGTGCCGTCCGGCAGCTTGAACAGCCCGCCGAAGGTCGTCAGCCCGTCTGGGCAGGACGGCAGGTAGTCGCGGTAGCCCTGGAAGAACGCCTTCGCCTGGTCGAACGGATAGAGGATCATCCCGCCGAGCATCATGCCCACCGGGTGGAGCTGGTACTCGAACTGGGTGACGATCCCGAAGTTGCCGCCGCCGCCGCGGAGCGCCCAGTACAGGTCGGGGTTTTCGTCGGCGCTCGCCGTGCGGACCGTGCCGTCGGCCGTGACGACGCGGAAGGAGATGACGTTGTCGCAGGTGAGGCCGTGTCTGCCGCTGAGCCAGCCCACGCCGCCGCCCAGGGTCAGACCGGCGATGCCCGTGTGGGAGACCGCGCCGCCCGGAGTGGCCAGGCCGAAGGCCTGGCATTCGTAATCGAAATCGAACCACGTCGGCCCCGGCTCCGCGTAGGCGCGGCGGGCGACCGGGTCCACGCGCACGTTGCGCAGGCCGTGCAGGTCGAGCATCAGGCCGCCGTTGTTGACCGCGAGGCCCGGCATGTTGTGGCCGCCCCCCCGAACCGACGTCAGCAGCTCGTTGTCGCGCGCGAAGTTCACCGCGGCCACCACGTCGTCTTCGCCGGCGACGCGGGCGATGAGGGCGGGCTTGCGGTCGATCTGACCGTTCCACACCTCGCGCAACTGGTCGTAGCCCTGTTCGCCGGCCAGCACCACGGCGCCGCGCATCTGCTTCTTGAACGCGGCGATTTTCGCCCCGCTCAGGGTGGAGATCGATCCGTCGAGCTTGACTGCACGCACGTCTGCCATGACATCCCTCGCGTTTCCTGATCGAACTTCGACGTGGGCGGCCCGCACCGGCTGCCGGCCCCCGCAGTTGCCAGCGGGGAAGTTATATGGCGCAGCAGGCGAAGTCAATCGCGCGGGGTCCGCTGGTTGGACGAGTCGGGGTATGGTGTGGCGAGCATCGTGGCCGGCCGGGTCGGGCCCGGCCGGAGAGGAGGCTGCCGTGAGCCGTCTGTTTGGAGCGACTCGTCAGATCGGGTTCGTCGTCTCGGATCTGGATCGTGCCCTGGCGTACTGGACCCAACGCCTGGGGATCGGGCCGTTCTTCCTCGTGAAGAACCTGCCGATCGGGCAGTTCTGGTACCAGGGGCAGCCGTCGCCGCCCCCGAACCTCACGCTGGCGATCTCCGCTTCGGGCGATCTGCAGGTCGAGCTGATCCACCAGGCCGATCGCAACCCCAGCGGGTTCCTGGATCGGCTGCGCGCGTCGGGCGACGGGCTGCAGCACGTGGCCGCCTGGGTCGATCGCCCCGGCTACGACGCGGAAGTGGCCCGGCTGCGCGGCGGCGGCGTGCGGCTGGCGCATGAAGGGTGGATCGCCAACGGCGGGCCGAGGTTCGCGTTCTTCGCCACCGACGACGGTCCGGGCGGCTTCCAGTTCGAGATCGCGGACGTGGCCGACCCGCAGTTCTCGGGGCTCGGGACGATGATCCACGACGCCGCGGCCGGGTGGGATGGAACAGGGCCGATCAGGGAGATCGCGATCTGAGCCCTGAAGATTGATGATTGCGGATTGATGATTGATGATTGTATTGGTCGATTGAGGATTGACGATTGACGATTGATGGCGATTGACGACTTGAGAGCGCCCGCCAATGGACCAATTGGCCAATCGACCAGTCGACCAATCGGCTAGATTGGCCAATCGGCTAATTGGCTAATTGGCCAATCGACCAATCGCCAATGAAATCGTCAATCCCCAATCACCAATCCTCAATGCACTACATCGCTCTCGGTCGAAGCGGCCTGAAGGTCTCGCGCATCTGCCTCGGGTGCATGGGCCTGGGCACGTCGACGTGGCGTGAGTGGGCCCTCGACGAGGAGCCCAGCCGCGCGATCATCCGGCGCGCGCTCGACCTCGGCATCAACTTCTTCGACACGGCCGACATGTATTCGGCGGGCGCCAGCGAGGAGGTTGTCGGCCGGGCTCTCGGCGACTTCGGCCGCCGCGATCAGGTGGTGATCGCGACCAAGGCGTTCTACCCGACCGGAACCGGTCCGAACGATCGCGGACTGTCCCGCAAGCACCTCTTCGACGCCATTGATGCCTCCCTCCGGCGGCTGGGCACTGATTACGTCGACCTGTACCAGGTTCACCGGTGGGATCCGGCCACGCCGATCGACGAAACGCTGCGGGCGCTCGACGACATCGTCCGCGCCGGCAAGGCGCGCTACATCGGCGCCTCGAGCTGCTGGGCGTGGGAGTTCGCCCAGGCGCTGGCGCTGGCCGACAGCCGCGGCTGGTCGCGGTTCATCTCGATGCAGAACCACTACAACCTGGTGTACCGGGAAGAGGAGCGCGAGATGATCCCGCTCTGCCGGAAGGAAGGGATCGGGCTCATCCCGTGGAGCCCGCTCGCGCGTGGCGTGCTGGTGGGCACGCGAACGCGGGATGGCGCCTCTGCCACCCTGAGGGCGAAGACGGACAAGCTGGCGCATCGCCTGTACACGGCCGACGGGGACTTCGCGATCGCAGAGCGCTGCAGAACCGTGGCCGAGCGCCGGGGTGTGCCGCCCGCGCAGGTTGCCCTGGCGTGGCTGTACGCCAAGGGGGTGACGGCGCCCATCCTGGGCACGACGAAGCCGGAGAACCTGGATACGGCGGTCGGGGCCATCGACCTGACGCTCGAGGCGGAGGAGGTGCGGTTCCTCGAGGAGCTGTACACGCCTCATCCCGAGATGGGGATCGACCTGGCGCCCCGCGTGTAGGCGATCGATCCCATGCGATCCGAGGTCCGCCGGCTCGCGCTGACGGCTGCGGCGGCGCTGCTCTTCGCGGTCGTCGTGGCGATCGGTCAGGCGCGGAGCGGCCGGCTCGGGACCATTCACTGGCCGGTGGGCGCCCGCATCGACGTCTGGATCGATCCGGCTCGCGCGCCCGAGGGCGCCGGCGAGCTGGTCGAACGGGCGATGCGGACATGGACCCGGGCCGCCGACGGCCGGTTCCAGCTCGTGCGGTCACCGAGCCCGGAGTCGCCGATGCGCGTGCGGTTTGCCGGCGCGACCGGGTTGTATGGAGAGGCGGCGCCGGAACTCGATCCGCGCACGGGCCACATCGCCGCGGCGGACGTGTTCATCCTCTCGAGTGTACCGGGCGACGCGCTCGACCGCGCGCTGATCATCTACCTGACGGCGTTGCACGAGCTCGGCCACGCGCTCGGCCTGGCGCACACCGACGACTTCGACACGATCATGTACGCGTTCAGGAGGCCGGACGACGGGCCGCGCTTCTTCGGCGCCTACCGCACGCGGCTCACGTCGGTCGCCGACATCGGGTCATCCGCAGCGACCGGGCTGTCCGAAGCCGACGTGACGGCACTGGCCGCGCTGTACGCGCAGTAACGCCGGCGCCTCCCCACTTCCCACTTACTTCGAACTTCTCACTTCCCCCTTCCGACTTCACTTTTCCACTTTTCCACTCTTCCACTTTTCCACTTTTCCACTCTTCCACTCTTCCACGTCAGACCTGCGTCACCGTCCGCCGGCTCGTGTGGCTGCGCAGTACGGCCGACGTGAGCTGCTTGGACAGGTACACCTTCGAGTCGCGGTTGTTTGCCGCGTTCGGCTCGTACTTGACGACGTCGAACTGGAGCTGGTCGAGCGTCCCCCGCATGTCGTAGAAGCGGTTCTTCGTCTTCACCACCACCTCGTGGTAGCCGGACGCGTGCGCCCACGCCTCCGACTCCTCGGTCAGCGCGCGGAAGTGGCCCTGGCCGCGCCAGTCGCTGCGCGTCCCGCCGATCCAGTTGTAGAGGACCTTCCGTCCCTCGAACGCGACCGCGCCGCGCAGACGGGCCACCAGGTCGGCCAGCTTGGGTTCGGTCTCCGATGCCCGGATCTCGTGGACGATCTTGAACGACACCGGCACGATCGTCCCCGCCGGATCATCGGGCAGCGTCGCCTCGGCCATCAGGATCAGGAAGTCGCGGTTGCTGAGCCGCGCCACGATCTCGGCGGCGGTCTTCTTGCGCGGGAACTCCCAGAAGAACTCCTCGATGTACTGGATTTCGAGGGCGCCCGCTTCGAGCGGGTACTGCTTGATCAGGTATTCCAATCGAACCCTTTGAGTCTGCGCGGCAGGTGGGCCGCGGCGGGTCACCGGCCCGGCGGCGCACGGTCGTGCCCGCTCCGCTGACAGGTTCCTACTATACAGCGACGGGTGACCGTGCTGGAGTGCCGATGGCGGGCGGCGGCACCCCGTGAAGCCGCCGCCCGCTCGTGGTCCCCGTGCCTCCGCTAGCGCGACGGCGGGTACGTGTAGCCGAAGAACAGATCGATCAGCTTGGCCCGGTCTGCCCCCGCCCTCGGCACGAACTTCTGGGCCCTGCCGCCGATGACCTCCGCCGTGTAGAGGTTGCCCTCGTTGTCCACGCTGAAGTGGTGCAGCACCCAGAAGTTCCCGGGCGCCGTTCCGAAGGTGCCCCACGTTTCCTGCAGGCCTCCCTCCAGGTCGTACTTCATGAAGCGGTGCGCCGCGCCGTCGGCCACCCAGAGATGGCCGTCCCGCGTGATGGCGATGTGGTCGGGCATCGGGATGTCGGGCCAGATGTCGAGCAGCATGCCGTTCTTGTCGAACACCTGGATGCGGCGGTTTCCGCGATCCGCGGCGTAGATCCGCTCCCGCGCGTCGATCGTCACGCCGTGGACCTGCATGAACTGCCCGGGCCCGGTGCCGCGCGTACCGAATTCCGACAGGTACTTGCCGTTCCGGTCGAACCGCACGATGCGCCCGTTCCGGTATCCGTCGGCGATGACGAAGTCACCGTTCTGGAAGAACGCGATGTCGGTCGGCCCGCCGAAGTGTGACTGGTCGTTGCCGGGAACGCCGTGCTCGCCGAGTGTCATGACGAGCTTGCCGTCGCGCGTGAACTTGAAGACCTGGTGCGACGCGCCCTCGCGGTTCGGTCCGGCCCCGGCGCGAACGTCCGGATCACCGGAGGGGCTGCGCCCGTCCACGACCCAGATGTGGCGCTCGGGGTCGTACGGGCTGATCTTCAGGCTGTGCGGGTGGGTGAGCAGGTGATCGTGCTGCTTCCAGTTCTCGATCACCTTGCCATCGCGATTGAACACGAGAAACTTGTTTTCCCAGCGCGTGCCCGGGATGTCCAGCGCGCTGCGCCCCTCGCTGCCGGGCTGCGTCGTCGGCTTCTCCTTGAGGACCGGCACGTCGCCCGTCTGGACGACGTAGACCCGGTCCGCCGACTCGGCCCAGATGGCGCCCGTCCGGCCGTACGTCCAGTCGGTACCGTGTTCGGGCAGCGGCTGGGGCCAGTTGGGGACCACGTCGTACGACCCGGTGGCGTCGTAGCCACCCTTCTGCCGCTGCTGGGCGCTGCCGATGACCTGCATGGCCAGCAGGCCGGCGACGAGACCCGCGGCAGCCGTCATCCTCACGCCCGAAACGCTCATCGATGTCATCAGAGGCTCCTTGTCCTGTGGTAGTGCGGTGTCCAGTGCTCGATTGCCGTGGTTCGGTCCTATGCGGCGCCGCGGACGTCGGCCACCAGCCGGTAGCCGTCGCCGTGGACGGTGTGAATGAATCGAGGGTGATGGGCGTCGGCCTCGATCTTGCGCCGCAGCCTCGAGATCGCGTGATCGACCGCCCGCGTCCGCAACGTGATCGGGTAACGCCAGACCTGCCGGAGCAGCTCGTCGCGGTGCACGATGGTGTCGGAGCGCTCGGCGAGGTAGCGAAGCAACTCGAACTCCCGGTGTGTGAGGTCGATCGGGCGCTCGCCGTGCCAGGCCCGAAGGTGCACGAAGTCGATCTGCACAGCGCCGAGCGTCAGACGATCCACCCCCGGGGCCGATCGGCGCAGTACCGAGCGGATACGGGCGATCAGCTCCTCGAGATCGAACGGCTTGGTCAGGTAGTCGTCGGCGCCGAGCCGCAGGCCCTGAAGCTTGTCGACCCTCTGGCTCCTGGCGCTGAGGACGATGATCGGCACCGGCGATTCGCTGCGCCAGGCGCGACACAGCGCGAACCCGTCCTCGTCTGGCAGCATGAGGTCCAGGAGGATCAGATCCGGCGCGGAGGCCGCCATGCTGTTCCGCGCCTGCGCCCCCGTGCCGGCTCGCTGCACCTCGAAACCTTCGGCCACGAGGTTGTCCCTGAGGACCTTCGCCAGCACCCGGTCGTCCTCGACGATGAGCACCCGCTTCTTCATCATCGGGACGCCGGGAGCACGACCGTTACCGTGGTCCCGCTCCCATGGGTGCTGCGGATGGTCAGGTCGCCGTCGTGATCGAGCGCGATACGTTGCGCGATGGCCAGGCCGAGCCCGCTGCCGCCGGATCGGGCATGCCGGCCGCGGAAGAACTTTCGCGTCACGTGCGGCACCTCCTCGTCCGGAATGCCGACGCCGTTGTCGACGACGTCGATCGCGACCGCGTCGCCCTGGCGGCGCGCGTGGAGACCGAGATAGCGCGCCTCGCCGGAGTAGCGAGCGGCGTTGTCGACGAGGTTCCCCAGCAGCAGCGTTGCTGCGGTCCGGTCGGCCCGCACCCTGGGCAGGCCCGGCTCGATCGATACGTCCAGTTCGAATCCGGCATCGCCGAGCTGCTGCGCGAACTCGTGCACGACCTCGTCGATGAGTGAATCCACCGCAAGGGGTTCGAATGAGTACGCCTGCGTCACATCCGTCACGCGGGAGTACGCGAGCAGGTTGTCGATGAGCCTCGTGAGGCGCTTGGTCTCGTGGATGGCCAGTCGCGCGTATTCGCGGGAGTCCTCGGCCGATCCGTGCCGCCCCGCCGCCAGCGTCTCGTTGATTGCGCGAATCGTCGCGATGGGCGACTTCAGCTCGTGCGTCACCGTCGCCACGAAGTCAGCGCGCAGATCGGCGAGCTGGGCGTTGGCCCGGGCCGTATTGGCGATCAGCACGAGCCCGGTGACGAGGACGACCGTGGCGCCGATCAGCACGAGCAGCGCCCGGTCGGCCCAGGCGTTCGCCAGCGTGAGCGTCGGATCGGCCACGATCGTGGCGGTGGCGCTCCAGTGGCGGCTCGGCTGGTCCCAGCCGGCTTCCGGATCCAGGGGCACGACGAGCGGATCGAAGAACGTGGGCCGGAACGTCCGCTGGCTGGCAGGGACCGCAGCCGGCGCCGGCGCGCCTGCCACGATCCGCCCGCGCTCGTCGTGGATGGCGTAGGCCGGCGTCGTGCCCGTGCCGTCCAGGCGGGCGAGCTCGGCAATCAGGCCGGTGAAGTAGTGCCTGCGGACCCACTCGGTGTTCACGAGAAACCCGAAGGCGGTGTCGACGTCGCGCAGGTACGCGTCGCGGTAGGAGAGCAACGCGACGGCGTGATAGGCCGTCGCACCGATCGTCAGGTCGAAGACCGAGAACCGGTGGCCGTGCTCGGCGTCCCGAGCCATGCCCGCCCGCAACCGCTCTCCGATCTCGCGCTGCTGGACGACGACCACTGGAAACCGCCCGGCCCCGATGTCGGGAGCCCATACCGGATAGCGATCCAGGCGGATGTAGAACTCGACCCGCGGCGACTGGGCGTCGACCCACGCGAAGAACGCCTCCGCGTACGGGTAGCGGGCGAACGCGCGTCCGGCGTGGTCGACCGTTGCGCCCGGATCCGTCCTCAGTTGATCGGCCGACAGGAGTGGCAGCACCGAACCCTGGACGGCGCGCATGTCCCGCGTCAGCATCGTGACGAGCAGTTCGACCGCCGCGTCCGCCCGTTGCTGGGACAGCAGGCTCGCGCTCCGATGCCACTCGCTGGTCGCCACGTACGCCAGCCAGGCGAGGAATCCCGCGGACAGACAGACGGCCACGGTGATCCAGCGGGCGAGTCCCGGGGGCGGGATACCTGGGCGGCGAGTCACTGCAGCAGCGCCTGTTCCCGGTAGTAGAGCGCGGCGCCTTCGTGAAGGGGGATCGGCGTGGCAGCCGCGTTCTGGAGGTTGGCCGATCGCATGGTCAACGCGATCGAGGACAGCTGCTGCACCGCCTCGAAGAAGTGCTTCGTCAGGCCGTACACCTGCGAGACGTCGAGATCGGCGCGGCACACCAGCAGGCCATCCAGGCCGACGGTGCGCAGCAACTCGGGCTGGTCCGGGTACGTGCCAGCCGGGACAGTCGCCAGCCGCACGAACGGATACTCGTGGCGCAGCCGGGTCACCGAAGGGCCTTCGATGGGCAGCATGCGGACGCCCTGCTGCATGGCCTCGCGCACGGTGGGCGAGGGGTACCGCGTCGTGAAGATGAACGCGGCGTCCAGAGCGCCGTCCTGCAGCATCCAGTTGGAGGCCTGGGCCGGGGCCGACTCGAGGCGCACGGACGCGGGATCGACGTCGAATGCGCGGAGCACGGCTTCGATGAACGTCGTGGCCTCGGGCGTGGTGCCCGGCTCGCCAGGGACCCGGACGCGCCGGCCTCGCAGATCCGCGATGCTCCGGATGTCGGACCCGGGCCCGACGACGAAGTGGAGGGGCGTGACGTGCAACGCCGCCAACCCCCGGATGTCCACGTTCCGGGGGGCCGCGGTCGCGCGCGCCAGGTGCGCGAAGTACGCCTTGTCGGCGGTCACGAAGCCGAAGTCCGCTTCGCCGCGCTGAATGGCGTCGAAGGCCCCGGGCACCACCTGGATCCGGAGATCGGGGAGCGCCCGCGCGTAGGCGGCTGCGAGCGGCTCCGACAGCACGGAGTTGTCCGTCAGGCGGAGCGTGACCGGCAGCGTACTCGTGGCCGCGCTGCCGCAACCTCCGCACAGCGTGACGAGCGCGGACAGGACGACCCGGTGACAAACAGGGACCATGTCTCAGGAATCTCCCTGAACCCGGTGGGCGAACGTCGCGCGCGGCATTCTGACACAGAACGCCCGCCGGCCACCCTGCCTGGACAGGGTGCCATCAAACGCGATCCGGCGGGGGGGCTGCGACAACTTGCGACGAACGGCTGCCTCTGCCGTAGAGTGGAGGTAGTGTATGTTCTGACTCGCACGTCGCCCCCTGGAGCGGACCCGATGACGGCGGTCGCCGTGTGGCGGCCGGCGAGCGGAACCGGCCAGACGTCCGGGCAGTGCCACCTTGAAGGAGAAGGGCCATGACGGCAGGGTTCCGCGTGTGCATCGTCTACCTCGGCGTGTTGGCGTGTGTGCTGGGCGCGTGGGCGCCTGCGCACGCGCAGAGCGGCATCGGCGGCGTGGTCAGGGACACGACCGGTGCGGTCCTGCCGGGCGTGACCGTCGAGGCGTCCAGCCCCGTGCTGATTGAGAAGGTCCGCGTGGCGCTGACCGACGACCAGGGGCTGTACCGCATCGACGACCTGCGTCCCGGCACCTACCTGGTCACCTTCACGCTGCCCGGGTTCTCGACGGTGCGACGCGAGGGGATTCAGCTCCAGGCGTCGTTCACCGCGACGGTCAACGTGACGCTGTCCGTGGGCGCCATCGAGGAATCGGTCACCGTCACCGGCGAAGCGCCCACGGTGGACGTCCGGAGTGTCGTCTCGCAGCAGCTCTTCTCCAGAGAGGTCGTCGAGGCGCTTCCCGCCCTGCGATCGCCGCACCAGTTCGCGGCGCTGGCGCCCGCGGTCACGAGCGTCACGCTCCAGGACGCGCTCGGCAGCAACAAGGACCAGTTCAACATCGCCGCCTACGGCGGCCGCATCGGCGAGGCGATCAGCATGGTCGACGGCGTCTCGACACAGAACCGCGTCGGCGGCGGGTCTGGCGGCCAGAACATGCGGATCAACCAGGCGTACGTCCAGGAAGTGAACGTGGTCCTGGAGAGCGGCAGCGCCGAGCAGATCTTCGGCGGCGTGGTGATGAACGTCATCCCCAAGGAGGGGGGGAACCAGCCGGCGGTCGAGGGGTACGCCGACGTGGCGCCGGGCGGCATGCAGTCGGACAACCTGACCGACGAGCTGAGGGCCCAGGGGGCGCCCAACGTCAGCGAGATCATCGAGCAGTGGGACGCGAACGTCGCCTTCGGGGGACCGATCCTGCGCGACCGGGCGTGGACGTTCCTCTCCTATCGCAACTCGATCATCAACCAGACGATCGCCGGCACGTTCAAGAGCCAGAACTACCGGAGCTGGACGTACCAGCCCGATCGGTCCACGCCGGCCGAGAACAAGGTGCAGAACGAGAACCTGAGCGCCCGGCTCACGTGGCAGGTGACGCCGAAACACAAGGTCGCCGCGTTCATCGACCACCAGCCGCAGATCGTCTACAACCGCGCGATCGAGTTCGGCCACTCTCCCGAAGGGACGACGTTCACGCCGTACGAGCCGAACAGCCTGGTGGCGGGCACCTGGAAAGTCCCGATGTCCTCGCGACTGCTGATCGAGAACCGGGCGTCGTACGGCTACACGACGTTCCACGCCAGGCCGCAGTCCTACATCGCGCCCGACACGATCTCGGCGCTCGAGACCACCACCGGCATGATGCTCCGTGCGAATTCGACGCTCGGGAGCGGGGCAATCTCCTACGGCACGTCGCGTTTCCGCAATTTCGGGTACACCCCGACCGTGTCCTACGTGACCGGGTCGCACAACGTGAAGGCGGGCGCGCAGATCGGACGGGCGACGACCGGCGGCATGACGACCGTGCAGGGCAACATCGCCGTGTCGCTCCGCAACGGCGTGCCGATCTCGCTCACGCAGTACGCGACGCCGTTCACGACGCCGCGCGAGAGCCGGACGATCGGGCTGTTCGTCCAGGACCAGTGGACCGTACGCCGGCTGACCCTGAACCTGGGCCTGCGCTACGACACCTTCGACGGGCGCGTGCCGGCGGACCGGCAGGAGGCCGTGCAGTTCGCGCCCGCGCGCGACTTCGCGGCGGAGCAGGGCGTGCCGGACTACAAGGACCTCAACGCGCGCGTGGGCGTCGCCTACGACCTGTTCGGCGACAGCCGTACGGCGCTCAAGGTGAGCCTGAACCGCTTCGTGACCACCGTGGGCGTGTCGCCGCAGCAGTCGTTCGTCGCCAGCGTCACGCGGACGCTGAACATGACCGGGCGCACGTGGACGGACGCCGAGGGGAGCTTCTTCCCCAACTGCGATCTGACCAACCCGAACGCCAACGGCGCCTGCGGCGCGATCTCGAACCGCAATTTCGGGCTGAGCGTGCCGAACGCCACGACGTCGGATCCGGACGTCCTGGCCGGCTTCGGCGTGCGGCCCTTCAACTGGACGAGCTCGGTATCGATCCAGCACGAGCTGATGTCCTGGCTCTCGCTGACGGCCGGCTACCACCGGCGCTGGTACGGCAACTTTCGCGTGACGCAGAACGAGCTGACGACGCCAGCGGACTACGATCCGTACTGCGTGACGGCGCCCGTGGACTCGCGGCTGCCGAACGGCGGCGGCTACCAGGTATGCGGGCTCACGAACGTGAACCCGTCGAGGTTCGGGCAGGTCCGCAACCGGGTCCGGATGGCGGACAACTTCGGGGACCAGTACGAGCGCTACAACGGCGTGGATGTCTCGTTCACGGCGCGGTTGCCGCGCGGGGTGCAGGTGGCCGGGGGCACGAACACGGGGCGCTCGGAGACCGACCGCTGCTTCGTCGTCAACTCGGCGCAGGACCTGTTCCAGTGCAACGTGAAACCGCCGTTCGCCACGAACGTCAAGCTGTACGCGGTCGTGCCGCTCGCGTGGGACATCACGGTGAGCCCGGTGTATCAGCGGCTCGCGCCGCTGCAGGGGCAGTACGTGACGGGCGGCATCACCAACTTCCAGGTGACCTCGGTGTTCACGAACGCGCAGATCGCGCCGTCGCTCGGCCGCAACCTGAGTCAGGGCGCGGCCGGTACGGTCACGATCCCGATCGTGGCGCCGGGCGAGGTGTTCAACGACGCGTCGCAGCAGCTCAACCTGCGGCTGTCGAAGGCGTTCCGCACGGGTCGCGCGCGGATCTCGGGCGCGCTCGACATCTACAATGTGTTCAACTCGAGCGCGGTACAGCGCGCCAACTACACCTACGGCCCTCTCTTCCTGACGCCGCAGGTGATCCAGGCCGCGCGCTACATGAAGCTGAGCACGTCGGTCGAATTCTGACGGGCATGCCCGAGCGTGGAGCCAGGGCCGTGAGACAGCCTGGTTCCACGCCCGGCCGGACTGAACCACACGCCGATCGTCTCGAGCCGAACGACCTCCAGGCTGCGACAGGTTACGACACGTCTCCCTTCCGACGGCGTGGTATGCGTTCGCTCCCTTGCGGCATCCGAATCAACGAGGTCCCGGCGCTGTCCGTCGCCACACCTGCGAGCCGGACCCTCGACATGACGGGACGCACGCGAACCGGCCATCGGCTCCGGCCGGACACGGATGTCGGCGAGCCATGGCCGTGACCCGGCCGTGGCTCCGGATCGTGTGCCGGATCGGGTGTGCTGCGCTGCCGGCCGTCCTGTCCGGATCCGTTCCCGCCTCCGTTCACGCCCAGGAGGCCGGTGTTCCGGCGATCCGCGACGATCGCAAGCAGGCCGCCGCGGTCCAGGTGCCGTCCGGCACGATCCGCGTGGACGGACGTCTCGACGACGAAGCGTGGAGCCAGGCCGCCCCCCTCACCGATTTCGTCCAGAAGGAGCCCGACGAAGGGGCGCCGCCGCGCGCACCGACGGAAGTCCGTTTCGCCTACGACGATGACGCCCTCTACGTGGCGGCACGGATGTACGGAGGTCCGCCGCAGGCGCCGCTTGGCCGGCGCGACGCCACCGCAGCGCAGTCGGACTACGTCCTGGTGTCGTTCGACACCTACTTCGATCGGCGGACGGCCTACGGCTTCGGCGTCACCGCGTCGGGTGTCCGGCTGGATCGGTACTACAGCCGCGACGACGAGAACGTGTTCGACAGCCTGTTCGACCCGGTGTGGGAGGCCCGGGTCTGGGTGGATGAGGCCGGCTGGACGGCCGAGATGTGGATCCCGTTCTCGCAGCTCCGTTTCAACGACGCTGTTGACCAGGTGTGGGGCCTGAACATCCAGCGGTTCACGCCGGCCTCGAACGAGATGGACTACTGGGTGCCTGTGCCGCGGACGGAGCAGGGCTGGGCCTCCAGATTCGGAGACCTGCGTGGTATCAGCGGTGTTCGACCGGGCCGCCGCGTCGAACTGCTGCCGTACGTCGCCGGGGCCAGTACCCTGAACGGGACGCGCGACCGGGCGAACCCCTTCGACGACGGCCGGAATCTGGCCGGCCGTGCCGGTGCGGACCTCAAGATGGGCATCGGCCCCAACCTGACGCTGGACGCGACCTTCAATCCCGACTTCGGGCAGGTCGAGGCCGATCCGGCCGAGGTCAACCTGACCGCCTTCGAGACGTTCTTCCAGGAGAAGCGGACGTTCTTCCTCGAAGGCGCGTCGCTGCTGAACCCGGCCATCCAGAACAGCTTCTTCTACTCACGGCGGATCGGCGCGCCGCCGCTCACGGCCGTTTCAGGAGACTACGTCGACTACCCGGAAACCACCACCATCCTGGCTGCCGCGAAGCTGACCGGCCGGCTCCCGTCAGGCCTGTCCCTGGGGTTCCTGGGCGCCGTCAGCGACGACGAGTCGGCGCAGGTCGCGTTCCGTGGCCGCCCGGACGTGATGTCCGTCGGCGTGGCCCCGCGGACCACGCAGACCGTGGCGCGCCTCCAGCAGCAATTCGGTGCCGCCGGTTCCACGGTCAGCGTCATGTTCACCGGGGTTCATCGGGACCTCCAGGAGCACGACGCGCTGGCGAGCCTGGTGGTGAAGAACGCCATCACGCTCTCGGGCGACACGCTGCTGCGATTCCGCGGGGGCGAATACCAGCTGGCCTTGTGGGGCGGGTTCTCCCGCATTGCCGGAACGGCGGCCGCCGTCGAACGCGTTCAGCGCAGCAGCGCCCACTACTTCCAGCGGCCGGACCAGGACCACGTCCGGCTCGACCCCACGCGGACCGACATGCCGGGCTACAAGACGGGGTTCCTGTTCGAGCGGACCGGTGGCACGCACTGGCTGTGGAGCGCCGAGTCCGACCTGGAATCGCAGGGCTTCGAGCCCAACGATCTCGGGCGCCTGCAGCGTGGAGACGGCATCGCGCTGAACCTCTCACTCCGCTACCGGGAGACGCAGCCGGGCCGAGTGTTCCGGAGCTACATCATCGGTCTCGCCCAGTCCAACGGCTGGACGTACGCGGGTGACCGCCAACGGGGTGCCTTCCAGCCGTCGGCGACGCTGACGTGGCTGAACTTCTGGACGACGCAGATCACGACGGCGTTCAACGTCCGGCGGACGGATGCCTACCTGACCCGGGGCGGCCCGCTGATGGGCACGCCGCGAGGCTGGACGGTCACGGTGCAGCAGCGCGGGGCTCCGGCGACGCAGACCACCTGGAACGGGAGGGTCGTCCGCGCCGGCGATGAGGACGGAGGGTTCCGGACGACCGTGAGCGGCGGGATGTCGTTCCGGCCCACGCCGCGATGGCAGCTCTCGCTGGAGCCCGAGTTCACGGACGAAGCCCAGCCACAGCAGTATGTGGCTACCCTCGGAAGCGGCCGGAGCGAGACCTTCGGCCGTCGCTACGTGTTCGCGCGCATCGATCGCACGACCTGGGTGGCGCGGGTCCGGCTGAACTTCACCGTCCGGCCCGACATGACGCTGGACCTGTACGCCGAGCCGTTCGCCGCCAGCGGCCGGTACCGGAACTTCGGAGAACTTCGGGAGCCGGGGAGTCGTGAGCGCCTCGTCTATGGGGCCGAGGGGTCCGCGATCGAGGTGCAGCCGGACGGCAGCCGGATGGTCACCCAGGGTGGGACGCGGTTCACCCTGCGCAACAACGACTTCAACGTGCACTCCTTCAGGAGCAACCTGGTGCTCGCCTGGGAGTGGCGGCCCGGCAGCACGCTGTACGCCGTGTGGCAGCAGAACCGATCGCTATCCGAGGCGCTGGGTACACGGGTTGGCGCCTGGGACCTCTGGGACTCGCTGACGGCGCCCGGGTCGCACTACTTCGTCGTCAAGACCTCCGTCTGGATGCCCTGGCGGTAGCCGCCCGCGCTCCTGCCTGCCGCCGCAGTCCTGCGGCGTCGCCAGAGAAACCCGGCACGACCCGTCGCCCGCGGCGTGCCCGGGCGCCTATGTGGCGGTGGACACCAGTGCCGGCTCGTAGGCGAGATTCGGCGCGAGCCAGCGCTCGACCTCCTCGACCGGCACGCCCTTGCGCCTCGCGTAGTCGTCGATCTGATCCCGGCTCACGCGCCCGATGCTGAAGTACGTGGCGTCGGGGTGGGAGAGATAGAGGCCGCTGACCGAGGCGGCCGGCAGCATGGCGTACGACTCGGTCAGCGTGATGCCCGCCTCCTCCGCCCGGAGCAGCGCGAAGAGCCGCCGCTTCTCGCTGTGATCCGGGCAGGCAGGGTAGCCGAAGGCCGGACGGATGCCGCGGTACCGTTCGGCGATCAGGTCGTCGTTCGACAACCGCTCGGCGGCGCCGTAGCCGAGGTCGCGCCGCGCCTGCGCGTGCAGGTACTCGGCGAAGGCCTCCGCCAGCCGGTCGGCCAGCGCCTTCACGATGATGGCGGAGTAGTCGTCGTGCTCCGCTTCGAACCGCCTCGCCAGCTCGTCGGCGCCGATGCCGGCCGTCACGGCGAACGCGCCCACGCAGTCCGTGAGACCGCTCCGCTCCGGCGCCACGAAGTCGGCGAGCGAGCGGTTCGGCCGGCCGTCGCCCAGGGCGTCCTGCTGCCGCAGCATCGGGAAGCGGGTCAGTTCGCTGCCCGCCGGGGGACCGGTGCTCTCCGGCTCGAAGAGCACGATGTCGTCCCCGTCGCTGACCGCGGGCCAGAAGCCGTAGACACCGCGGGCCGTGAGCGACCCGTCCGTGACGATGCGATCCAGCAGGGCGCGTGCATGGTCGTACAGCTCGCGTGCCGCGGCCCCCTGCTTCGGATGGTCCAGAATCGCGGGGAACGTGCCCTTCAGCTCCCACGCGGCGAAGAAGAACGTCCAGTCGATGAACGGCACGAGGTCCGCGAGCGCCACCTCGACGGGACGGCGTCCGGTGAAGGACGGCACGGCGATCGTGTCTGCCCGCCACGTCAGGGCGGGCGTGTTGGCGCGCGCGTCGGCCAGCGACACGAGCGGCTTCGGCTTGAGCGCGCCGTGCTGGACACGCAGCCGCTCCTGCTGCGCCCGGTTGTCGTGGTCGAACGAGTCGCGGAGCGTCGGGCTCAGCAGCTTCGCGACCACGTCGACGGCGCGCGAGGCGTCGAGCACGTGGACCACCGGCTCCGTGTACTCCGGCGCGATCTTGACCGCCGTGTGCGCCCGGCTCGTGGTGGCGCCTCCGATGAGCAGGGGCGTCGTCATGCCGCGGCGTGCCATCTCGCGCGCGACGAACACCATCTCGTCCAGCGAGGGCGTGATCAGGCCGCTCAGGCCCACGAGGTCCGCCCGCTCGCGCTCCGCCGTGTCGAGGATGGTCGCGGCGGGCACCATCACGCCCAGGTCGATCACCCGGTAGTTGTTGCACCCGAGCACGACGCCGACGATGTTCTTGCCGATGTCGTGGACGTCGCCCTTGACCGTGGCGAGGAGCACCGTGCCCTGGGGCCGGCCCGCCTCGCCCGAACGCGCCTTCTCCTCTTCCATGTAGGGGAGCAGACAGGCGACCGCCTTCTTCATGGCGCGGGCGCTCTTCACCACCTGCGGCAGGAACATCTTGCCGGCGCCGAACAGCTCGCCGACGATCTTCATGCCGTCCATGAGCGGGCCTTCGATGACGTCGAGTGGGCGGGGCAGGGTGCGGCGCGCCTCTTCGACGTCCTCCTCGACGAAGTCGACGACACCATGGACGAGCGCGTGGGCCAGCCGCTCGCCGACCGTGCCGTTCCGCCACGACAGGTCCACCGTGCGGCGGGTGCCCTCGCCCTTCACCGTCTCGGCGAACTGCACGAGCCGCTCGGTGGCGTCCGGCCGGCGGTTGAGGATGACGTCCTCCACGTGTTCGAGGAGCGCGGGCGGAACGTCCTCGTAGACGGCGAGCTGGCCGGCGTTGACGATCCCCATGTCGAGGCCGGCGCGGATGGCGTGGTACAGGAAGGCCGAGTGGATCGCCTCCCGCACGACGTCGTTGCCGCGGAACGAGAACGACAGGTTGCTGATCCCGCCGCTGATCCGGACGCCGGGGCAGGTCTCCTTGATGATGCGCGCCGCCTCGATGAAGTTGACGGCGTAGTTGTCGTGCTCCTCGAGGCCCGTGGCGATCGCCAGCACGTTCGGGTCGAAGATGATGTCGGACGGGTCGAAGCCGGCCCGGCGGGTCAGGAGCGCGTACGCGCGCCGGCAGATCGCGACCTTCCGCTCCACCGTGTCGGCCTGGCCGGTCTCGTCGAACGCCATCACGACGACGGCGGCACCGTACCGGTGGATGGTGGCGGCCTTCGCCAGGAAGTCGTCCTCGCCCTCCTTCAGGCTGATCGAGTTGACGATCCCCTTGCCCTGGATGCATCTGAGGCCGGCCTCGAGCACCGACCACTTCGAGCTGTCCACCACGATCGGCACGCGGGCGATCTCCGGCTCGGTGGCGATCAGGTTGAGGAACGTCGTCATGGCCTGCTCGGAGTCGAGCATGCCCTCGTCCATGTTCACGTCGAGGATGTTCGCGCCCCCGCGCACCTGATCCAGGGCGACGTCCACGGCAGCGGCGTAGTCGCCGTCGGTGATCAGCCGCGCGAACCGGCGGGAGCCGGTGACGTTGGTCCGCTCGCCGATCATCGTGAAGTTGCTGTCGGGCCGGATGGCCAGCGTCTCGAGGCCCGAGAGCCACGTGATGCCGGCGGCGGCCGGCGCGGGGCGCGGCCGGGGCGGCAGCCCTTCCACGGCGGCAGCGATCGCGCGGATGTGGTCGGGCGTGGTGCCGCAGCAGCCGCCCAGCACGTTGACGAACCCGCTCTCGGCGAACTCGCGGACGAGCGCCGCCGTCTCCTGCGGCAGCTCGTCGTACTGGCCGAACGCGTTCGGCAGCCCGGCGTTCGGGTAGCAGGTGACGTAGCACTCCGCGATCCGCGCGAGCTCCGCCAGGTAGGGACGCATGTCGCGCGCGCCCAGCGCGCAGTTGATGCCAACGCTCACCGGCTTCGCGTGGCGGATCGAGACGTAGAAGGCATCGATCGTCTGCCCGGCGAGCGTCCGGCCGCTCCGGTCGGTGATCGTCACCGAGATCATGATCGGCAGCGACACGCCGCGCTCGCCGAAGACCTGCTGGATCGCCACGAGCGCCGCCTTCGTGTTGAGCGCGTCGATGATCGTCTCGATCAGGATCAGGTCGGCCCCGCCGTCCATCAGGCCACGCACCTGGTCGAGGTAGGCGTCGCGCAGCTGGTCGAACGTGACCGCGCGCAGCGCCGGGTTGTTCACGTCCGGCGAGATCGACAGCGTCCGGTTGGTGGGCCCCATCGCCCCGGCGACCAGGCGCGGGCGATCGGGCGTCTTCGCCGTCCAGTCGGCCGCGGCGGCTTTCGCCAGCCGCGTGGCCGCCACGTTCATCTCGTACACGAACGGCTCGAGGGCGTAGTCCGCCTGCGAGATCACGTTGGCGTTGAACGTGTTGGTCTCGATGATGTCCGCGCCCGCTTCGAGGTACGCGCGGTGGATGCCGTCGAGCACGTCGGGCCGGGTGAGGGCCAGCAGGTCGTTGTTGCCCTTGAGATCCCGGTGGTGCGACGCGAGCCGCTCACCGCGGAAGTCGGCTTCCGTCAGCGCGTGGCGCTGGATCATGGTGCCCATGGCGCCGTCGAGAATCAGGATGCGGCGGGTGAGGAGGGAGTCGAGCATTGGGGATTGGGGATTGGGGATTGACGATTGCATTGGCGATTGATGATTGACGATTGACGATTGGCGACTGGTGAGGGGTGCTCAGGCCCTGCGGCGGAGCCGAGCCTGCCCTTTGGGACCTGGGCGTTGGGATTTGGCTTGGGATCCGGGATTCGGGACCTGGGACTTGACGCCAGAGGCGATCACGACGACAAACGGGTCGCCCGCGTGGCGCGCCCCCGTGGTGATGCGGGGCCGCTCGAATCCCGCCTCGCCGAGGAGGTCCACGAGCTCCTGTTCGGAGAAGCCCAGACGCCGATCCCCGAGCCGGTCGCGCACCCAGCCTTCCGCGTGCCGGCGCAGGTCCAGGATCAGCACGCGGCCGCCCGGTCTGAGGACGCGGGCGGCTTCGCCCAGTGCGAGGGCCGGATGGGCCGCATGGTGCAGCGCCTGCGACAGCAGCACCACGTCCACGCCGGCATCCGGCAGCGGCAGATGCGCGAGGTCTCCCTTCTTCCACCGCACGTTCGAGACCCGCCGCCGCGCGGCCAGCGCCCGTGCGCGCGCCAGCACGCCGGATGAGCGATCGATGCCAACGACGCCCTTCGCCCAGCGGGCGGTCTCCAGGGTCAGGTACCCCTCGCCGCACCCGACATCGGCCACGTCGAGCGCCGGCAGCAGGTGCCCGAGCGCGCGCGACCAGGCCGCCCAGCTCCGGCCGGGCACGAGCTGCCGGCCCTCGCCGTGCGACTCGAAGTTCTCCTTGCGGACCCGCAGGACCTCCTGCAGCCGCGCCTCGTCGGCGCGCACCGCGCCGTCGTTCGCTGCGGCGCCGAACTCGGCCTCGAGCAGCGGCCGGACCGCGCCGTGGCCGTTCGCGTCCGGCGTGGCCAGGCGGTAGTACGCGTGGCCTCCGGCTCGCTCCTCCGCGACCAGCCCGGCCTCTTTCAGCAGCCCCAGGTGACGGGACACCCCCGACTGCGCCAGGTCCAGGATGCCCGTCAGCTCGCTGACGTTGAAGCGGTCCCTGGCCAGTACCCGCAGCAGACGGAGCCGTGTCGGATCGCCGAGCAGCCGGAAGAAGGCGGAGGCGTGCTTCATGATATCCATGAATCTACATGCATGGATATCAATCAGTCAACGCAGGCGCACGCAGGCCGTCCCGTTTCCTGGAACCCGCTCGTGCCGGCGCCGGCACGGCGCGGTGAGGACGCCTGCGTCGGATCTCGTGAATAATCCGGTCTGATGATGCCCATCGTCTCCGGCTGGTGCGTCCAGCTGCCTGCCAACACGGTGCGCACGTGAGGCGTACGTGGTGGCCCATTGGAGTGCTCGCGGCCTGCGCGCCGCTCCTTGCCGCGCTCGGGACGTCGATCTGGCTGACGCCATACCCGGTGAACGAGACCGTGGCCGTGCTCGAGGACGTGCAGCGAACCACGGGGTCGTTCTTCGACCCGACACTGCGCTCCTGGTATCGGCCTCTCTACTTCGCCACGTGGTACTGGTTCTGGAACGGCAGCGGATCGCTCGATGTCGCGCTGGCGCTGTTCAAGGGTCTCCAGGTGGCGGCGCCGCTCGCCCTCGCCGTGTTGCTCATCTGGCAGCTGCGGCCGCGCAGCCTCCTCGAGGCCGCGGTCGCCTGGTGCGCCGTCGCCGTGCTCATCGGCTCGCCGGGGTTCCGCGACAACCTCGAAGTGCCCCTCCTGATGACGCTCGTCGCCATGCCGCCGACGCTGGCCGTCTGGATGCTGCTGACGCGGCCGGCGCGCGGCTGGAGCGGCCTCGCCATCCTGCTCCTGACGATCGTCGCGCTCGGATACAAGGAGCAGGGCCTCGTCATCGCCCCGGTGGTGGTCGTGGCGTGGTGGACGCGCGCACCCGGAGCCAGCTCGTGGGTGACGGCGGCGCACGTGGCGGTCACACTGGCCTACCTGGCATTCAGGCTGGCCTTCAGCGGGAACTGGCCCGTCTTCGAGCAGTCGATGGGCCTCTGGTTCCGCATCATCGAACCGTCCGAGGCGCTCGCGCGCTTCGGCGCGTTTCCGTACTGGATGTACGCGTACAACGTGCTCGGCACCATCCTCAACGTGCTCGTCGGCGAGCCATCGGCGGGGCTCTTCGCCATCGCGCGCGACGTCGCGCACTCGCGCCTGCAGCCCTGGGAGGTCGTGTACCTGGTGGGAGCCATCTCGCTCACGGGCACGATCGTGTGGTGGATCCGGCGCGTCTGTCCCGGGCTGGGCCGCGACGGCTGGACGCCGGAGGGTCGCGTGGCCATCGCCTTCGTGGCCTCGCTCCTGGCGAGCGGAGTGCTCAGCTACCACTACTCGCGCGATCGGCTCGGCGGCATGGCCGCCATCTTCTACGCGCTGGCCGCCTACGAGGCACTCCGACACGTGGCGGCCAGGGCCGCGGAGGGCAGCGGAGCTGCGGGCCGGCGGTTCGCGCTGACCGGTGCCTTCCTCGCGGTGCTCGCATTGACCTGGCACGTCCGGGCGGTGGGCACCCTCGAGTGGACGCGGCGGATGTCGGAGACCAACACGCGGGGCTGGTTGACGCAGCTCGCTCCCCGCCGCGAGGAGTTCGCCGGACGACATACGTACCTGGCCATCATGAACCACATGTCGCGCCAGGGCACGTCGCCCGATGCGGTTCGACCCACCAACTACCCGGACGTCGTCCAGCGCACGCTGGCGGCGCCAGTGCCGCAGCAATGACCGCGCCCGTCGTCGCAGCCGGTCGCGAGCGGACGCTGGCGTGGGCGCTGGCCATCCCCGCGGTGCTCGTCACCGTCGCGCTCGTGGCGGTGGAGGCGTGGCGCCTCGCCGCACCGGCCCGCGCGCAGGCGGGCTACCGCATCCACGGCTCGCTCGGTGAGGCGATCGCGAACGACGACGTGCGCGGCGCGTTCGACTTCGTCCGCCGCGGGCAGGACCCCAACGCGCTCATCCCCGTGCATGACCCGCAGCTGACCGGTGGCGAGGAGGTCTTCGTGCCGCCGATCGTCTGGGCGGCTGCGGCGGATCGACGGGCGATCGTCCTGATGCTGCTCGGCACCGGCGCGACGTTCGCCCGGGGAATCGATCGCGCCGCGCCGTGCGTCGCGGACCGCCTGGGCTTCGACGAGGTGGCGCGGACGTTGCGCCGGCTGGGACCCCTTCCGCCCGCCACGACCTGCCCCGACCTCGCGCCCGGGCCGCTGCTCGTCGGCGTGGCCCGCCTCGCGACGATGTCGAAGGGGGAGGGGGCCGAGTAGCGTCCCGGACGAAGCCTTCGGTGAGCCGTCGCGCGAACGCCTCCTGTCGTGTCGGGTCCGGCTGCAGCCGCCAGCGCCGGCCGGCCCCCGGGGCCGGAGCGCCTGCTACGAGTCGTAGTAGAGCTGGAACTCGTAGGGGTGCGGGCGCAGGCGGATCGGGTCGAGCTCGCGGCTGCGCTTCCAGTCGATCCAGGTCTGGACCAGGTCCTCGGTGAAGACGTCACCATCGAGCAGGAACGCGTGGTCCCGCTCCAGCGCGTCCACCGCCTCCCCCAGCGATCCCGGCGTCGTCCGGATGCCCATCTCCTTCATCTCGGCGCCGGTCATCTCGTAGATGTCGCGATCGAGCGGCGCGCCGGGATCGAGCCTGTTCTGGATCCCATCGATCATCGCCATGAGCATGGCCGGCCACGCCAGGTAGCCGTTGCAGGTCGGGTCCGGGCAGCGGAACTCGAGCCGCTTGGCCTTCGGGCTCTTCGAGTACATCGGAATCCGGATCGACGCCGAGCGGTTCCGCGCCGACATCGCCAGGTTGACGGGGGCCTCGAAACCGGGGACCAGCCGGCGGTACGAGTTCGTGGTCGGAGCGGCGAAGGCCAGGATCGCGGGCGCGTGCCGGAGCAGCCCTCCGGCCGCCCAGCGCCCGATGTCGGACAGGTCGGCGTAGCCGTTGCCGGCGAAGAGCGGCGTGCCGCCCTTCCAGAGCGAGGTGTGCGTGTGCATGCCGCTGCCGTTGTCCTCGAAGATCGGCTTCGGCATGAACGTCACGGTCTTGCCGTGACGCCTCGCGACGTTCTTGCAGATGTACTTGTACCACATGAACTGATCGGCCATCGTCAGCAGCGACTGGAACTGCATGTCGATTTCCGACTGTCCCGCGGTGGCGACCTCGTGGTGGTGCGCTTCGACGACGATGCCGATCCGGCGCATCTCCTCGACCATCTCGCCGCGCAGGTCGTGGTAGGTGTCCGACGGGCTCACCGGGAAGTAGCCGCCCTTGAAGCTCGGCTTGTAGCCCAGGTTCGGCTCCTCGATCCGGGCCGTGTTCCAGGCGCCCTCCACCGAGTCGATCTGGTAGAAGCCGGTGTGCTGGTTCTGCTCGTACCGGACCTCGTCGAAGATGAAGAACTCCGGCTCCGGCCCGATGTAGCAGGTGTCCGCGATGCCGGTCTCCTTCAGGTAGGCCTCGGCCTTCCGGGCGACGTGGCGTGGGTCGCGCGTGAAGTCCTGCCGCGTGACCGGGTCCACGATGTTCGCGATCACGCTGATCGTCGGCTTCGCGAAGAACGGATCGATGCGGCCGGTGGTGGCCACGGGGACCGCCATCATGTCGGATTCGTGGATGCCCTTCCATCCACGGATCGACGAGCCGTCGAAGCCGAGACCTTCCTCGAACGTGCCCTCGTCGAGCGTGTCGAGCGGGTACGAACAGTGCTGCCAGGTGCCGAGCAGGTCCACGAACTTCAGGTCCAGCATTTCGGCGCCGTGCTTCTTCGCGTACGTGAAGAACTCCGCGGGGGTGGTGGGGAACGCGTCGGACATGAGTCACCTCCTCGCCCCCGCGAGTCGGGCGAGGGCCGCACGATGGGAAGAACTCGGGCGTAGCCCGGAGGCCGGGCGGCCAGCATAGCGGATCGACGGCGCCCTGTCATGGGGGGGCAGGATTGTTCCCGGGCGAGGGACAAAACGCGATCGCCTGGGGAACAAGAATGGACCCGTGATGGCTCGAAAACACAATTGTTGTCACGCCTCAGGCGGATCGTTCATAATCCGTCATCCGTGTCCGGTCAGGCGCGGATCGCCCGCCGAGCGTTCCATCCAGCTACGGGCTCGGAACTGAATCACCGTACACCGCCGTGATCGCGACCGCTGCCGGCGCGAGAAGAAAGGACGTCTGTCACATGGGATCTGCTGCACTGACCGATGCGGTCAAGAGCATCTGCGACTGGTCGATGACCGAGGGACGCGCCACGCTGACCTCCCCTTCGAAGGCCGCCGAGCTGTTCGGGTCGCTGGCGTTCAGCGACAAGGAGCAGGAGGCGCGCCTCCCCAAGGGGGTCTATGCCTCGCTGCGCGCGACCATCCGGAACGGTGAGCCGCTCGACGTGGCGACGGCGGACGCCGTGGCCGTGGCCCTGAAGGACTGGGCGGTCGAGCACGGGGCGACGCACTACACCCACTGGTTCCAGCCGATGACCGGCATCACGGCCGAGAAGCACGACTCGTTCCTGTCGCCGACGGGCACCGGATCGGCCATGACGGAGTTCGGCGGCAAGGAGCTGGTCCGGGGCGAGCCGGATGCCTCGAGCTTCCCGTCGGGCGGCATGCGCTCCACCTTCGAGGCGCGCGGCTACACGGCCTGGGATCCCACGAGCCCGCCGTTCCTCCGCGTGGACTCCAACAACGTCACGCTGGTCATTCCGACCGCGTTCGTGAGCTGGACGGGCGAGGCGCTGGACAAGAAGACGCCGCTGCTGCGCTCGATGGACGCGCTGTCGAAGCAGGCGGTGCGGGTCCTGAAGCTCTTCGGGTCCAGGGCGAAGCGCGTTGTCACCACCTGCGGACCGGAGCAGGAGTACTTCCTGATCGACCGCAACTTCTACTTCGCCCGCCCCGACCTCATCAACGCCGGCCGCACGCTGTTCGGCGCGAAGCCCCCGAAGGGGCAGGAGATGGAGGACCAGTACTTCGGGTCCATCCCGGAGCGTGTGCTCGCCTGCATGGCCGACGTGGAGACGGAGCTCTACAAGATCGGCGTGCCGGTGAAGACGCGGCACAACGAGGTGGCGCCGAGCCAGTACGAGATCGCGCCGATCTTCGAGAACGCCAACGTGGCGGCCGACCACCAGCTGCTCACGATGGAGATGCTTCGGCGCGTGGCACCGAAGTACGGGCTCGAGTGCCTGCTGCACGAGAAGCCGTTCGCCGGGGTGAACGGCTCCGGCAAGCACAACAACTGGTCGATGTCGGACGACCTGGGCAACAACCTGCTCGGTCCGGGCGACACGCCGCACGAGAACATGCAGTTCCTGGTGTTCTGTGCCGCCGTGCTGCGGGCGGTGGACCGGTGGCAGGGCGTGCTGCGGGCCAGCATCGCCAGCGCGGGCAACGATCACCGGCTGGGCGCCAACGAGGCCCCGCCGGCCATCCTCTCGATCTTCCTCGGCGACCAGCTCACGGACATCTTCGAGCAGCTCGAGAAGGGGGCGGCGAAGAGCACCAAGGCGGGTGGCACGCTCG
Organism: Acidimicrobiia bacterium; assembly: GCA_016871255.1. GTDB lineage: Bacteria > Acidobacteriota > Vicinamibacteria > Vicinamibacterales > UBA2999 > VFZH01. The sequence continues at coordinate 17,137 of VFZH01000005.1, read as the reverse complement.
ACGTGGGCGTCAGCTCGATGCCGAAGCTGCCGCGCGACGCGGGTGACCGGAACCGGACCAGCCCGTTCGCGTTCACGGGCAACAAGTTCGAGTTCCGCGCCGTGTCGTCGGGGCAGAACATCGGCTGGCCCAACATGGTGCTGAACGTGGCGGTGGCCGACGCGCTCGGGTCGATCGCCGACCAGCTCGAGAAGGCGACATCAGGCGGTCAGGATCTCAAGAGCGCCGTGGCGAAGCTGCTGACGCAGGTCGTCAGGGAGCACAAGCGGATCATCTTCAACGGCAACAACTACGCGAAGGAATGGGAGAAGGAGGCGGGCAGGCGCGGGCTCCTGAACCTGAAGAACACGGTCGATGCGCTGCCCGAGCTGATCGCGCCGGCGGTCATCAAGCTGCTCGAGGCGCACAAGGTGCTCAACGAGCGGGAGATCCGCGCCCGCTACGGGGTGTACCTCGAGGCCTACACGAAGACGATCAACATCGAAGGGCAGCTCATGGTGCTGATGGCCAACCGCTACATCGTGCCGGCCGCCCTCGAATACCAGAAGCAGATCGGGCAGAGCGTGGCCGCCCTGAAGTCGGCCGGCACGACCAGCGTGCAGTCGAAGAAGCTGCTGGCGAAGTACACGAAGCTGGTCGACCAGTTCAAGGCGCAGACGGACGCGCTCGACGCGCTGCTCGCCCACGAGGGCGGGTCGCCGGAGAAGCACGCGAAGTACATGCGCGACAAGGTCGTCACGGCCATGGCGAAGCTCCGCGAGATCGGCGACGCGATCGAGACGCTCACGCCGCACGCGATCTGGCCGCTGCCCACCTACCGGGAGATGCTGTTCGTCAAGTAGCCCTCCCGACACACGTTCGACATCCACGGGCCGGGTCCTCCGCGAGAGGACCCGGCCCGTGGCATTTTGGATTCGGGATTCGGGATTTCGCGTCCGCGCGTTCCTCTCGCGCGGGACGCGAGGCTCCGGTAGACTGTGTGGCGCATGGGACTGCTGGAGAAGCTGCGGGGGAACCCGCGGTGGAAGCACGCCGATCCAACCGTGCGGGCGGCCGCCGTCTACGAGCTGGCCGATGACGAGCTCGAGGCGCTGCACGCGCTGGCCCGGGACGACGCAGATGCCCGCGTGCGGCGGTCGGCGGTGTCGCGGCTGGTGGACGGCGACGTGCTGGCCGAAGTGGTACGGACCGACCCGGAAGCGTCGATCCGGGCCGATGCCGTCCGTGCGCTGGCGGGTCTCGCCGCGGAGGCGCCGGATCTGGCGGCCGGCGAACGGCCGCTCGGCCACCTGGTCGACCTGGGGTGCGCCCGTGAGGTCGCGGCCATCGCGCGGGACGGCGCGTCGGCCGAGGTGCGGACCGCTGCGGTCGATCGCCTGACGGACGAGAAGCTGCTCGGCTCGGTGAGCCGGCACGCGGGCGATGGCGCCACGCGGCTGCGCGCGCTGGGCCGGCTGTCCGACGAGGCCGAGATCGCCGCCGTGGCCACGAAGTCCGAGCACACCGACGTGGCCATTGCGGCGCTCGATCGTGTGTCCGACCTGGAAGCGGTGCGAGCCGTGGCTCAGCGCGGGCGCAACAAGGTGGCGGTCCGGCGCGCACGTACCCGCGTGCGCGAGGCGGAGGAAGCGGCGCAGCCCCCGGCCGTGGAGCCGGATGTGCCGATGTCTGCGGACGACAGGACGCGCGCGTTGGCGGTCCTGCAGCGTACCGGAGCGCTGGTGGGGCTTGCCGATCCCGATGAGGCCGCGGCCCAGTTGAACCAGGCTCGCTTCGACTGGGCGGATCTGCTGGCCGGGTTCACGATGGAGGCCGCGCTGCAGCAGCGGTTCGAGGCGGCGTGCGACGCCGCGCGCGAGGCCATGGCCGAGCGCGAGCAGGAGCGGGAGGCCGCGGCGGAGCGTGCACGGGTGCTGGCACGCGAGCAGGTGGATCGCGTGGCGATCTGCGAGGCCCTGGAGGCGCTGGCGGGCCCCGAGACGCCGGACCGGCTGGCGGAGCTGCGGGCGCGCTGGGATGCGCTCCCGCCGATGCCCACCGAGTACGCGGCGTCGCTGACGCGGCGGTTCCAGGATGCCAGTCGAGCCTGCGAGGATCGCGAGCGCCGCCGGGCGCTGGCCGCGGCGGCGGCCATCCGGCTGGATACGCTCGCCTCCGAACTGGAGCAGATGGTCGCGTCCGACCTGCCGATCGAAGAGGTGGTGGCGCGCTGGCGCGGCCTGCGGCGAGACGCCGACACGCTGCGCGACCACGCGGCGGCGAACCCCGACGCCGCCCGGCGGCTCGATCGCGCCGTGGCGGTGCTCGAGGCGCACGAGCACGACATCCAGGAGCGCCGCGCGCGCAGGGAACGCGAGAACCTGCAGCGCGTGCAGCAGATCTGCCGGCAGGCGGAGACGCTGGCCGCCGCGGAGGCGCTGACCTTGAAGGCAGGCGAGCGCGTCCTGCGCGATATCCGCGCGGCGATCGAGCAGCGCCTGCCGCTGCCCACGAAGCAGGATCGGCAGGAGCTGACGGCCCGCCTGGAGGCGCTGCGCGGCCAGCTCGCCCCCCGCGTGCAGGAGCTGCGCGACGCGGACGACTGGCAGCGGTTCGCCAACGCACAGGTGCAGGAAGAGCTCTGCGCCGCCATGGAGACGCTGCTGGCCGAGGAGCAGCTCGACCTGGCTGCCCGGAAGATGCGCGAGTACCAGGCGCGGTGGCGCGACGTGGCGCTGGCGCCCCGCGGGCAGGGCGAGGTCCTGTGGCGCCGGTTCCGGCTCGCCCAGGAAGCGGTCTACCTGCGCTGCGAGACCCACTTCGCGACGCAGGCGGTCGAGCGGGCGCAGAACCTGGAGAAGAAGGAGGCCCTGGCCGTGCGGGCCGAAGCGCTGGCCGAGTCCGCCGACTGGGCGGGCACGGCGAACGCCCTCCAGGCGCTGCAGGCCGAGTGGAAGACGATCGGTCCGGTCGCACGCGGCCGGGAGCGTGCCGTCTGGGAGCGTTTCCGGAAGGCGTGCGACCGCTTCTTCACCCGCCGGCAGGAGGACCTGAAACGGCGCAAGGACGAGTGGACGGGCAACCTGGCCCGGAAGGAGGCGCTTGCGGCGCAGGCCGAGGCGCTGGCCGAGTCCACCGACTGGGAGATGACGGCCGCGGCGCTCAAGCGCCTGCAGACGGAGTGGAAGGCGATCGGACCGGTGCGGCGCTCGAAGGCCGATGCGGTCTGGCAGCGGTTCCGCGCAGCCTGCGACCGCTTCTTCGATCGCTACAAGCATCGCGACGTGGCGGGCCTGCAGGACAAGGTCGCCGAGCGCGAGACCGTGGTCCGCGAGCTGGAGGCCCTGGTGCCCCAGGCCGGTACCGGGGCCGGGAACCCGCCGGGCGAGCTGTACGCGCTGGTGCAGACGCTGCGGTCGCGTTGGCGGCAGGCTCCCGACCTGCCCCGGACCCTGGTGGACCCGCTCTCGGCGCGTTTCCACGCCGCGCTGAACGCGCTCGTGGCCGTATGGCCCGGGGCGTTCGAAGGCACGGATCTCGACCCCGCCCAGACGCTGGGCCGGATGGAGAAGCTGGTGGCACGGGTGGAGAAACTGCTGGCCGAGCACGCCCCGCGTCCGGTGGCGGCCAGCCTGTCGCCTGCCGAGCGGCTGGCGCAGCAGTGGCGCGATCGGCTCGCCGCCAACACCCTGGCCGGGGGGAAGCCGGGGGAGTCCGAGGAGCTGAAGTGGCGAGCGGCCGAGCAGGAAGTGAAGAGCGCCCAGCAGCAGTGGTCGCGGCTCGGGCCGGTCGCGCCCGACGCGGCCGCCGCCCTCAACGACCGCTTCCAGCGCGCCTGCCGGCGCTTCTTCGATCAGCGCCGCCGCGTCTCTTGACCTCGTCGGCGCGCGGGACGCGCGGAGGCGGGCGCTACTGCTTCTTCAGGTCGATGCTGCCGGCTCTGGCCACGTTGCAGTTGGTCGCCGCGTAGGTGCCGCTCATGGTGGCGCCGGAGCGCGTCATCGTCACGGCCCAGGGACAGGTGCCGCTCACGCTCGGGGTGAACGTGGCTGTCAGCGTGGTGTCGGTGAACGTGCCCTGCAGCGTGCCGCTCGCGTTGTTGCTGGCGTTGGCGAACGTCGCCTGCCACGTGCCGGACAGGCTGGTCCCGGTGGCGACGACGGTGATGCGCGCCGTGCCGGCGCCGGCGATCGAGTCGTTGATGCTGCCGACGTAGGTGCCGTCGAGCGTGACGGGCGACGGGGCCTCCGACGAATCGGACCCGAACAGTCCGCATGCCGTGGCGGCCAGGCTCGCCGCCAGTATCCACACGAGACGCGCGCCGCGCCGGGTCATCCTTCGAGGTACGTGTAGCCGCTGAGGCCGTCTTCGTAGAAGCGCAGGAGCTGGCCGGCGCCCTCGTAGTCCACCAGCCCGGCCCGGACGGCGGTTTCGACGTCGGTGCGGAGCTTGCCGAGCAGCGTGTCGGCGTCGAACTCCACGTAGTCCAGCACCTCGCGCACCGTATCGCCCTTGATCAGCGTATCGAGCCGGGCAACCCCGGATTCGTCGAGCCGGACGTGGACGGCGTGCGTGTCGCCGAACAGGTTGTGCAGGTCGCCCAGGATCTCCTGGTAGGCGCCGACGAGGAAGACGCCGAGGTAGTAGGGTTCGCCGCCGACCTCGTGGAGGGGCAGCGTCTTCTTGACGTCGCGCCGATCGACGAACCGGTCGAGCTTGCCGTCCGAGTCGCACGTGATGTCGCCGAGCACGGCGTGGCTGGTCGGCCGCTCGTTCAGGCGGTGTATCGGCATCACGGGGAACAACTGCTTGATTGCCCAGCTGTCGGGAATCGACTGGAACAGCGAGAAGTTGCAGAAGACCGTGTCCGAGAGCTGCTCGTCGAGGTTCTGCAGCTCCTCCGGCACTTCGGCCATCGTCTGCGTGAGCCTGCGCAGTTTCGTGCAGAGCGCCCAGAAGAGGTTCTCGGCGAGGCTCCGCTGATCGAGCGGCAGGTAGCCCGCGGAGAAGAGGCTGAGGGCCATGTCGAGCGCCGCCTGGCCGTCGTGGAAGGCCTCGACGGCGTTCCGGGCGGTCGCGTTGTTGTGCGTCTCGATCAGGTCGACGATCGGCTGTTCCATCTCCGGCGCAGGCACCGTGGGCACGCGTTCCTCGCCGAAGGCGGACACGCCGAGGACGTTGAACACCAGCAGGCTGTGGTAGGCGACGACGGCGCGTCCGCTCTCGGAGAGGATCGTCGGGTGCGCCACCCCCGCTTCGTCGCATACCGTCTGGACGTGGTACACGACGTCTGCGGCGTACTCCTCGAGCGAGTAGTTCATGCTCGACTCGAAGTTGGTCTGCGACCCGTCGTAGTCCACGCCGAGGCCGCCGCCGACGTCCAGGTAGCGGAGGCCGGCGCCCATCCGGGCCAGCTCGGTGTAGACGCGGGCGGCCTCGTTCAGGGCTCCCTTGACGATGCGGATGTTGGTGATCTGGCTGCCGAGGTGGAAGTGCAGCAGCGTGAGGCAGTCCTGCATCCCGTGGCTCTTCAGCTCCTCCAGTCCCCGGACGATCTCGGTCACCGTGAGCCCGAACTTGGAGCGGAAGCCGCCCGAGGACTGCCACCGCCCGCTGCCGCGCGACGCGAGCTTCACGCGCATGCCGATCTGCGGCCGGACGCCGGCTTTGGCGGCGTACTCCAGGATCAGGGGGAGCTCGGTGTACTTCTCGACGACCGGAATGATGGTGCGCCCGATCTTCTGGGCGAGCATGGCGGTCTCGATGTACTCGGTGTCCTTGAAGCCGTTGCAGATGATCGGCGTGTCGTTGTCCGCCAGGGCGATGACGGCGAGCAGCTCCGGCTTGGAGCCGGCCTCGAGGCCGAAGCCGAACGGCCGGCCGAAGTTCAGCACCTCTTCGACCACCTGGCGCTGCTGGTTCACCTTGATCGGGTACACGCAGCAGTATTCGCCCTGGTACTGGTGCTGACTGATCGCCGACTGGAACGCGTGGTGGATGTCGCCGAGCCGGTGTTTCAGGATGTCGGTGAAGCGGATGAGGACCGGCAGGCCGATGCCGCGGAGCTGGAGACGATCGACCAGCTCCTTGAGGTCGATGTGCGATGCCGGGTCCTTTGACGGGTGGACCTGGACGTGGCCGATGCCGTTGATGCTGAAGTAGCCGTTGCCCCAGCGCGCGATTTCGTACAACTCGCTGGCGTCGTGAACCGACCAGGCGCTGCTGGTCGTGCTGCCGGCGGCGGGAGCGGGCGCACCGTTGGCGGCGCGCGGCCGACCGTTCGTCAGCGTGCTCATTCCCGACCATGATAAACGCATTTCGCGCGCGCGCAGCCACGAGATCACCCGGACGCGCAAGTCGTGCCCCCAATCGCCAATCACCAATCGTCAATGCAATCACCAATCGCCAATCGCCAATCGCCAATGCAATCACCAATCGCCAATCACAGATCACCAATACCCATGTAACGGACCCGCCCGAGTCGGCCTATGCTGGACAGGTGAGCGAGCGCGTGCCGGCCATCAAGGTGCTGCTGATGCCCAAGGACACCAACCCGATGGGCACCATTTTCGGCGGCGTCATCCTGTCGCACATCGACCTGGCCTCGGCCGTGGAGGCGCGCAAGACGGCCTCGCACCGCTACGTCACGCGCGCGATGCGTGAAGTCGAGTTCCACGAGCCGGTCTTCGTCGGCGACGTCGTCAACTTCTTCACCGAGACCGTCCGGATCGGCCGGACCTCGATCACCGTGCGCGTGTCGGTGGAGGCCGAGCGGTGGGCGGCGGGCCACGGCGAGCGGGTCACCGTCACAGAGGCGGAGGTGGTGCTCGTGGCCGTGGACGGGCAGGGCCGGGCGGTGCCGATTCGCGCAGAGGCTCAGCGGGTGTAGAGGATCACGCTGCGGGTCGCCGATCGCCAATCGCCAATCGCCAATCGTCAATGAAATCCTCAATCACCAATCTCCAATCGTCAATATTTCGGCCCCGGGCCGGCGCCGAGACCCTGCGGTCTGCCATTCCCGAGCGCTACACCTGGGATCTCTCCGCGATCTGTCGCGGCTGGGACGACTGGGAGGCGTGCTACCAGGAGCTCGAGACGGCCATCGCGGCGATGCCCGCGTTCGAAGGCACGCTGGGCCGCGACGGCGCGGCCCTGCTGGCGGCCCTGGGTGCCCAGGACCGGGCCGAGGCCCTGATGTACCGCGTGTGGTACTTCGCCGCGCTCACCTACGACCAGGACCAGCGCGACAACACCATCAACGCCCGGCGCCAGCGCGTCCAGATCCTCTTCTCGAAACACGCGCAGGCCACCTCCTGGTTCAACCCGGAGCTGCTGGCCGTCCCGCTCGACACGATTCAGGCCTGGATGGAGGCGGATCCGGATCTGGCGGTGTACCGGTTCGCGATCGAGAGCCTGTTCCACGAGCAGGAGCACGTGCTCGACGCACAGGGCGAGCGGCTGCTCTCTTATGCCGGCCGCTTCGCCGGGGTGCCGAACGAAGCGTACACCGCGTTGACGACGGCAGACGTGACCTACCCGACCATCACGCTGGCGGCAGGAGAAACGGTCACGCTGACCTACGGCAACTACCGGGCCCTGCTGGAGACGAACCGCAACCAGGAGGACCGGGCGGCGGCCTACCGGGCGTTTCACGGCACGTTCGCCGGCACGCTGAACACGTTCGCGACCCTGTACAACGGCGTGCTCCAGCGCGACTGGTTCACGGCGCGCGCCCGCGGGTACCGGTCCACGCTGGAGGCGGCGCTGCACGCCAACGACATCCCCACGTCGGTGGTGGAGACCCTGATCGGGGTCGCCCGCGACGGGGTGGCGCCGCTCCGGCGCTATCACGCCCTGCGGAAACGCGCGCTCGGGGTGCAGGAGTACAAGCTGTTCGACACGGCCGTGCCGCTGGCCGCCGTGGATCGCCGGTACGCCTACGACGAGGTGCTGGAGTGGGTGGTGGCGTCCGCCGCCCCGCTGGGGAGCGAGTACCAGCGCCACGTCACGCAGGCCTTCGAGGATCGCTGGATCGACGTCTTCGAGCACGGCGGCAAGCGGAGCGGCGCGTATTCGGCCCCGGTGTACGGGGCGCACCCGTACATGCTGCTCAACTACAACGAGACGCTCGACGCCGTGTTCACGCTGGCCCACGAGATGGGCCACTCGATGCACACGCTGCTCGCGCACCGGGCGCAGCCCTTCCGCTACGCCGCCTACGAGATCTTCGTGGCCGAGGTGCCGTCCACGCTGAGCGAAGCGCTCTTCCTCGACTTCATGCTGGCCCGCGCCACCAGCCCGGAGGAGCGCGTCGTGCTGCTGCAGCACGCGATCGACAGCATCGCGGGGACGTTCTTCACGCAGGTCCTTTTCGCCGACTGCGAACTGCAGGCGCATCGCCTCGTCGAGCAGGACCAGCCGGTCACCGCCGACACGCTCAACGCGATCTACGGGGCGCTGCTCAACGCCTACTACGGCGATGCGATCGACGCCGAGGAGATCTCGCGGGTGACCTGGGCGCGGATCCCCCACTTCTTCGCCACGCCGTACTACGTCTACCAGTACGCGACCTGCTTCGCGTCCACCGCCTGGCTGATGCGGGACCTCCGGTCGTCGAACGAGGGCCAGCGGGCCGGGGCGGTGCGGCGCTACCTCGACCTGCTGAGCGCGGGCGGGAGCGACTACCCCATCCGGCTGCTCGCGAAGGCTGGCGTGGACCTGACGCGGCCGGACACGGTGAGCGCCGTCGTCGCCGAGCTGGACGCGCTGGTGGGCGAGCTGGAACGCACGCTGGATGGCAGGGGCGACCTTGCCGCCCCGCAGCCGGCCGGCGCTCCGGACTGAGAGGCCGCCGGAGCCGGCTCCTGGCGACTGCGTGGTGGCGCTCGGCCCGCGACGCGGTCCACTCGGTCCGTCCCACTGGGCCGCGACGTCCCTTTGCCTGGGCATTCCGGCCGGGGCGGTCGGACGGTCACCGGCGTCGTTCTCCCCGCAGCACGGTCGGCACCCCAGGCCCGGGGGGCGCCGGACGTCGCCGCCCGGGGGGAACGAGACCCTCTGGTGGCTGGTTGGTTTATCCTGTACACCCGTCCTGTCGAGGCACGTGGAGCGCCTCGCACCCACGCTGAGGAGTCTAGGGAGATGTCAACGACCGTAGTGGAGAAGCTGCACGCGTTCGAAGCCGCCCGGCGCGCGAAGCGGCCGGCCTTCAAGGTGGCCGATCTATCGCTGGCCGACTGGGGCCGCAAGGAGATCCAGCTGGCCGAGCACGAGATGCCCGGGCTGATGGCGCTCCGCGCCCGTCACGCGTCGGAACGGCCGCTGGCCGGCGCGCGCATCATGGGCAGCCTGCACATGACGGTCCAGACGGCGGTGCTCATCGAGACGCTGACCGAGCTCGGAGCCGACGTGCGCTGGGTGTCGTGCAACGTCTTCTCGACCCAGGACCACGCCGCGGCGGCGGTGGTCGTGGGCCGGCCGGAGGCGGACGGCACGGCGGCCGCGCCGAAGGGCACCCCGGTGTTCGCCTGGAAGGGCGAGTCGCTCGAGGAGTACTGGTGGTGTACGAAGGAGGCGCTCGTCTGGCCCGACGGCACGGGGCCCACGCTCATCGTCGACGACGGCGGCGACGCCACGCTGTACGTGCACAAGGCGGTGGAGTTCGAGCGCGTGGGCTCGGTGCCGGCCTTCAACCCGCACACGGACCCCGAAGAGTGGGGCGTCATCCTGCAGACGATCGCCGACGAGCTGAAGGCGAACCCGGGGCTGTGGACGCGCGTGGCGTCCGGCATCCGCGGCGTCAGCGAAGAGACGACGACGGGGGTGCACCGGCTCTACCAGATGATGGAGAACGGCACGCTCCTGTTCCCGGCGATCAACGTCAACGACTCGGTGACCAAGAGCAAGTTCGACAACATCTACGGGTGCCGGCACTCGCTGCCCGACGGGCTGGCGCGCGCCACCGACGTGATGCTGGGCGGCAAGGTGGCCGTGGTCTGCGGCTTCGGCGAGGTGGGCAAGGGGTGCGCCCAGGCGCTGCGCGGCCAGGGCTGCCGGGTCATCGTCACGGAAATCGATCCGATCTGCGCGCTGCAGGCGGCGATGGAAGGTTTCCAGGTGGACACCATCGAGTCGGTGCTCGGCACCGCCGACATCTTCGTGACCGCCACGGGCAACAAGAACATCATCACCGTCGAGCACATGGCCCGGATGAAGGACAAGGTCATCGTGGGCAACATCGGCCACTTCGACAACGAGATCGACATGGCCGGCCTGAAGAAGGTGCCCGGCATCACGCGCGTGAACGTCAAGCCGCAGTACGACGAGTGGACCTTCCCCGACGGCCACAGCGTGCTGGTGCTGGCCGAGGGGCGGCTGCTCAATCTGGGGTGCGCGACGGGTCACCCGAGCTTCGTGATGTCCACCTCGTTCACCAACCAGGTGCTGGCGCAGCTCGAGTTGCACCGAAACGCGGAGGACTACGGCAAGTCGGTGACCATGCTGCCGAAGGCGCTCGACGAAGAGGTGGCCCGCCTGCACCTCGATCACCTCGGCGTCCGGCTCACGACCCTCACACCCGACCAGGCGTCCTACATCGGCGTCCCGGTCGAGGGCCCGTACAAGCCGGCGCACTACCGGTACTGAGACCAGCTGCCGGGAACAGCGAACCGGGCTGGATTTGCGCGGGCAGGCCGATCGAGTATCCAGCCCGGTTCGCTTTGTCCCGGTTGACGATGTACCGCTATCGACGCGACCTGGTCGATCAACTGCTGGCGCACGGTGTGCGTCCAGCCGGCCACACCCCACCCGCCGTCGTCCAGGAGTTCGTCCGCGACCTGTACCGGTTCGAGCTGCGCCGCCTGCGCGACCGGCTCGTGCGCCGCGAGATCCCGAAGGCCGGCTACTACGACCGCGTCGTGGCGCTGAGACGGAAGTACCCCCTGGCGTCGCTCAGGCAACCCGAGGAGCTGCTCGAGCCCGAGGAGAACGGAACCGGAGGGGGAGAAGAGCGATGAGCCGCGCTCCCGATCCCCGGTCGAAGCTCGCGTCTGGCGATTCCATCTTCACCGTGATGACGCGTCTGACCGCGGAACACGGTGCCATCAACCTCTCACAGGGGTTTCCGGATTTCGACTGCGATCCCGCGCTGGTGGACGCCGTGGCGGCCCGGATGCGCGAGGGGCACAACCAGTACGTGGCGATGGCCGGCGTGCCGGAGCTCAGGGAGGCGCTGGCGGCGAAGATCCGCCATCTCTACGGTCGCCGGTACGATCCGGAGACCGAGATCACCGTCACGTCGGGCGCGACCGAGGCGCTGTTCAGCACCATCCTGGCGCTCGTCCACTCCGGCGACGAGGTCATCGTCTTCGAGCCGGTGTACGACTCGTACGTGCCGGCGATTCAGCTGGCCGGGGGGACGCCCGTGTTCGTGCCGCTCGGCGCGCGGGACTACCGCATCGACTGGGACGACGTGCGACGGGCCATCGGGCCGAAGACGAGGCTGCTCGTCCTCAACTCGCCGCACAACCCGTCGGGGACGATCCTCGACTGGCAGGATCTGCAGCAGCTCCGGCAGGTGCTCGCCGGCACGGACGCCTATGCGGTGTCCGACGAGGTGTACGAACACATCGTGTTCGACGGGGCCAGGCACGAGAGCCTGGCACGCGATCCCGACGTGTCGTCGCGGGCCGTGGTCATCAGCTCGTTCGGCAAGACCTACAGCACGACCGGCTGGAAGGTCGGCTACGCGGCCGCCCCGGCGGCGCTGACGGCCGAGATCCGGCGCGTGCACCAGTGGGTGACCTATGCCGTGAACGGCGCCGTGCAGCTCGCGTACGCGGACGTCGTCCGGCGCGATCCCGAGTGCCGGGAGGTGGCGGCGTTCTACGAGCGGAAGCGGAACCTGTTCCTCGGCCTGCTGGCCGGCTCGAAGCTCGTACCGCTGCCGTGCCGCGGGACGTTCTTCCAGCTGATGGACTACTCGCGCGTGACCAGCGAGCCGGACCACGCGTTCGCCGAGCGCCTGATTGCCGAGTGCGGCGTGGCCGCGATTCCGCTGTCGCCGTTCCTGTACACGGCGGAGGCCGGGACCACGATCCGGTTCTGCTTCGCGAAGCGGGACGAGACGCTGGAAGCCGCGGCCGGGCGGTTGCGCCGGCTCTGATCGCGCCTGGGGGAATCAGGCTCCGAACCAGGGCGGCTCGTTCCCGGCCCGCCACTTGATGTTGCACCCGATGCTGGGCTTCTGCGTCGCGCTCACGGCTGTGCCCGCAAGCACCGCGTCCGCGGCCGCCCGCAGGTCGGCGCCGGTTGGTGCGATGCCACTGCCCGGCCGGCTGCTGTCGAACTGCCCGCGGTACGCCAGTGTGCCGTCGCCGTCGAACAGGAAGAAGTCGGGTGTGCAGGCTGCCCGGAACGCCTTCGCCACCTCCTGCGTCTCGTCCAGCAGGCAGGGAAACGTCCAGCCGCAGGCGCTGGCCTGCCGCCGCATGCCTTCCGGACCGTCCATGGGATAGGTGGCCAGGTCGTTCGAGCCGATCGCCACGATGGCCAGCCCCTTCGGCTGGTACTCGGCCCCGAACCGCCCCAGTTCGTCCTGGATCAGCTTGACGAACGGGCAGTGCACCGAGACGAAGGCGACGAGCAGCCCCTTCGCGTCCGCGAAGTCGCGATCGGACACCTCTCTCCCGCTGGTGTCCGGAAGACGGAACGGAGGCAGCGCCGTGCCGATGTCGAGCATGGTCGAAGGGGTGAGCACCATGGAGACAGTGTATGCGCGGACGCACGGGAGGGTCCAAATCCCACACTCCGCATCCGACATCCCAAGTCAAGTCCCGCATCCCACATCCCAATGCCCCGACCTCCAAGGAGTCGGCAGGCGCACACTGGCCCCGTTGGGATTCGGGCGTTGGGAGTTGGTCTGGGATTCGGGTTCTGGGCTTCGGGATTTCGCGTCCGCGCGCTCACCACAGGCGGAGCGCCATCAGCCCGGTCATGCCGAAGCCGACGCCGACGACGATCCGGCGAACGGCCTTCGGGCCGATGCGCCGGGCCATGCCGGCGCCGCCGATGCCTCCGGCGATCGCCCCGCCGGCCATGGCGAACACCGCCGGCCACGCCACCATGTCCATGGCCACGAAGTAGATCGCGGCGGTGCCGTTGATGCACAGCCCCAGCAGGTTCTTCACGCCGTTCATCTCGTGGATGTCGCGCAGGCCCAGCAGGCTGAGCGCCGCCAGCATCAGGATGCCGATGCCGGCGCCGAAGTAGCCGCCGTACAGGCCGACGGCGAACTGGAAGACGATCGCGCCCGCCTGCCAGCCGTGGTCCCGCGGTGCGCGCGCGTCGAGCCCGAGCCGGCGCTGCAGGGCGTCCTGCGCCATGAACAGCAGCGTGGCAAACAGAACGAGGATCGGCACGAAGCGATCGAACAGCTCCGTCGGCGTCAACTGGAGCAGGATCGCGCCCATCATCCCGCCTGCGGTGCTCGGGATGGCCAGCACCCAGAGCGGTGCGGGCGTCGTGCGCAGCTCGCGCCGGTACCCCCACATGGCGCCGATGGATCCGGGCCAGATGGCGACGGTGTTGGTGGCGTTGGCCGTGATCGAGGGCAGCCCGAGCCAGACGAGGGTCGGGAAGGTGATGAGGGTGCCGCCCCCGGCCACCGAGTTGACGGCACCGGCGGCAAACGCGGCGGCGAACTCGATCAGCGCCGCAGTCATGCCGGGAGCGCGGGACGGGAAGGGACGAACGGGCCCGGGAGCAACCGGGCCCGATGGCGGACCAGGGTCAGATCGCGCTCACCCCTGGATGATCCGTCCGGGGTCGTTGCGCGGCTGCGACCGGCGCGGACGCTCCGACGGAGTGTGATCCCGGTCCTCCGGCATCGCCGGCTTGCCCGGCAGGCGCGTCAGCGTTTCCTTGTAGACGCTGCCGTTGGTGCCCGCCACCGTCCATTCGCCGACCATCTTGGACCCGGCGTCGATCTTGTAGACCACGACGCCCGCCGTGGTTCCGCCGTAGTAGCTGACGGCGAGCACGCCGTTGCTGACGATGCCGATGCCCATGGCCGAGTCCCGGCTCTGGGGGAAGGTCCAGCGGAGATGGAACGTATTCTGGGCCTTGACGATCTCGACGAAGCCGCGATACGGGTTGCCCTCGGGGTTGACGCCGTCGCACAGGTAGAAGCCATCGAGGTTCGGAGTCGGATCTTCGGCGGTCATCGCAGGGGCGGCAGCGACGCCCGCGAGGACGACCGTGAGCAGCACGAGGACGGACTTCGGAACCATGTGAGCTCCTTCCGGGCGGCGCACCCGCCAGCCGGCTCTGCGGCAAGGAGCGCGCCGCGGGCCGGCAGACGGTGAAGTAGATTAGGGTCGCGGCGTCTGACGTCAGTTTACGCGAAGGTCACCCGTGCGCGAGCGCCTATTTGCAGCCGTCCTGGCGGCCACGCTGGCCGCGCCGGCCGGAGTCGTCCCCGCGGACAGTATTTCTGCGGGTGCGGCTGCATCCGACGATCCTGTCGTGCTGCTGGCGCGTGCTGCCCGCTACGTGCGCCGGTACGTGGACCGGGCGCAGTCGATCGTGGCGCGCGAGCGCGTGACGCTGCAGCCGCTGGCCAGGGATTTGATGCCGTCCGACCGCGCGCGGCGGCTCGAGTACGAGCTCCGCGTCGAGTGGGCGCCCGGCGACGACGGCGGGCCCGCGGCGCAGATCCTGCGCACGCTGCTCCGCGTGGACGGCCGGCCTCCCCGGCCGGGCGATGAACCGGGCTGTATGGATCCGAAGGCGGTGTCGCCCGAGCCGCTCGCCATGTTCCTGCCCGAGAAGCACCAGGACTACGCGTTCGAGTTCGCGGGGACCGAGCGGGTGGACGGCCGCACGGCTGCGATGCTCGACTTCCGGTCCGTGACCCGGGGCCCGGTCGAAACCACCTGGAAGGACGAGTGCGTGACGATCGAGGTTCCGGGGCGGAGCACCGGGCGTGTCTGGCTCGACGAGCAGACGGGGGAGGTGTTGCGGCTCGATGAGCGCCTGCGAGGCCTGGTGGACGTGCCGGTGCCCCCGGAGCAGCAGCGGTTCGGCGGCAGTCCGCATCTGATCATCGAGCGGTCGGACACGTCGATCCGCTACCGGCGCGTGACCTTCACGGATCCGCCCGAGACGATTCTGATGCCCCGGCTCGTGGAATCGCTGACCGTCATCCGTCACTCGGGCGTGCCGCAGCTGCGGGTGCGGCAGGAATTCACCGACTACCGGCGGTTCGTCACCAGCGGCCGCATCGTGCAGGGCGGGCAGTAGACGCGCGCGACGTCAGCCGGCGACGGCCCGGCGACGTCGCGCCGGAACCATGAGATCGCTCAGGATCTCGCGGACGGACAGGAGCAGCCGGGACCGATCGTCCTCGCGCCGCCAGATCAGCAGGCTGGTGATGTCCACGCGGACGTCGGTCAGCGGGCGGTAGACGAGGCCTCTGGCCTCCAGGTCCTGTACCGGCCCGCCGAACGTGATCCCCGCCCCACTCGCCACCAGACTCAACCGGGCTTCCCAGGTCGTGGTGCGAACGGCGACCCGCAGGTGCAACCCCCGCTCGGCCATCCTGGCGGAGACGTAGTCGTGAAAGATCGGACTCGTATCGCGCCGCGCCCAGACGAAGGGCTGGCCGGCCAGCAGGCGGGACTCGATTCGCTGGCGCGCAGCCAGCGGATGATCGCGGGACATGATCAGCCCCATCCGCTGGGTGTACATCACCTGCGACGAGATGTCCGCATCGGCAGGCTCCCCGAAGCCGAAGGTGACCGCTGCCGTAATCTCCCGCGCCCGCAGCGCGTCGATGTGCGTGTGAATCGGCATCGGCAGGAGCTCCAGCTCGACGTCCGGATGCCGCTCGCGGAACCGGAGTGCGAACCTGGGCACCAGGTCCAGGCTCCCGGTTTCCGCGAACGCCAGGGCAAGGTGTCCGTAGTCTCCGCGCGCTGCGGCCTGGACCCGCCGGACGCTCCGATCCACCTCCGCGAGCACGTTGATCGCGTCCTCGCGAAGGGCGCGGCCGGCGGGCGTGAGCCGCACGCGGCGGCCGACCCGCTCGAACAGAGACACCCCCAGCTCGCGTTCCAGGTCCCGGATCTGCTGGCTCAACGGCGGGGCCGAGATGTGGAGCCGCGCGGCCGCCCGGGCAAAGTGCTCCTCTTCGGCGACGGCGACGAAGTAGCGCAGGTGCCGCAGTTCCATGGACGGCCGATTATGTCGCAGAACCTTGTTGAAAGAGTCGAAAAATGTCGTTGTTCCTGTGTATTGCGGTCCCTACGATCTCGTGACGTCCGTACGCCGCCCGGCGGAGCCGCCGCCAGTGCCTGTCTCCGCCCGGCCCTGTGTCCACCTGTTCTCGAAGGGCTTCACGATGACTCACGGCTCGACTTCCGCACGTGCGACCGGCCTCGTCGCCTGGGTGCTGCTGGGTGTGCTGCTGACCCCCGACGCCGGAGCCGCGCAATCCGCCACGACCGGCGCCATCGCGGGTGCCGTGCGGGACGCTACCGGCGCGGTTCTGCCCGGGGTGACGGTCGAGGCCGCCAGCCCCACGTTGATCGAGAAGGTCCGCGTCGCCGTGACCGACGCGCAGGGGCAGTACAAGATCGTCGAACTGCGTCCCGGCGAGTACGTCGTCACGTTCACGCTCCCCGGGTTCGCGACCGTCAGGCGCGAAGGCCTCGAGCTCACCACCGGCTTCACGGCGACGGTCAACGCCGACATGAAGATCGGCGGACTCGAAGAAACGATTACCGTCACCAGCGCGAACCCGGTGGTGGACGTGCAGAACACGCGCACGCGCACCGTGCTGTCGCGTGAGGTGCAGGATGCGCTGCCGACCGGGAAGTCGGTGAACGCCTTCGGAGCCCTGACCCTGGGCGCCAAGGTGACGGGGCAGCAGGACGTCGGAGGCAGCACGGGCGAGAACACCTCGACGTTCGGCGTCCACGGCAGCGCGGGCGACGACGCGAAGATGATGCTGGACGGGATGAGCTTCTCGGGCATCGGCTCGGGCGGCGTCGGCGTGCGCCATTACCAGATCAACAACATGGCGGTCGAAGAGGTCACCGTAACCAGCCGCGGGGTGAGCGCGGAGACGGAAGCCGGCGGGCTGTTCATCAACAACGTG
>VFZH01000004.1 GCA_016871255.1 Acidimicrobiia bacterium | reverse complement strand
ACGGCTCCGACCGCTCGTCCATGTACCAGTCGTGGACGAGCCCGTTCTCGCGGGCCGTCGGCCCCATGAACTGCCACAGCCCGGTGGCCAGCGCGCGCGACACGGCGTCCGGCTGGAAAGCGCTTTCGACAATCGGGATGTACGCGAGCTCGAGCGGCAGCCCCTCGGCGCGGAACACGTCCTTGATCATCGGCAGATACTGTGCGCCGCGGGCCAGCGCGTCCTGCACGTGCGTCCGCAGCCTGCCGGTGAACGACTGCACGTAGGCCAGCACCCGGTTGTTGAGCGGGATGTCGATCCCGACCACGGCCTGATCGCCGTCCTCGCCGCCGGCCAGGGCGAGAACCCCGTCGGGGGTCTCTCCGCCGTCCAACAGGCTGTCCGTCCCGATGGTGTCGGGGAGAATCGGAGAATCGACCAGTTCGGCGAGTGTGAGCGGGATCGGAACGAGGTCCGAACCATCGACCGCAGGTGCCGGCGGAGATGCCTCATCCGACACGAGGGGGCCCGCTGCGGGAAGATTCATCGCCGAGGGCTTCACGGCGCAGGCCGAGGCACCCGCGGCCAGCATCAGCAGGGCGAAGGTCGATCGCAAGGCTCGCACGGCGCCCAACTGTAGCATCGGGATCCGGGAGCGTCAACAGGTAAGTGCTTTCAGAATCTGCAGTTACGGCGGATCTGCTGCTTCAGGTGACAAGGAAAAACACGATCGCCGCCTCGATCGCGACGGGAATGACCGCCGCGTCAGCCGGCCGGGGTCTGGACGAACACCCGGCGATCGTCGCCGAGCTCGCGGGCCGAGGGTGTCACGATCGTCCGCGCGCCGATGACGATGGTGCGACCAGCCTCGATGGCGGCGCGGACGTCGTCTTCGCAGACGAACTCGGCGGGCGACTGGCGGGGGGCGGCGCTGGCGGTCCCGGAGTCCCTGGGGGCCGGAGGCGCGGATGCCGCCGGAGCGGGCGAGCCCGTGATCCCCTTCGAGGCGAGGAACCGGTCGATCCGCTCGGCCAGGAGCGCGGCCGGCACGCCGGGCCGGGCGGCGGCGGGTGCCGCCGGTCGAGCCTGCGTGGCGGACGGCTGTGCCGGGCGGATTTCGTACGCCAGCCGCTTGATGTTCAGCAGGTGGCGCGGCGTGATGTTGTCCGACGTGATGTTGCCGCCCCAGCCGCCGCACCCGAGCGTCATGGCGGGATCCAGTCCGGTGGTGAGGCCGATCGAACCGTGCGTGGTGGGCGTGTTGACGCAGATCCGGAACGCCGGCTTCTTCAACCCGAATTCCAGGATGATCTGCTCGTTCTCGGAGTGGATCGACATCGTGTGGCCCATCCCGCCGTAGCGGAGGATCTCCTTGCAGCGTTCGCAGCCTTCGCGCCAGTCGCGGACGGTGTAGAAGGACAGGACGGGGCAGAGCTTCTCGATCGACAGCGGGTAGTCCCGGCCGACCCCCGTCAGCGGGGCCAGCAGGACCCGCGTGCCGTCCGGTACGGTCAGGCCCGTTTCCGTCGCGATGTGGGAGACGGGCTTGCCGACGAGCGCGGGGTTGGGGAGCCGCTGGGGCGTGACCAGTTTCGCGGCCAATCGCGCCATTTCTTCGGCGTTCAGGAAGTAGCCGCCCTCGGCGACGAAGGCACGGCGCACCTCCTCGGCCACGGCCTCGTCCACGACCACCGAGTTGGGCGACGAGCAGAGCACGCCGTGGTCGAACGTCTTGCCGATGACGATGTCGCGGACCGCCTTCCCGAGGTCGGCCGAACGTTCGATGTAGGCGGGCGCGTTGCCCGGTCCCACGCCGTACGCGGGTTTGCCGGCGCTGTAGGCTGCGCGGACCAGACCCATGCCGCCGGTGGCCAGGATGACGGCCACCTCGCGCTGCCGCATCAGCTCCTGCGTGCCCTCCAGCGTGACGTGCGTCATCCAGCCGATGCTGCCGGCCGGCG
The DNA here is from genome assembly GCA_016871255.1 of Acidimicrobiia bacterium. Lineage (GTDB taxonomy): Bacteria > Acidobacteriota > Vicinamibacteria > Vicinamibacterales > UBA2999 > VFZH01. Next base: position 64,524 of record VFZH01000004.1, on the reverse strand, counting down.
CACCGGCGCGGGCGGCCGCCTCGGCCATGATCTCGACGGTGCGCGTGATGCACCGGGCCGCCGACGGGTGGGGGCTGACCACGATGGCGCAGCGGGCCTTCAGCGCGATCAGCACCTTGTAGATGGCGGTGGATGTCGGGTTGGTCGAGGGCACGACGGCGGCGACGACGCCGAAGGGTTCGGCGATCTCGACCACGCGGCGATCGTCGAGGCGACGGATCACGCCCACCGTGCGCATGGGCCTGATGAACTCGTAGACCTGTCGGGAACTGAAGAGGTTCTTCTGCGTCTTGTCGGCGACGACCCCGTATCCGGTTTCTTCGACGGCGAGCCTCGCGAGCGCCTCGGCGTGCGGCGTCACCGCCTGGGCCATGGCCGTCACGATCGCGTCGATCCGTTCCTGGGAGATCTCGGCGAGGGCGTCCTGCGCGGCGCGCGCCGTGCGCGCGAGCGCCCGGGCCTCGGCAATGGAGGCCAGATCGCGGTCGGTTCCCCTGGGAGGGCTGTCTCCAGCCGGAGGCATGCTGGTCGGGTGCGCCGAAACCGGGTCCGGCAGGCGCGTCCCACACGCGCCGGTGACCACGTCGCGCTTCGGCAGCGACTGTAGCAGAATTGGGGACTGACATGCCAGCATCGACGAATCGTTCACCGGGTCTTCTGTGCGCCCTGCTGCTCTCCGTCCTGGGCGCGGCCTGCGGGCCGGCCGCGGACACGGGCGTGATAGCGGCCACGCCCACCCTCACGCTCGGCAGCCGCGAGGCGGTCATCGGCGGTCCCCTCGAGATGCAGTTCCGCTTCGAGGTGGCCGCCGACGCCCCGCCGTTTCCTGAGGACGGGTGGGTGTTCGTGCACTTTCTGGACACCGCCGGCGAGATGATGTGGACCGACGACCACCAGCCGCCGACGCCGATGTCGCTCTGGGCGCCCGGCCAGACGATCGAGTACACCCGTACGGTCTTCGTGCCGAAGATCCCGTACGTGGGGGAGACCGACGTCGAGATCGGCCTGATGTCGAAGTCGACCGGCCAGCGGATGCGGCTCGAAGGGGAGGCGATCGGGCAGCGCGGCTACCGCGTGGCCACGTTCGACATGCGCCTGCAGGCGGACGCGGTGTTCGTCGTCTTCAAGGACGGGTGGCACAACGTGGAGCAGGCCGAGGGCAGCATGCGGCAGTGGCAGTGGTCCACGGGCGCGGCCACGCTCGCGTTCCGCAATCCGCGGCGCGACGCGCGACTGTTCCTGCAGCTCGACCGCTCGGATGCGATCCCGGAGCCGCAGCAGGTGCGGCTGACGCTCGGTGACCAGGAGGTCGACGCCTTCACCCTCGCCCCGGGGCAGGCCGATCTCCGGCGGATTCCGCTGTCGGCCGGCCTCCTGGGCGACGGGGACGTCGTGGAGCTGCAGATGACCGTGGACCGCACGTTCGTGCCGGCCAGGGTGCCGTCGATGGCGGGTGGCGACACGCGGGAGCTGGGCGTGCGCGTCTTTCACGCGTTTCTCGAGGTGCGCTGAGCGTGGAGTTCCGCTGCAGGCTGGGCACCCCCGGCGGCGAGATCGTCGAGGGCACCTACGTCGCCGAGAGTGAGGCGCGCCTGCGGCGGGACCTGGAAGAGAAAGGGCTGCTGATCCTCTCGCTCCAGCGGAAGGGAGGACTGGGGCTGCCCAGCCTGTCCCTGCCGGCCCGGCGGCGGAGGATCCCGCAGCGCGAGTTCCTGGCCTTCAACCAGGAGCTGGCGACCCTGCTGAAGGCCGGCATGCCGCTAGTCCAGTCGCTGGACATCCTGCGGGAGCGCATCGAGTCCGCGACGTTCAAGTCGGTGCTGGACGACGTGCACGACCGCGTCAAGGCCGGCGCCGCGCTGTCCGAGTCGTTCGCGGCGCACGGCGACCTCTTCCCGCTGATCTACGCGGCGACGCTGACCGCCGGCGAGCGCGCGGGCGAACTCGATTCGGTGGTGCGGCGGTACGTGGCGTACGAAAAGGTCATCAGCGCCGTCCGCCGCCGCACGATCTCCGCGCTGATCTACCCGGCCATCCTGGTGGCCATGATGGTGGCCCTGGTCGGCATCATCGTGCTGCGCGTCGTGCCCGCCTTCTCGGAGTTCTACGCCGGGTTCGGGCAGGAACTGCCGGCGTCCACGCGCGTCATCGTGGCCCTGTCCGACTTCGTGCGCGGCAACATCCTGCTGGTGGCGGCGGCGCTGGCGGCTGGGGCCATGGGTGTGGCCTGGTGGCTGCGCCAGGCCGGACAGCGGGAGCGATTCGACCGGGGTGTGCTGTCGCTGCCCTGGGTGGGGTCCACGTTCCGGAAGCTCGCGACGTCGCAGCTCGCGCGGACGCTGGCGACGCTGCTCGGGGGCGGGATCCCGCTCGTGAACGCGCTGGAAACCGCCGCCCGGTCCATGACCAACCGTTTTCTCGCCGGAGAAGTCGAAACGGTGGGGCGCCGGGTGCGGGAAGGGGAGGCGTTCGGCGCCGCCCTCCGGGCCCGGGGCTCGTTCCCGGACGTGGCCGTCAAGATGGTTGACGTGGGGGAGTCCACCGGGGCGCTGCAGGAGATGCTCAACAGCCTGGCCGATTTCTACGACGAGGAGGTGGAGGCGGAGGTGGCCCGCTACATCACCCTCATCGAGCCGATCCTGCTGGTCCTGATGGGGGTGGTCATCGCCGCGGTCGTGCTGGCCCTGTACCTCCCCCTGTTCGAGTTGAGCACCGTCGTCCGATAACAGGGGAGAGCCATGGCCGGTCCCGTCGAAGACGCCGTGAATCTGCCACCGGTCGTGGAGGACCATGCGGCCGAGGTGGCACGGGCGCGTGCCCTGGCCGAACGGTACCGCCTCGACTTCGTGGACATGCAGGCGTTCCGGATCGACCAGGAGCTGTTCCGGAGCATTCCCGCCGATCTGATGCTCCGCTACGGGTTCGTGCCGCACCGCCGCGAGGGGCGGACGCTGGTGATCGTCGTGTCGGACCCGACCGATCTGCCGCTCATCGACGAGCTCGGGACGGTGCTCGCCACGCCGCTCCGGGTCACGGTGGGCGCGCCCTCGGCGATCCAGTCGATCCTGAAGAAGAGCGAGAGCTCCCAGCGCGTGCTCGAGGACGCCACGGAGGGCTTCCAGCTCCAGGTCCTGAAGGACGACGAGGGTGGCGACGAGAGTCTGACGGTCGAGCGGCTCACGAGCGACACCAGCCCGGTGATCCGTCTGGTGGACTCGCTGATCTTCGCCGGCATCCAGCGGCGGGCGAGCGACATCCACGTGGAGACGGGCGACGACGCCGTCCACGTGAAGTACCGGATCGACGGCGTGCTGCAGCCCGCGATGCGGCCGATGGCCAAGCAGTTCCACAGCCCGATCATCTCGCGCATCAAGGTGATGGCGGAGCTGGACATCGCCGAGAAGCGCGTGCCGCAGGACGGCCGCTTCAAGGTGCGCATGCCCGGGAAGACCATCGACTTCCGGGTGTCGATCATGCCCAGCGTGCACGGCGAAGACGCCGTGATCCGGATCCTCGACAAGGAGTCGATCAGCGAGCAGTTCACTGAACTGAGGCTGGACATCCTGGGGTTTCCCGAGGACGAGCTGCGCCGGTTCCGGAAGTACATCCGGGAGCCGTACGGCATGGTGCTGGTCACCGGCCCGACGGGCAGCGGCAAGACCACGACGCTGTACGCGGCGCTCTCGGAGATCAAGTCGATCGAGGACAAGGTCATCACGATCGAGGATCCGGTCGAGTACCAGCTCGGGGGGGTCACCCAGATCCCGATCAACGAGAAGAAGGGCCTGACGTTCGCGCGCGGCCTCAGGTCCATCCTGCGGCACGACCCGGACAAGATCATGGTGGGCGAGATCCGGGACCCGGAAACGGCGCAGATCGCCATCCAGTCGGCGTTGACGGGGCACCTGGTCTTCACGACCGTGCACGCGAACAACGTCGTGGACGTGCTGGGCCGCTTCCTGAACATGGGCGTGGAGCCGTACCAGTTCGTGTCGGCGCTCAACTGCGTGCTGGCGCAGCGGCTCGTCCGGCTCATCTGCGACCAGTGCAAGCGCCCGGCCGCCATCACGCGGGAACAGCTCCAGGAATCGGGGATGGATCCCGCCCTGCTCGAGCGGCACGCGTTCTACGAGGGCGCCGGGTGCATCGACTGCGGCGGAACGGGGTTCAAGGGGCGCACGGCGATCTGCGAACTGCTCGACCTCTCGGATCGCATCCGTGAGATGATCCTGCAGCGCCGGCCGAACTCCGAAGTGAAGAAGGCGGCGCACGAGGAAGGGATGCGGTTCCTCCGCGAGAGCGCGGTCGAGAAGGTCCTCCGGGGCATGACCACGCTCCGCGAGATCAACAAGGTGACGTTCGTCGAATGACGGGGAGGCGACGGTGATCCCCTCGTGGCTGCGGAGCCGCCCGCCGGACGCCGCCGTCGAGATCGCGGCGGATCGGGTCTCGGCCGCCGTCATCGGCGAGCGCCATGCCGCCCCGGTGGTCGCGGCCCATGCGACCGTGCCCCTGCCACCCGGCGTGGTCACACCGGTGCTGGCGGGGGAGAACATCGCCGATCCGGACGCCGTGGCGAACGCGATCGACGAGGTCTTCGGCCGGCTGCCGGCCCGGCCGAAGCGCGTGGCGCTGGTGATTCCCGATGCCGCCGCGCGCGTCTCGATCGTGCCTTTCGAACACGAGCCGGGACGACGCGACGATCTCGACCGGCTGATCCGGTGGCAGGCGCGCAAGTCGGTGCCGTTCCCCGTCGATGACGCCCTGGTCAGCTATGCGGCCGGCCGTCGCGTGGACGGCGGACGTGAATACCTCGTCAGCGTGGCCCGCCGGGAGACGGTGCGCGCGTACGAAGCGGTCTGCGAGCGGGCGTCCGCGTACCCCGGCCTCGTGGACGTGTCCACGGTCTGCCTGCTGGAGCTGTTCCTGTCGGCCCCGGTGCCCGATGGCGACTGGCTGCTGGTGCACGTGCGCGGCGACGCGACCACGATCGTCATCCTCCGGGGGACCGATGTGATCTACCTCCGGACGCAGGGGGGAGACGACGACAGCGGGCTCGCGGACCTCGTCCACCGGACGGCGATGTACTACCAGGATCGGCTGGCCGGCAGCGGCTTCGTCCGCGTCCTGGTGGGCGGGTCGGGCCGCGGCGGCGGGACGCTCGACGACGCGCGGCGGAGCGTCGAGGATCGGCTGGGCCTTGCGGTCGAGCCGATCGACCCGACGCGATTCGCCGCCGTTGCCGACCGCATCTCGGTGACGCCGGCCCTGATGGATGTCCTCGCGCCCCTCGTCGGCGTCTCGCTGCGCGGACTGCGCGCGGAGCAGGCGGCCTGATGCTGCACACGAACCTGGCGACCCGGCCGTTCTACAACGAGAGCGCCGTGCGGCTGGGCATCGGTGTGGCCGCCGTGCTGGCCGTCGCGTTCACGCTCTTCAACGTCGAGGAACTCGTCCGCCTGTCGGCGGCGCAGTCGCGGCTCGGCACGCACGCCGAGGAAGCCGAGGCGGAAGCCAGCCGCCTGAGGGTCGAGGCGGCCGCCGTACGCACGCGGATCGACCCGCGGGAGCTGGAGTCGGTCGCCGCGGCGGCGCGTGAGGCGAACGCCATCATCGACCAGCGCGCCTTTTCGTGGACGGATCTCTTCGCGCAGTTCGAGGCGACGCTGCCGCCAGACGTGCGCATCAAGGCGGTGCAGCCGCGCCTCAATCAGGGGACGTTCGCCGTGGCGGTCGTGGCGCAGGCGCGCGGCGTGGACGACGTGGACGAGTTCATCGAGGCGCTCGAACAGACGGGGACCTTCCGGGACGTGAAGCCGGTCGAGGAGAGCGTGCAGGCCGACGGGCTGATCGAGGCGATCGTCGAGGGGGTCTACGCCGTGCCGGAGCGTCAGCCATGAGCCGGGCCGGCCTGGCGGCGCGCATCCTGTCGGAGTGGCGCCGCGTCCTCGTGCCACTGGCGGTCGTCGTCGCGCTCAACGCCGGCGTGTTCGCGTTCGGCGTCTATCCCCTGCAGCAGCGGGTGGCGAACATCGAGCAGCGCGACCGGGCCGCGGAGCAGACCCTCGCGGTGGCCAGACGCGATTTCGAGGCCGCGCAGGGGACGCTCAACGGCAAGGAGCGCGCGGCATCGGAGCTCGAGACGTTCTACGGCAAGGTGCTGCCCGTCGATCTGCCCGCAGCCCGGCGCCTGACGCACCCGCGCCTGGCGCAACTGGCCGACGAGGCGGGGCTGGACTACGAGCGGTACACGTTCGACCCGCAGAGCGTGCGCGGCAGCGCGTTGACGCGGGTGCGCAGCGAACTGGTGCTCCGCGGCACCTACGGAGCGATGCGGGCCTTCATCTACAGCCTCGAAACGGCACCGGAGTTCGTCGTCGTGGACGACGTCAGACTGACGCAGGGGTCGGAGGCGACGGGAGAGCTGGTGCTCAGCCTGCAGCTGTCCACCTACTTCCACACCCCGGCGTCATGAGGCAGCGCGTGCTGCTTGGCGTGCTGGTCGTCCTGCTGGGTGTGGCGGGTGTCCGGTATTTCCGCGGTGATGATGCCGCGACGGCGGTGGCGCCCACGGCGGCGGTTGCATCGACCGGGGCTCCGGTGAACACCGTGCCATCCGCGCTGCAGGACGGGTTGCGTCTCGGGCGTCTCGGCGAGGCGCGCGAGGCGCTCGAGCCCGCCGCGCGGAATCCGTTCCGTTTCGAAGCGCGGGCGACGCCCCGAAAGGACGTGCCGGACCTGGAGCCTCCACCGGCACCCCGGCCCCCGCCCCCCGTGAGCAGCGGGCTACCTCCGCCTCCGTCCGTGCCCCCGATCCCGCTGAAGTTCATCGGGCTGGTCGAGGGCGCGGGAACCGGTGGACGGCTGGCGGTGCTGGCGGACGGGTCCGGGAACGTGTTCCATGGGAAGGAAGGCGATATCATCGACGGACGGTATCGCCTGGTACGCGTTGGCGCTGACACGGCCGAGCTCACCCATGCCGACGGGCATGGACGCCAGGTGCTGCGCCTGACGGGCCAGTGACCACACCCATCAGCATGACGAGCCGAGTGTCCAGACGCGACAGGCCCGGCCAGCAGGGGCGACGTGCGACCGCGCTGGCGTCTCTCCTGATTGCCGCCGTGCTCGCGGCGGGATGCGGCGCGAGCCGCGCGTACGGACGCGGCGACCAGGCCGGACGGAACGGCGACTGGGATGCGGCCGTCCTGCACTTCCGGGAGGCCGTCCAGAAGGAACCGAACCGGGCGGAGTACCGCATCGCGCTCGAACGCGCGATGATCAACGCCGCGGGCCGTCACCTCGATCAGGCGCGCGTGTTCGAAGCGCGCGGCCAGCTCGACGAGGCGCTGCGCGAGTACCGGCGGGCGAACGAGTTCGATCCGGTCAGCCGATCGATCGCCGACAAGGTGCGCGAGCTGGAGCGCCGGATCCGGGAGCAGCTCGAAGCCGAGCTCCCGAAGCCGACGATCGACCAGCTCCGGGAGCGGGCGCGGCAGGAGGGGCCCCAGCCGCTGTTGAACCTCGAGTCGACGCTGCCGACGATCCGTTTCGTCAACACCAGCGTCCGCGACATCCTCAACTTCATCGGTGACGCCACCAACATCAACGTCACCTACGATCGCGACTTCCAGGATCGCAGCTACACGGTCGAGCTGGACGACGTCACGCTGAACGACGCGCTGAACCAGATCCTGACCGTCAACCAGTACTTCTACAAGGTCGTCAACGACCGCACGATTCTCGTCGTTCCGGACACCAACCAGAAGCGGGCGCAGTACGAGGAGCAGGTCATCCAGACGTTCTTCATCTCCCACGCCGACGCCACCGAGCTGGCGCAGCTGCTGGTGCAGGTGATCCGGCTGCCGAGCATGGCCGTGCCGCCGCGGATCGTGCCGAACAAGGCGGCCAACACGATCACCGTCGGCGCCTCGGCCAACGTGGTCGAGATCGTCGAGAAGCTGATCGAGCAGAACGACAACCCGCGCGCCGAGGTCGTCGTGGACGTGCAGATCCTCGAGGTGAACCGGAGCCGTGCCAAGCAGTTCGGCCTGGACCTCAGTAGCTACGCGGTACGAGGTGTGTTCTCACCGGAACGCAACCCGGCAGCGGAAGATGCGACTGATACGTTCAACCTGAACACGATTACACGCGGTGTCAACACAGGCGATTTCTACTTGGCGATTCCGTCAGCCATTGTCAGTTTTCTGGAGAACGATGACCAGACGAAGCTGATAGCCAAGCCCCAGCTGCGCGGTCAGGAGGGCCAGCTGATCACGCTCAACCTGGGCGACGAGGTCCCGGTTCCCTCGACCGTGTTCACGCCGTTCGCCCAGGGCGGCGTGAACGTGAATCCGCTGACATCGTTCACGTACCGGACCGTCGGCGTGGTGGTGGAGATGACCCCGCGCGTCACTTTCGAGGACGAGATCATCCTTGAGCTATCGGTGGAGAGTAGCTCCCTAGGGCCTGGTGTTGTCATCGGAAGTACCGACAATCCCCAGACCCTGCCCTCGTTCTTCACCCGGAAGGTGAACACCAGGCTCCGACTACGCAACGGCGAGTCGAACTTGCTAGCAGGGTTGCTCCAAGAGAGAGAACGCACGTCCGCCAAGGGTTTCCCAGGGCTCTTGCGATTGCCGATTATTCGTAACTTGTTCGGGAATACCTCTGATAGGGTCGAGCAGACCGACATCGTGATGCTGCTGACGCCACGGCTCGTGCGGACGCACGAGCTGACGCAGGACGACGTGGCGCCCATCTACATCGGTTCGCAGCAGAACCTGGCGCTGGGTGGCCCGCCCCCGACGATCGGGCCGGGCGGTTTGCCCGACCCGCAGGGGACGGCAACGCCGCAGCCTCCAGGTACGCCGCCGGCAACCGACGCACTGCCTCCGCCGCCGGCCGTCGCGCCCCAGACCGGCGCTCCGGCGGCACAACCGGTCATTCCTCCCGGCAGCAACACCGTGCCGGGTACGACGCAGCCGGCCGGAGGGGGCACGCCGGTTCCCTCGGCCCAGCGACAGCCCGTGCCGCCGGCGCAGATCCTGCTGACGGCTCCGGCGAACGAACTGCAGGTCGGCGGTGGACCGTATACCGTGCCGATCTCCGTGTCGAACGCGTCTCGGCTGTCGATGGTGTCGATCACGCTCACGTTCGACCCGTCGGTCCTGCGCGTGCGAAGCATCCAGGAGGGAAGCTTCATGCGTCAGGGCGGGACCAACGTCCAGTTCACGCAGCAGGTCGATCCGGTCGTCGGCCGGATCGACATCGCGATCGTGCGAACGGGCGATGCCGCGGGGGCCTCCGGCTCCGGACTGCTGTCGGCGATTCTGTTCGATGCGGCGGCCCCAGGGTTCGGCAACTTCACCATGACCGGTTCGGCGACGCTGCCGGATGGTACCGTGGCGCCGCTGACCTTCGTGCCGGCGGTGGTGACCGTCCGGTGAGCGGGTCGCCCAGCGATGCGCCCGCGTCCGATTCGCCGTGCCGTCCAGCGGGTTCGGTGCCGGCTCCTGGCCGGGCATGGTGGCGCTGCTGAGCGCGGGTTCACGTTCATCGAGCTCGTCGTTGTCTCGGCGATCCTGCTCATCCTCGCGTCGGCCGTCCTGCCGCTCACGCGCGTCACGATGCAGCGGCAGCGTGAGGCCGAGCTGCGCCGGAACCTGCGCGAGATCCGCACGGCGATCGACGAGTTCAAGGACGCCGTGGACCAGGGCCGGATCGCGACCACCGAGGTGGAAACCGGCAGCGAGGGGTACCCGCCGGACCTGGAAACGCTCGTCGAAGGCGTTCCCGCCGTTGGCGACGCGTCCGGACGCACGCTGAAGTTCCTGAGGCGGATTCCGATCGATCCCATGACCGGCGGGGCGGACTGGGGGCTCCGCGCCTACTCCGACGACCCGGACAGCCGGAGCTGGGGTGGCAACAGCGTGTTCGACGTGTACACGCAGAGCGAGGGCACGGGACTCGACGGGACGAAGTACCGGGACTGGTAGGACGTGATGCCGAACGCGTGGGCCGGGCCGGGGTTGCGACGCGTGCTGGGTGCGCGGTCCGGTTTCACGCTCATCGAGCTGCTGGTCGTGATGTCGCTGATCGTGATCTTGGCGAGCGTCGGCCTGGTGACGTACTCGAACAGCGTGACCCGCTCGAAGGAGGCTGTGCTGAAGGAGAACCTGTACCGGATGCGCGACGCCATCGACCAGTATCACGCCGACAAGAACCAGTACCCGTCGTCGCTCGAAGAGCTCGTGACGGAGAGCTACCTCCGGGCCGTGCCCGCCGATCCGATCACGCAGAGCGCCGACACGTGGGTGACCGAGATGTCGGAGTTCGATCCCACGAACCCCGCGGACGTGCCGGGTGTGTACGACGTGAAGAGCGGGGCGGAGGGGGCGGCGCTGGACGGATCGAATTACCGCGACTGGTGAGCGGCGGCCTCGGGGACCGTTTCAAGTCCCGAAGCCCGAAGCCCGAAACCCGAATCCCAAGCCGAATCCCAGACACCGAATCTCAACAAGAGGATCACGTTTCACACGCTCGCTCGACGGGCGTGACGGGTTCGATGGGCGCTGCGTCTACGGCGCGAGGCGGACCTGGAACTCCGTTCTGGTGGTAGCCGTCCGACCGTCGGTGGTCCGCACGGTCACCGTTGCGGTGTAGGTGGTCGACGTGACGGCGTTGGGCGGAGGAGTGCTGCCCGGCCCGTATACGTGCGTCGTGGTGTTGCCAGCTGTCGTGGTCGTGACACCATCGCCGAAGTCCCAGGTGAACGACTCCACGGGAGACGACGCGGGAGCCGTCGCGGTTGCGGTGAAGCTCACCGGCTGTCCCGTGGTCGTCGCCGTCCCCACCGCTGCCGCCAGGGTGACGGTGAGCGGAGTTGGCGCCGTGACGGTCACGACGACGTTGGCGGTGGTCGTGGCGCCCGTGGCCGACGTCGCCGTGAGCGTGGCCACGTACGTGCCGGCCGCGCCGTACGTGTGGAGCGTTGACGCCGGGCCGGACAGGGTCCCGAGCGTGGCCGACCTCCCGTCGCCGAACGCCAGCGATGCCCCGGAGAGCGTCGCGGTGTTGGTCGCGGCGCGTTGTGCGGTGAAGGATACCGGCTGTCCGGCGATCTGGCTGCAGACCCCGATGGCCGTAGTCGCACCCGCGCAGCTCAGTTCGACGGCGAGCTGGCCGCCGGTGATGTTCACGGCGACCGTCGCGGTCGTCGTCGTGCCGTTGACGTCGGTGGCGCGGAGCGTGGCCGTGTAGTTCCGGGGAGTGTCGTAGGTGTGCGCGACGGTCGACCCGCTCGAGAGCGTGCCGAGCGCCGTCGCGGTGCCGTCACCGAACTCCAGCGTGGCGCCGGTGAGGGGCGCGGAGCCCTCTGCGCGGGCCGCGGCAAAGATGATGCTGGTGCCCGTGACGGCCGTGCAGCTGTTGCCCGCAGTCCCATCACCCGTACGGCAGGTCAGTGTCACGGCGGGGGCGGATCGCACGGAGACCGTGACGGTGGCCGGCGTCTTGCCACCGGCGGCCGCGGTCACGATCGTGGTCACGTTGGTCGTGAGGCGCACGGTCGCTTCGCCGTTCGCGTCGGTCAGGGCCGACGAGGCGCTCAGCGTGCCGTTGTCCGCGTTGAAGGTCACCGGCACCCCGGGCAGCGAACGGCCGTTCGCCCCGAGGGCGCCGGCGATGATGTCCACCGTGCCGCCGGCAGCGCTGACGCTCGCCGGATTGGCGCGGACGGTGACCGTTTCAACCGCCGCTGCGCCGATCGTGATCGAGATGACGTTGGAGGGCGAGGCGGTGTCTGTGCCGCCGCCCGCGGCTCCGGAGATCGCCCGGACTTCCGCAATTCCCGAGGACTCGCCGGCGTAGTACGTCGTGGTTGCCACGCCGTTCCGCGTCTGGACCTCAGCCGGCTCCACCCTGCCGAGCGTCGTCGTGAACCGCACGGCGGTGCCGTTGTGGACCGGCGTGCCGCCTTGTTCGATGACGACGGCCGTCAGCTCCGTGGAGCCGTTGAGGGGAAGGATGCGAAGAGGAGCGCTGAGCGAGATCGTCGACTGGCTGGGGGCGAGCAGCGGGATCCGGTCGCAGCCCGCCAGAGACACCGCTGCCACCACCAGGCACGCGCACCATCCCCACCGGGCAGCCATGTTCTCGGCTCCCATCGTAACCGTTCGCGGTTGTGAACCCAAGTTGCCTGGCACCGCTCCATGCGAGGCCCCGCACCTTGGGACGTGAAGACGCGCACCCTGGTCTGACCGGGGCGCGCGTCTGCGGAGGCGCAGCGTCTGAGTTGGGTTCGGAGGTGTGCGGTCCGGGGGGCTCGGAGGCGCAGGGTCTGCGTTGGGCATCCGCGAACCCTCGATCGAACGGTCCCACCTCGTCCAGCAGCCGGATGAGTTCGGCTACTGAGCACTGCCTCTGGCTCACCGGCCGGAGCTCGGCCACCGCCTGGCCGCCCCGCTCGACGACGTACGTGGTCCGCTCCTGCCGGACACGGTCGACCAGTGCCCCGAAATGCTTGGCAGCCTCCGTGGCCTTCACCCGACCTGGTCGCGTCCGTTCGCCCATAGCTCATCCTCGTGTTACGTATGTCACGTGTAACGAGTATTCAGCACTGGCCGAACAACCAACCGGGTTGGTTTTCGAGTCACGATCTCACGAACATCCAACCCGGTTGGTTCTCTCCCGGGTCAGTTGTCACGTGAGGGCGTCCATCACCGCGTCGTGAAACGCCGGCCGCACGGCCCGGATCAGGTCGTTCGCGCGGGTGGGATGGACCCGGTTGGTCAGGAGCACGGCGTAGATCCCGCGGTCGGGATCGATCCAGAGCGACGTGCCGGTGAACCCGGTATGTCCGAACGCGCGCGGCGACATGCGGGTCCCGCACGACGACGTCGGCAGCATGGTGTCCCAGCCGAGGGCCCGGGAGCTGCCGGGGACGCCGGTGCGCCGGCTGGTGAAGTGGGCCAGCGTGGAGGGTTGGAAGGCGCCCGTCCGGCCGCCCGCGATCTGGAGCAGATGGCGGGCGCAGGCGGCCACGGCGCCCGCCGTCCCGAACAGCCCCGCATGCCCGGCCACTCCGCCGAGGGCCGCCGCGTTCTCGTCGTGGACTTCGCCGACCAGCAGCCGCCCGCGCCAGGGATCGTATTCCGTGGGTGCGACGTCGGGCCGCCAGCGCGAGGGGGGCGTGAACTGCATCCGGTCCACCACGCCCATCTGCGCGAGCAGGGTCTGGAAGCGGTCGTCGAGCCTGATGCCACCGGCGTCTTCGACGATGAACGCGAGGAGCATGAAGCCGGGATCGCTGTACTCGGAGCGGCTGCGCGGCGCGTATTCGAGCGGCAGGTCGACGATCGCCTGTTCGAACGCTTCCCGCCCCACGCACGATTCGTAGAAGGGACGCCACGCAGGCAGCCCCGAGCAGTGTGCCAGCAGGTCTTCAATCGTCACCTCCGCGCGATCGGTGCCACGCCAGCCGGGCACGAGGCCGTCGACGCGATCGTCGAGCGAGAGCGTGCCGCGCTCGGCCATCTGCATCACGATGGGCGTGGTGGCGAGCACCTTGGTCAGGGAGGCGAGATCGAAGATCGTGTCTGGCGTCGCGGCGGGCGCATCGACCTCGAACGTCAGCCTCCCGAACGCCTCGCGCCAGAGCGGGCGGGTGGCGTCGCCCACGTCCACGACCGCGGCGGGACAGGCGCGGGCGGCCACGGCCTCCGCTATCACCCGCCGCGGGGCGTCGAACGACATCGGCCGGGGCGCCAGGGGTTCAGTGGTGATCGTCGAGGACCTCGCGGAGGCGTCCCTCGATGTCTTCGCCGACGGCTTCCCGCATCGAGCCGTGTGCCCTGCGGAGGCGCGCCAGCGCCTTGGTGTAGGAAAGCGCGGCCTTGTGCATCACGATGGCGGCCTTGACGTTCCAGTGCGCCTTCCGCAGCAGCCTGTCGGCCTCGTCGTGCGACAGGGCGGTGGCGATGCTGACGATCCGGCGGGCGCGCTCCTGCAGCTTCTCGGAGGTCGGCTGCACGTCCACCATCAGGTTCCCGTAGGTCTTGCCTGTGCGCACCATGGCCGCCGTGGTCAGCATGTTCAGCACGAGCTTGGTGGCGGTGCCCGCCTTGAGCCGGGTGGAGCCGGCGATGACTTCCGGCCCGACTGCCGGCGCGATCATCAGGTCCACGAACGTCTCCATCTCGGCCGCAGGATCGCAGGTGACGAAGATGATGCGGGCTCCGGCCTTGCGGGACGCGGTCATGGCGCCACGGACGTATTGGGTCATCCCGCTCGCCGAGACGCCGATGATGATGTCCTTCCGCGTCGGCGCGAGGCGGGCCATCGCGCGCGCGCCGTCCTCGAAGTGATCCTCGATCCCTTCCTTGGTGCCGAGCATCGCTTCGCGCCCGCCGGCCAGGATGGCCTGCACCAGGCTGGGGTCGGTGCTGAACGTCGGCGGCATCTCCGCCGACTCGAGGATGCCCAGCCGCCCGCTCGTGCCGGCGCCGACGAAGAGGATCCGTCCACCCTTGCGCAGCGCAGTCACCACCAGGTCCACGCCGCTCGCGATGCGCGCTCGTTCCTTCTGCACCGCGGCGAGCATGCGGCGGTCTTCCGCGATCATCAGGTCCACGATCTCGTCGGCGGACAGCTTGTCGATCGCCAGCGTCGCGGGATTGATGGCTTCGGTGGGGAGCGATTCGAACCTGGAGCGGCGGCGCGGCATTCGGGCTCTCTGAGGGATAGCCTACAATCTTTCCGACCGTGGCTCCTACTGGAGAGTCCCGACGAGACGGAACGCCGTGGCACGACGTGGACGCCTACCTGACACATCTGACGGTCGAGCGGCGGCTCGCCGTCAGCTCGGTCGAGAGCTACGGGCGGGACATGACGCTGCTGGCGCGCTTCGCCGCGGGGCGTACGACACCGCTCGTGGAACTGGCCCGGCCTGACCTCGAGTCCCTGGTTCGCGATCTGATGGCCGCGGGGCGCTCGCCGCGATCGGTGGCGAGGGCGGTGGCCTGCTTCCGCGGCTTCTATCGCTTCCTGCTGCGCGAGGGACGGATCGCGGCCAGTCCGGCCGACGACCTCCGGCCGCCGCGCGCGTGGCAGACGCTGCCGCGCTTCCTCTCCGTGGAGGAAGTGGATCGGATCATCGAGCAGCCGGACGTGTCCACGCCGCGCGGCCTGCGCGACCGCGCGCTGATCGAGCTCCTGTACGCCACAGGGATGCGCGTGTCAGAGCTGGTGTCGCTGCGCCCGGCGGACGTCAACCTCGAGTCGTCGTTCCTCACGTGCACGGGAAAGGGGTCGAAACAGCGCATCGTGCCGATCGGTGATGAAGCAGGCCGGTGGGTCGAGCGCTACGCGCGCGACGGCCGGCCGGCGCTGCTGGTGCGGCGGACGAGTCCCCGGCTCTTCGTCAATGCCCGGGGCGGCGCAGGTCTCACGCGCGTGGGATTCTGGAAGATCCTGAAAGCGTACGGACGGGGCGCGGGCATCTCGTCTCCCCTCAGTCCACACGTGCTCCGCCACTCGTTCGCCACGCACCTGCTGGAGCGGGGCGCGGATCTGCGGGCTATCCAGATGATGCTCGGCCACGCCAACCTCTCCACCACGCAGATCTACACGCACGTGCTCGAACATCGCCTGCGGGCCGTCTACGATCGCTTTCATCCGAGATCATGACCACATGACCCGGCGCCTCCTCGGGATCGCACTGCTGGCCGGCCTCACCGGTGTCTGGTCGCTCCTGCCGCCGCCGGCGCGGCAGCTCGGCTCGGTGCCGCCGCCGCTCGGGAGCCCCGTGCACGGCGTGTTTCACGTGCACACGGACCGTTCCGACGGCGGTGGCTCCATCGACGACGTGGCGGAAGCCGCCGCGCGGGCCGGACTCCAGTTCGTCGTGGTCACCGACCATGGCGACGGCACGCGACCGCCCGAGCCGCCGGCCTACCGGTCCGGCGCGCTGGTCATCGACGCCGTCGAGATCAGCACCAACCAGGGCCACCTGGTCGCGCTCGGCCTCGGTGAGGCGCCGTACCGGCTCGGTGGCGACGGGCGCGACGTCGTCGAGGACGTGCACCGCCTCGGTGGATTCGCCGTGGCCGCCCATCCGGATTCGGCGAGACGCTCGCTCCGATGGAGCGCGTGGGACCAGCCGATCGACGCGCTCGAGTGGCTGAACGGGGACAGCGAATGGCGGGACGAGCCCCGCAGCCAGATCGCCCGCCTGGCGTTGACGTACCTGCTCCGATCACCGGAGTCCCTGGGGCGTGTGCTCGACCGGCCGGATGCCACGCTGGCGCGGTGGGACGCGCTGACCGCAGCCCGCCGGATCGTGGCGGTGGCAGGAAGCGACGCGCACGCCCGCCTGCGGCTGGTGGGGGAGGGGGCACAGGCGTCGCGCACCGATGCGCTCGCGCTGCGCGTCCCCGGCTACGAGGCGGTCTTCCGCGCGTTCTCGATCGGACTGCAGGGGACGGTGCTGTCCGGCGACGCCGCCGCCGACAGCGCCGCCGTCCTCGGCGCGCTCACGGCCGGCCGCGTGTACTCGGTCATCGACGCCGCGGCCACGCCGGGGGCCCTGCGGTTCGAGGCGTCGAGCGGCAACCTCACCGCCGCAGCCGGCGATGCGCTGCCGATCGACGGACCCGTGCGGCTGCAGGTACGCATCCACGCGCCTTCGACGGCCCGCATCGTTCTGGTGCAGGATGGCCGGCGCCTCGAACCGGTTGCCGGCACCTGGCTGGACCGTGTTGTCGAGGCCGTGCCGGCGGTCTATCGGGTCGAGGTGGAGCTGCCTGGGGCGCCCGGGCAGCCGCCGGTGCCGTGGATGTTGTCGAACCCGATCTACGTCGGCCGGGAGGACCCATCCGGCCAGGCAGAGCCGAGGGCGAGCGCCGAACAGAGCGGCGCCGTCACGCCCCTCGGGGCGGATATCGCGGAATGGGCGATCGAGCACAGCGAGGGCTCGGACGCGGCGCTGGACGAAGGGCGGGGGCTGTCGGGAGGCGTGCAGGCGCAGATCCGGTACGCGATCTCAGGCGCGGAGAGCAGCCACCCCTACGCTGCGGCCGCCGTTCCGCTGCCGGACGGACTGGCCGGGTTCGCCCGCCTGCGGTTCCGCATTGGCGCCGATCGCCCCATGCGCGTGTCGGTGCAGCTCCGCGTGCCCGCGAGCGAGACGGGGGAGCGCTGGCAGCGATCGGTCTACGTGGCCGACGTCACCCGCGACGTGTCGATCGACCTGGACGACCTGCGGCCCTTCAAGGACACGAGCGAGCAGCTGCCGCCCCTCGACCTGGTGCGCGACCTGCTGTTCGTCGTGGACACCGTCAACACCGCCTCCGGTTCGAGCGGCCTGTTCTGGATCGAAGGGCTGGGCGGGGAAGTCAGGTCCGGGCCGTGAGGACGAGATAGCCGGCGCCTGCGCCGAACAGGGCGTTCGGGGACCAGGCTGCCAGCGCCGGCTCCATCAGGCCCGCCGTCCCCAGCGCCGCGAAGACGCTCATCGCCCCCCAGTAGAGGAACGCGAGCACGATCCCGACACCGATGCCGTACATCGCGCCGCGGCTGCCGGTGGTGACGGCGAAGGGGACGCCGATCAGCGTCATGATGAGCGTGGCGAGGGGAAACGCCACCTTGCGCTCGAGCGCCACGCGCTGTTCGATGACGTCCAGTCCCCCCGCGTCGAGCCGGGCGATGTAGTCGCGCAGCTGGCCGTAGCTCATGAAGTCGGGGTTCGGTTCCTGCGTCGAGAAGTAGTCCGCCGGTTCGAGGTCGAGCGCCATCGCGTCGAACGGCTCGTAGCTCACGCCGGGACCCGAGAAGTCGCGCGCCCACCCGCGCTCTGCGTGCCACACGGTGGTGGCGGCCGGAGCATCCGGCGCAAAGGAGGCGCGCTCGGCAAACGTCCGTCCCTCCACCTGCGACATGTCAGGGGACAGGCGGTACACCGACAGGCCTCCGAGTACGCGTTCCCGGGGGTTGAAGAAGTCGTAGTTGTAGATCTCCCCTCCGGTGCCGGTCACCCAGCGCCGGCTCAGCACGTCGAAGGTTTCCGGCGACCGGCCACGGATCACGTGGCGCAGGCCTTCGGCGCGGTAGTTGGCCGGGCCCAGCAGCCGCTCCTGGAGCTGCCACAGCACGCCGGACACCACGGCCGCGGTCAGGACGAGCGGCACGGCCACGCGGTACAGGCTCATGCCGCACGCCTTCATGACGACCAGCTCGCTGTGGCGCGTGAGCATGCCGATCGTGGTCAGCGTGGCGAGGAGCACGGAGATCGGAAGGACGTAGTAGAGCGCCTGCGGGGTGGCGAACCAGACGTGCCCGCCGAGCTGGGACCAGGTCGCGTCTCCGCGGAGTACCTCGTCGGACAGGTCGATGAACGTCGAGAGGTGGAACACCCCGACGAGCGCAGCGCCGGCGATCGCGAAGATGCGCCCGTAGAGCAGCATGACATAGCGGTCGAGCAGCCGCGGGAAGGTGAGACGGGTGCCCAGCAGTGTCGGTGCCGCCGGTCGGGCCGGGCGGCCGGGCAGCCGGGCCTGCAGCGCCGCCAGGCCGATTGCCCAGCGCGAGGAGCGGCCGATGGCGCGCAGCCGGCGGACGAACAGCCAGATCCCCAGCGTGCCGAAGACGACATTGGGGAGCCAGACCGCGAGCCAGGGCGGAAGGAAGCCGCCGCGCGCCAGGTTCGACGAAGACTCCAGCAGGACGTAGTAAGTGAAGATCACGACGATGCCGACGACGAAGCTCGCCAGCCGGCCCTCACGGCGGGTGCTCGCGCCGAGCGAGAGGCCGATCAGCCCGAAGACCAGGCACGCGAAGGGGATCGCGAACTTCTTGTGAATCTCCACCCGCGGGGTGACCGTGGAGAGCCCCTGCCGTTCCAGCTCCACGATGCGTTCCCGCAGCTCCGGAATCGCCATCTCGCGTTCGCCCCTGCCGGGTCCGATGCGCGGGAAGACCGTTTCGGGATTCACGCTGAGGATGGTCCGGTCGAAACTCGAGATCTCATACGAGCCGGCGTCGCTCAGCATGTGGCTGCCGCCGTCCTCGAGGACCATTTCGACGCGGCGCAGGTCCCGGTTGATGACGACACGGCCCTGCCGGGCGACGTAGATCGCCTGGGGCTGGCCGGGTCGGGAGTCGGCCAGGAAGACGCCTTGCCAGCCACCTGACCGCGGCAGATCGCGGACGTACAGCACCAGGTTGGGGAACTCCTGGAAGAAGACGCGTGGCTTGACCTCGCCCTCGGCCCGGGTGGACAGGATCGAGAAGATGATCTCGCGGTAGTTCTGGTTGGCGTTCGGCAGGGCGACCAGGAGGACGTACGAGGTCGCGGCAAACGCGACGGTCGAGAGCAACGCGACGGGCCAGAGGAGCCGGGTCAGGCCGATGCCGCAGGCCTGGAGCGCCACCCATTCGCGGTCCGTGGACAGCCGGCCGAAGGCCACGAGCAGCCCCAAAAGCAGCGCCATCGGGATGGCGAGGCCGAGGGCCTGCGGCAGCAGCGTCAGGGTCAGCGTCAGGATGATGCCGGCCGGGACGTTCTTGGCGATGAGCTCTTCGGCGGTTGGCAGCAGGACGTCAACGACGAGCAGGAAGGCGAACACCAGCAGGCCGAGGAACGCCGGCAGGAGGGTCTGGCGGATGACGTAGCGGTCGAGGGTCGTCTTCATGCTCGTGGCGGAGCAGTCAATTATGGCGCGGGCGGGACCGGGCGTCGCGGCCGCCACGGGCACCGCTGGAGGGATAAGTTAACAGAACATACATTATGCGACGTTGTGAAGGGACGAGAAATCGCCGGAACGGCCTTGCCCTCGTACGGCGCCGCGGGAGGCGGTCGTCCCCCTCTCGTCGGTCCGGCCTCAGTCCGAATCTCGAGCGGCACGCAGTTCCCGGAGGATCTGCTCGAGGGTCTCGATGATCTCCGATCGCGCCACGCGCCCCTTCCGGAACGTCATCCGGAGCGCGAACGACTTGCTGGAGGGCTTGAAGTTGAAGGTGAAGGGGCGAGGTCGTTTCCCGGCCTTTTCGGTCGCGGTTTCCTGGCGGACCTGCTGGCGTGTCGCCCCGCCCCCCTGCGCCGTGAGCCGTTCCACCAGGGCCAGCATCCTGCGGGCATCACCCTGGCGGACGATCTGGAGCAGCGTGGATCGGGCGGTGATGTCGGCCAGCCGACAGAGGTTCCGGATATCAGCCGGCATGGCGTTCAGCGACAGGGCCTCGGTGATGGCCGTTCGCGACTTGCCGAGCCGCCTGGCCAGTTCCTCGTGCGTGTACCCGCAGCGCTCGGCCAACTGGGCCAGGGCTTCGGCTTCCTCGAAGGCAGTCAGGTCCTTGCGCTGGAGGTTCTCGATGAGCGCGATTTCGAGCACTTCGGCGTCGTCGCTGTCGCGCTCGACGACGGGGACCTCACGGAGGCCGGCCTGAACCGCCGCGTGGTAGCGCCGCTCGCCGGCGATGATCTGGTAGCGCCCCTCACGGCGGCGGACGATCAGCGGTTCGATGATCCCCTTTTCGACCACCGAGGCGATCAGTTCCGACAGATCGCCCATGACCTGGCGCGGCTGGTCGGGGTTCGGATCGAGCTGGTCGATCGGCAGCACCCGGCCGACGGGCGCACCGGCCCCTCCGGTCAGCGCCTCGACGTAGTGCTCGTCATGCCGCATCCGCAGGGTGTCAGGCAGTCCGCGCTTCGGCACGTTCGATCACCTCCTCGCACAGGCTGTAGTAGTCGGTGGCGCCCGCCGAGTCGGGCGCGTACGTGAAGATCGATTCCTTGTAGGCCGGGCTCTCCTCCAGCCGGACGTTCTTGCTGATCACGGTCTTGAAGACCTTGCCTCCGAAGACCTTCTGGATCTGCTCCCGGATGTCCCGCCCCAGCGCCGTGCGCTTGTCATGCATGGTGATGACGACGCCGAGGATCTGGAGGGCCGGGTTCGGCCGCTGGCGAACCTTCTCGATCGTCTCGAGGAGGTCGTCCGTCCCTTCGAGGGCAAAGTAGGAGGACTGGATAGGGATGAGCAGGTGCGTTGCGGCGACCAGGGCGTTGAGCGTCAGCAGGCCGAGGGCCGGGGGGCAGTCGATGACGACGTGCGCGAAGCGGCTCACGAGCGGCCGCAGCTTGTCCTTCAGGCGGTAATGCGCGTCGATCTCCCCCACCAGGCGTCCTTCGAGCTTGGCAAGCGCGATGCGGGCCGGTGCGATCGACAGGTTCTCCAGCGCTGCCGGCAGGATGATGTCGTCGAGCGTGGTGTGCGCGTCGGCAATCGCGTCGTACGTACTGCGCTCGACCGCGCGCAGGTCGAGGAACGAGAGGCTGCTGTTGGCCTGGGGGTCGAGGTCGATGAGCAGCGTGGGCCGGCCTCGCATGGCCAGCGCAGCGGCAAGGTTCACCGCCGTGGTGGTCTTGCCGACCCCGCCCTTCTGGTTGGCGATGGCGACGATCATGGGAGGCGCCGAGGGAGTGGCGCCATTCTAGGGACCGCCGCGCGCTGCTGTCAAACGGCGGGTGGCCGGCCGCCAATGTCGGCCGGCCGACATTCACATCTTGTACTTCCCGAGATCGTCCGGGTCGAGGCTCTCCAGCCATTTCTGCAGGCGATCGGGATCGGTACGGTCGGTCACCAGGTCCACAGGCTTGGCGTTGTCGATGACGGCCTCCTCCACCAGGATCGGCGCGCGGGTCCGGAGCGCCAGCGCGATCGCGTCGCTCGGGCGCGCGTCCACCGCCAGGCGCTCGCCACGGACCGTCAGGTGGATCACGGCGTAGAAGGTGTTGTCCTTCAGGTCCGACACGACAATCCGGTCGACGTTCCCTTCGAGGTCGGTGATGATGTTCCGCAGCAGGTCGTGCGTCATCGGTCGAGGCATCGCGATGTTCTCGATCTGCAGCGCGATGGCGTTCGCCTCGAAGATCCCCACCCAGATGGGCAGGACACGGTCGCCCTGCGCGTCCTTCAACAGGACGATCGGCGTGTTGGTGATTGGATCCACCATCAGCCCCTTGATCGTCATCTCGATCAGCATCGCTGCCCCGTCCCTGATCTCCGGCCCCTCAGCCGGCAGCCACGCCCCACAGGCTGTTCGGGCCCGCGCGCTCGATGCGCACGGGCACGGTCCGCCCGATCCAGCCGGGGTCGCCCGGCAGGTTGACCACGGTGTTCCCGCTCGTGCGCCCCGAGACGTCGGAGCGCCGGCGCCGGCTGGCGGCATCCACGAGCACGTCCACCACCCGGCCGACCTCCCTCGCGTGCAGCGCGGTCTGCACCTCTCGCTGCAGCGACTGGAGGACGACGATCCGGGCCGTCTTCTCCGTCTCCGGCACGTCGTCGGTCAGCCGCTTCCCCGCCAGCGTGTTCGGCCGCGGTGAGTACTTGAACGAGAACATGCTGTGGAAACCGACCCGCCTGGTCAGGCTCAGCGTGTCCTCGAAGTCCGCCGCCGTCTCGCCCGGGAACCCGACGATCATATCGGTCGAGAGCTGGATCTTCGGGATACCCTCGCGGACGTCGTCCACGAGGCGGAGGTAGTCGTCACGGGTGTGGCGCCGCCGCATCGCCGCGAGGACCCGTGAGGAGCCGGACTGGACGGGCAGATGCAGGTGCTTGCAGACCCGCGGCAGATCCCGGATCGCTTCGATGAGCGGCCGGGAGGTGTGCCGGGGATGCGGGCTCGCAAACCGGATCCGCGCCACGCCCGGAACGGCGTCGACCTCGTGCAGGAGCCGGGCGAAGTCGCATCCGGGATCGTCCGGTGCCCGGTAGTGGTTCACGATCTGGCCGAGCAGGTGGATTTCCCGGCGGCCGGAGGCGACCGCTTCGCGCACCTCGTCGAGAATCTCGCCCTTCCGGCGCATCCGCTCGGCTCCCCGCGTCGACGGCACCACGCAGAAGGCGCAATGGTCGTTGCAGCCCTCGATGATCGTCACGTAGGCCTTGACGGGGTCCGACCGCCTGGCGATCCCGAGCGGAAAGCTGACGTCGTTCTGCGGATCGATCCGCACTTCGGGGAACGGGTTCGACGTCGCCCGGGCGACCAGATCGGGCAGCATGCGGAGTTGCTGGGTGCCCAGCACGACGTCGATCAGGCGACCGTTGGTGGCGCCGAGCAGCGCCTCCCCCTCCTGCTGCGCCACACAGCCCGTCACGGCGACGACGGGCGTGTGGCCGGTTTCCTCGCCAAGCACCCGGATCTCTCCGAGGCGTGTGTACAGCTTGTCCTCGGCGTGTTCCCGGACACTGCAGGTGTTGATGACCACGACGTCCGCGTCACGCTCGTCGAGCGCGGCTTCGTAGCCGGCCTGCTCGAGCAGACCGGCCATCCGCTCGGAATCGTGCACGTTCATCTGGCAGCCGAAGGTTTCAATCAGGTAGCGAGGGGCCACGGGAGCTCTCGGGTGTCCAGGTCCGGCTTTCGCTTTCGCCAAATATTCACTTTCGCTTTCGCCGTTGCGGTGTCCCGCCGACGGCCTGGCTCGCGCGCAGCAGTTCGCGCGCGCCGGCCGTGACTTCGTCCGTGATGGCGTAGCCTCCGATCATACGGGCGATCTCGCTTACCCGGGTCGCCTCGTCCAGCGGCGTCACCGTCGTGACCGTGCGGGCGCCGCGCACGGTCTTGTCGATGTGGAACTGCGTGGCTGCGCAGGCGGCAATCTGCGGGAGGTGCGTCACGCACAGCACCTGGAACCGTGACCCCAGCATCCGGAGCTGCTCCCCCACCACTCCGGCCACCCGCCCCCCGATCCCGGCGTCCACTTCGTCGAAGATCAGCGTCCGGCCGGGCCGGTCGGACACGGCGATCGTCTTCAGGGCCAGCATGACCCGTGAGAGCTCGCCTCCGGACAGGACCCGCGCCAGCGGGCGGAGATCCTCGCCGATGTTGGGCGACACGTAGAACTCGGCCTCGTCGATCCCCCGCTCGCTCCACGGTGTGTCCGGCGTGTCGCTGGCGTTGAACCGCACTTCGACCCGGGCATCGGTCATGGCGAGCCGTGCAAGCAGCGTCTCGAGCCGGCTCGTGAACGCCGGTGCCGCCGCACGCCGTGCTGTCGACAGCGCCGCCGCCTGCGTGCGGAAGCGCTCCCGGGCCGCGTGGTGTTCGGCCTCGAACTCGGCGGCACGAGCGCCGGCGGTCTCGATGCGGCGCCGCTCGTCGGCGAGCTGTGCGCCGCGGGCGATGACGTCTGCCAGCGTGGGGCCGTACTTCTTCTTGAGGCGCTCGAGCAGCGCCAGACGGTCTTCGACCTGCTGCAGCCGTTCGGGCGACGCGTCGATGCCCAGTCCGTAGTCGCGCAGGAAGAGGGCGAGGTCGTCGAGCTGGCCGCGGACGGCGTCCCGCATCTCCAGGTACGGGGCCGAGCGCGGGTCGATCGACGAGAGCTCCTCCAGCCGCTTCCACACGGTGCCGAGGCTTGCGAGCGCCGAGTGATCGGATTCGTACAGCGCAGCGTAGGCGTGCTGCGACAGGCGCTGGAGCTGATCGGCCCGGGCGAGCACGCGGCGTGTGGCGGCCAGCTCCTCGTCCTCGCCCGGCTGCGGGCGCGCGCGCTCGATCTCCCCGAGCTGGAAGGCGATGAGGTCGAGCCGGGCGGCCTTCTCGCGCTCGTCCATGCGGGCCCGTTCGATCTCGGTCTCCAGCGCGCGCAGCGCCGCCCATGCCTCGGCCACGGCCTCCGCTTCGGCGGCCAGGCCCGCGTGTGAGTCGAGCATCGGCAGATGCGTCACCGGGTTCAGGAGCAGCTGGTGCTCGTGCTGCCCGTGAATCTCCACGAGCTGGTGCGAGAGATCGCGAAGGGCCGCTGCCGTGGCCACCTCGCCGTCGATGAAGGAGCGGCTGCGGCCCTGCGCCGTGATCTCGCGACGGAGCACCAGCGGGCCGGTTCCAGCGGGCGGGTCGAACTCGGCTTCGATCACGGCTTCCGCCTCGCCGGTACGCACCATGTCGCCGGATGCGCGCGCGCCGAGCAGCAGGCCCACGGCCTCGATCAGGATCGACTTGCCGGCGCCCGTCTCACCGGTGAGGACGTTGAAACCGGGTGCGAACGCCAGCTCCGCGGCTTCGATCACCGCCAGATTCCGGATACGCAGCGCTCGGAGCATGTCAGCGGAACTTCCATGGTATCAAACGTTTGACAGCTTTCAGAGCCCGTGCTACGCTCCGACGACTGCGCTGTCCCAGCGGCGCCCGATCGATGACCGGAGGTTTCGTTGGAGACGTTTGCCCGCTTCGTCCTGGCCCTCCAGGTCCAGGACGCGGCCGCAGCCCCGGCTGCTGGGACCGGCGACATCGCGCACATCATCGCCCAGAGCACGGCGATCAACCAGGTCGTGCTCGCCATCCTGGTGATCTTCTCGATCGCGTCCTGGGCGATCATCCTGCTGAAGCTGCTGGCGTATCGCGCGGTTGAGCGCCAGACTCGGACGTTTCTCGACGTCTTCCACAAGAGCAAGAAGTTCTCCGAGGTCCAGGCCGTCTGCCCGACGCTGCCGGAGACGCCGCTGGTCGGCGTCTTTCAGGCGGGCTTCGCGGAGATCAACGCCCAGTTCCGGCAGGCTGGCGCCGGACAGGAGTCGTCGCCCGGCGGCGGGAGCCGCCCGCTGCTCAAGAGCCTGGACGCCGTGGATCGCGCGCTCATCCGCGCGGCCACGGTCGAAGTCGGCAAGCTCGAACGGCGCCTGACCTTCCTCGCGACGACGGCCAGCGTGACGCCCTTCATCGGGCTGTTCGGCACGGTGGTCGGCATCATGATCGCGTTCCAGCGGATCGGCACGACCGGTTCGACGAACCTCGCCGTCGTGGGGCCCGGCATCAGCGAAGCGCTCCTGGCCACGGCCGCGGGGCTGTTCGCCGCCATCCCGGCGGTGCTCTTCTACAACCACTTCACCCACCGCGTGAAGGAACTGTCGGCGGCGATGGACGACTTCGCCCTCGAGTTCCTGAACATCGCGGAACGGAACTTCACCTAGATCGATGCCGAAGGTTGCAGCCGCGGCACCCGGCGCCGGCGGCCGGCACAGCCGAGGCCGGCGCGTGACGCCCACCCTGGCCGAGATCAACGTCGTGCCGCTGGTGGACGTCATGCTGGTGCTGCTCATCATCTTCATGGTGGCGGCACCGATGCTGCAAAGGGGTGTGGAGGTGAAGCTGCCGGTGGCCACGCGCTCGGAAGAAATCGCCAGCGAGCGGCTGTTCGTGTCGATCCCGCTGTCGTATCGCGAGGACACGCGGGTGTACCTTGGCGAGGAAACCGTGCCGCTGACGGCGCTGGCCGAGCGCATGCGCCAGACGCTGCTGAACCGGACGGATCGGCAGGTGTTCCTCCGCGGCGATGGGGGCATTCGGTACGATGAGTTCATGACGATTCTCGACACGCTCAAGGAAGGCGGCGTGGAGAACGTCGGGCTGGTGACGGCCCTGCCCGGGGAGCGGTGAGCGCGGCGACCGGAGATGACGGCCATGGTTGAGAGCGCAACGGCCGCCATCCTGTCCCGCGCCGCCACGCGCGAGTCCTGGGGGCCCGTCGTGGCTGCCTCGATCGTGGCGCACGCCCTGCTCGTGACCGGCGTCATCCTGATGCCAGCGGCCGGGCCGGACGACGAGCCGCGGCTGGTGATGGCGATCAGCCTCGGGGGCAGCCCGGGCCCGGCAGGTGGACTGTCCGCGATCGGGGGCCGGGCGGTCCAGCAGGTGGCACCGCAGGAGGCGCCGCGCCCCAGGGCCGAAGCGCCTCCGGCGGCCAAACCGCCGGAGATGACGTTGCCGTCCAAAGAAGCACGGACGGCCCCGAGGCCGAGTACCGCTCCGACGCGGACGCCGGAGGCCAGGGGGCAGCGGCCGACCACGGGTGAAGAGGTCAGTGAAGGCAGCGCGCGGGCAGACACGGGAGCGCGCGGCCGCGGGTTCGGGTTGACCGGCGGCGGAGGCACGGGATCGGGCGCGTATCTCGACGTGGGTGACTTCTGCTGTCCGGAGTACCTGCAGGCGGTCGTGCAGGCGATCCAGCGCAACTGGAACTCGAAGCAAAACGTCACGGCGAAGACGCTGATGCAGTTTACGATCGAACGAAACGGTGCGCTGACGAAGGTGCTGGTGGAGCGCCCCAGCGGCTTCGTGGCACTCGACATGGCGGCGCAGCGGGCCCTGCTCCTGACGCAGACCGTGCCAGAACTCCCGGCGGCCTTTTCGAACTCGACGCTCACCGTTCACATGTGGTTCGAGTACCAACGCTGATGACACAGACCCCGATGCACGTAGCCGTCGCTGCCCTGACCCTCGTCGTGGCCGGTGGCCTGGTGGCCGGCCGGCAGCCGGTCGCCGCGCCACCGCCGGCCGCAGCGCAGGTCCCCGCAAGCCAGGCGCCACCCGCGAGCCAGCGTCAGCCGAGCGAGGTCGAACTCTCGATCTCGGGTGACCCGGGAACCCCTCCCCGCTTCGCCGTCCCCGAGTTCGTGGCGCTGACGCCGGACGCGGCGGAGGTTGCGAAGGTCGTCAGCGCCGTGCTCTGGGACGATCTGAACTTCGAGCGGGAGTTCTATCTGATACCGCGGGACACCTACACCACGGTGCCGCAGGCACGTGCGCCGGGCCAGATTCCCTACAACGCCTGGCGGGAGCTGGGTGCCGACGGTGTCGTCTTCGGAACCGTGTCGAAGACCGGCAACGACGTGCGCGTGGAGGTCCGGCTGTTCAACGTGCGGTCGCGCCAGTCGGTGTTCGCGCGGGAGTACGGAGGCTCGGCGAGCAACCCCCGCGTGTACGCCCACACGATCTCGGACGAGATCCACCAGCACCAGAGGGCGCTGCGGGGCGTGGCGCGCACCAAGCTGACCTTCTCGTCGGACCGCAACCGCGAGAAGGTCGGCGGCACGGTCCAGGATCGCGACGTCAAGGAGGTCTACATCGCGGACTACGATGGTGCCAACCAGCGACGCATCACCGTCAACCGGACGCTGAACATCACGCCGGTCTGGTCGCCCGACGGCCGGGCGATCGCGTACACGTCCTATCGCAAGGGCGTGCCCGACATCCTCGTCGCGTACATCTACGAGGGGCGCTCGGAAAATCCGACCGCCGGCCGGGGGAGCAACTTCCTGCCCGCCTGGTCGCCAGACGGCAAGCGGATGGCGTTCATGTCGAGTCGCGACGGCAACCCGGAGATCTACGTGATGAACGCCGACGGCAGCGGCGTCCGGCGCCTGACGAACCACCCTGCCGGGGACGTGACGCCCACGTGGTCGCCCAGCGGGACCGAGATCGCCTTCACGTCCGACCGGGCGGGCCGAGCACAGGTCTTCGTCGTCAGCGCGGACGGGCTGGGGACACCCCGGCGGATCAGCATCGGGGAGCAGTACGCCGACCGTGCGACCTGGTCCTCGGGGCCCAACAACGAAATTGCGTTCGCGGCGCAGACCGGCCCCGGGTACGACATCAAGATCTACGACGTCTCGACCGGCCAGACCCGGCAGATCACCTTCGGCGAGGGGAGCAACGAGAGCCCGGCCTTCTCGCCGAGCGGCCGTCATCTGGCGTTCACGTCGACCCGCGCGGGGCGGGCCCAGATCTTCACGGTGGCGCGTGATGGCCGGGACGTCCGCCAGATCACGCGCGACGGCAACAACTTCACCCCCAGCTGGTCGCAGTAGCCATGGAGGCGTCAGAGCGATGCGCATGAAGAATCGAGCCCTCGGGGCGCTGGCGCTCGTGGCCCTGGCAGCGGCCGCGTGCGGCGAGAAGACGCCGCCCGTGGTGGAAGCGCCCATGCCACCCCCGGCCATGGACGAGCCGGCCCCGGCGCCCGTCGTGCGGGAGCGGGTCGAGGAGCCGGTGCCGCTGCCGCCGCCGGAGCCGGTGGCGGCCGACGACGTGGGCAGCCGCTCGCTCGACGACCTCAACCGCAACTCCCCGCTCGCCCCGGTGTACTTCGAGTACGACAGCACGGATCTGAACGCAGCCGCCCAGCTGGCCGTTCGAGGCAACGCGGACGTACTGCGGCGCTACCCCACCTGGACGGTCACGATCGAAGGACACTGTGACGAACGCGGCACGGCCGAATACAATCTGGCTCTCGGCGAGCGACGGGCCGCGGCCGCCCGGCGGTACCTGGAGTCGCTCGGGGTGGCCCCCGATCGGCTGCGTATCGTGAGCTACGGGAAGGAGTTCCCGTTCGACCCGGGCCACGACGAGTCGGCCTGGCAGCAGAACCGCCGGGCGCACTTCGTGATCACCTCGAGATGAGAGACTTGGCCATGCGCAGGACAATCGCGGCGGGGAGCGTGCTGCTGATCGGTGCGCTGGCGGCGTCGCCGGTGCAGGCGGCGGACCGCGAGCACCAGCAGATGATGGCGGACATCCGGATGCTGCAGGAGCAGGCGCAGCAGCTGGCGATCGCCGTGGCGACGCTGTCCGATGCGCTCCGCCTGATCAACACCCGCCTCGACCAGCAGGTCGACGCGGACCGCAAGACCTTCGCCGATCAGAAGGTGCTCTTCGACAGCATCGGCGACGACCTGCGGATCATCCGCGAGCGCTCGAGCGAGACCAATGTCCGGATCTCCGCGCTCGACCAGGAGGTGGAGGCACTCAGGGCGTCGATCCCGATCTACCCGCCCCCGATGCCGATGCCGCTCGATCCGGCCGATCCGTCGGCCGCGGGCGATCCGGCGGCCGCGGCCGGAACGCCTCCGGCCGCGCCCGTCATGCCGATCCCTCAGGTGCCGGCTACGCCCTCCCCGGCCGGGTTGTCCCCGAGACGGATGCTGGATCAGGCGTTCGCGGACTACACCTCGGGGCAGTACGTGCTGGCGATTCAGGGCTACGAGGCGTTCCTCCGGACGTTCCCCGGCACGGATCTGGCTGACGACGCGCAGTTCATGATCGGGGAAGCGCACTACGCCGCAGGCCGGAACCCCAATGCGGTGAACGCATACAATGAGGTGATTCGGCTCTACCCCGGCTCGAACGCGGCTCCGGACGCGTACTACAAACGTGGGCTGGCGATGGAGCGGCAGGGCAACGTCGATGCGGCGCGCGAGTCCTGGGAGCTCGCCGTCAAGGGTTTCCCGGAGAGCGACGCCGGCCGGCTGGCGCAGCAGGGGCTCGATCGCCTGGCTGCGCGCCAACCGTAGGCGAAGGAGCACGTGACGTGGGCAGCGTCAACAAGGTCATTCTGGTCGGCAACCTGGGACGGGACGCGGAGCTGCGGTACACGCCGGGCGGCGCGGCCGTGGCGACCCTGAACATGGCGACCACCGAGATCTGGAACGACAAGAACGGTCAGCGGCAGGAGAAGACCGAGTGGCACCGCGTGATCCTGTGGGGCAAGCAGGCGGAGTCGCTGCAGGAATACCTGACCAAGGGCAAGCAGATCTACGTCGAGGGCCGTCTGCAGACGCGCCAGTGGGACGACAAGGACGGCAACAAGCGCTACACGACAGAGGTCAAGGCGGATCGCGTCACGCTCCTCGGCGGCGGTGGTGGTGGCCGGTCGGGCGGCGGTGACCGGAGCGGCGGCGGGTCTCCCCACGATGAGGCCCCGCTCGATCCGATCACGGACGATGACATTCCCTTCTGACGGCCGGTGGCGGCCCGGCCGCTGCCGCTCGTTTCGCCTGCGGGTGTACGCGTGGACAACGAGGTAAGGCGCGTCGAGAAGCCGTGGGGCTACGAGATTCATTGGGCCCACACGGACCGGTACGTCGGCAAGATCCTGCACATCAACGCGGGCCACGCGCTCAGTCTTCAGTACCACGAGCGCAAGGACGAGACGATCTACCTGCACTCCGGCCGGCTGCTCTACGAGATCGAGGAGGACGGCGAGCTGGTCCGGATCGAGATGCAGCCGGGCGACAGCATCCGCGTGACGCCGATGACGGTGCACCGCATGACGGCGATCGACGACTGCGACGTGCTCGAGGCCTCGACGCCCGAACTCGACGACGTGGTCCGGCTCGATGACCGGTACGGCCGCGTGAGCCGCGTGCCGGGGCACTGACCCGCTCTTCCGCGCTGCATCACACCGGGTCCGCCGCGACTGCGGACACCTCCAGCCGAGCCAGGTATCGTTCCACCTCCTCCGTCGTGCCGAAGCGCACCGCGTGGCCAGCGACGCGCGCCAGGGCCCGGCTGTCTGTCCGACCCACGACGGCCCGCGCGGCGGCAATGGCCGCCGGCGTCATGCTGAAGGTGCGCAGGCCGCACCCGATCAGCAGCGGCAGGAGGACGGGGTCCGACGCCATTTCCCCGCAGACGGACACCGGGATGCCTTCGCGCGCCGCGCTGCGCCGCACGTGGCGGATGAGGCGGAGGATCGCCGGGTGCAGCGGCTGGTAGTGTGCGGAGACCCGCTCGTCTGCCCGATCGACCGCGAGCGTGTACTGGATGAGGTCGTTGGTGCCGATCGCGAAGAAGTCCGCCGTGCAGGCGAGCGCGGCCGCCATGAGGGCCGCCGACGGGACTTCGATCATGGCGCCGAGGAGCACCGGCGGGGCCTCCTGCCCGGCACCCGCCAGCTCCTGGCGCACGTCGTCCACCAGCCGCCGGGCGGCTCGCATCTCTTCGACGCCGGACACGAAGGGAAACACGATGCGCAGCCAGCCATGGGAGGCTGCGCGCAGGAGCGCACGGAGCTGCGTCCGGAAGATCGTGGGCGTTGCGAGCGCGAAGCGGATGCCGCGCAGCCCGGCGTGTCCGTCGCGCGTGTCCGGCTCCCCCAGCCACGGGGCCTGCAGGCTCCCGCCGCCCAGGTCCCGGCCCGGCGGCCGCTCGTCCACGTCGAACGTGCGGATCGTCACGGGGCGGCCCCGCATGTCCTCGAGCAGGCGCCGGTAGATGGCGTACTGGTGCGCCTCGCCCGCCCGTTCGGGCCGGGAACCCGCGAGCAGCACCTCCGATCGGTACAGCCCGATGCCCTCCGCTCCGGCCGCCAGTGCGCCGGGGATCTCCTCGGGACGATCGAGGTTGGCTTCCAACGTGATCCGCAGGCCGTCTGCCGTCGTCAACGGCCCTTCCGGCGCACGGGCGACCACGAGGCTGCGCGCTCTCGACAGCCGGAGACGTGCCTCGGCCTCGCGCTGCACCGCGGGCGTGGGATCCACGACGATCTCGCCCGAGTCCGCGTCGATGATGACGGTCGCACCGGCCGGGACGCGGAGGCTGGCGTCGCCCAGCCCCACCACGGCAGGTACGCCCAGCGATCTCGCCATGATGGCGGTGTGGTGCGTCCGGCTGCCGATGTCGGTCGCGAACCCGCCAATCCTCGTCCAGTCGAGCTGTGCCACCGCTGATGGCGTCAGCTCGTCCGCCACGACGACGCACGGGCCGTCGAGCTGCTCGAACGGTCCGGACCGGCCGCGCTGCTCCGTCCGCAGGTTCGCGCGGAGCCGCTGGGCGAGGTCGCGGAGATCCCCGGTCCGCTCGCCCAGGGCCGGCTCGGCCGGGTCGTTGAGCAGCGCGGCCACCTCGTCGAAGGCGTGCTGAACGGCCCACTCCGCGTTCACCCGCTCGTCGCGCACAAGGGCCGAGGCGCGGGTGGCGAGCATCGGGTCGTCGAGCAGCAGGATCTGGGCGTCGAAGATCGCGGCCAGCTCGCGTCCCCTGAGCGCCGCGAGCCGCCTGCGGACCTGCTGCAGCTGCTCGCGCGAGCGCTGGCGGGCGCGCTCGAGCGCGGCCAGCTCGTCGGCCACCCGTTCGGGAGCGAGCTGGTAGCGGATGACCTGCGTGCGCTGGACGGCAACCAGCGCCGTCCCGATCGCCACGCCGGTGGAGACGCCCGTGCCCCTCAGGCGTTCCACGGGGTCTCTCCGAATCCGGACTCGACGAGCGTGCAGAGGGCGTTCACGGCGTCCTGCTCGTCCGCGCCGTCGGCCAAAATCGTCAGGGTCGTGCCCCTGGCCGCCGCCAGCAGCAGGATGCCGAGGATGCTCTTGCCATCCATGACCTTCGAATCGCGGGCGACGCGGATGCGTGACCGGTAGCGTGAGGCGAGATGGACGAACCGTGCGGCGGCCCGGGCGTGCAGCCCGAGCTGGTTGCAGACCATCGCGTTCCGGCTGGTCATGATTCGGTGGTCTCCGGCGTGCCGGGCGCCGGATGGTTGCCCTGGAGGAGATCGGAGGCGACCCAGATCGCGTTGCGACCGTGCTCGCGCATCTCGCGCGCGACGTCCAGGAGTCCGGCCGGCTCGGTGAGCCTGGCCAGCTTGATCAGCATCGGCAGGTTGACCCCGGTCAGGACCTCGATCCGATCCGTTTCCAGGAACGTGATGGCGAGGTTGGCCGGCGTGCCACCGAACATGTCGGTGAGCACGAGCACGCCGTGCCCGTCGGCGCCGACCTGGCGAACGGCCGCCGCGATCTGATCCCGTGCCTCCTGCACGTCCTCGTGCCACCCGATCGACACCGCCAGGAACCGCGGGAGGTCGCCGACGATGGCCTCGGCCGTGTTCAGCAGCTCCACCGCGAGCTGCCCGTGCGTGACGACGACGACTCCAATCATGCCGAAGGCTCCACAGAGGCCGCACCGGCCCGACGGGCGGTGCGCGCCTCAACTGTCACGGTGCTTGACCCGCAGGCGCACGTCCGGCACCCGCGCCAGCGCCCGCTTCAGCGATTCGGCGACCATGACCGACCGGTGGCGGCCTCCCGTGCAGCCGATCGCGACGGTCAGGTAGCTCTTCCCCTCCTCGACGTATTGCGGCAGCAGGAACGAAAGGAATCCGGCCAGACGCGTGATCATGTCCCGGGTGCCGCGATGGCGCCGCATGTACTCGACGACGGGCCGGTCGCGGCCCGTCAGATCGCGCAGGTCGTCCACGAAGTGCGGGTTGGGCAGACACCGGACGTCGAAGACGAGGTCGGCATCCAGGGGGAGCCCGTGCTTGTAGCCGAAGCTGAGCAGGGTGACGACCACCGGCGTCCGGTGGGGCCCGTCGCGCAGCAGGCGCATGAAGGCGTCCCGCAGCTCGTGCACGGTGAGGTTCGAGGTGTCGAGGATCAGGTCGGCCATGCGCCGGATGGTGTTCAGGCGGCTGCGTTCCTCGCGAATGCCTTCGGTCACCGAGCGATCCTTGGCGAGCGGGTGTGGGCGGCGTGTTTCGCTGAAGCGGCGGACCAGCGCGCTGTGGCTCGCCTCGAGGAAGATGAGCATCGAGTCCACGCCACTCATCTCCCGCAGCGCCTGGTACGCGCCGGGGAAGTCCCGCAGGAAGTTCCCCTCGCGGATGTCCACGACGATGGCGACCCGATCGGCGCCTGCCCCGGTCCCCGTCGGGATCTCGGCGAGCGTGGGGATGAGCTGCACGGGCAGATTGTCGACGCAGAAGTACCCGAGGTCCTCGAGGGCCCGGATGGCGTGCGACTTTCCCGACCCGGACAGCCCGGTGACGATGATGAACCGCCGGCGGCCCCGGTCGGCCGCGCGGCGGCGCGGCTGCCGGCGAGACCGATCAGTCGTCGTCCGCCGGTTCGGAGCCTTCGTCGTCTTCGAGGTCACTGGCATCGTCCAGTTGCCGTTCGAGCCGCTCCGCAAGCGCCCTGGCGGCGTTCAGACCGCGCGCGCGGAGCAACTGGTTCCGGGCCGCGACTTCGACCAGGATCGCCACGTTCCGGCCCGGCGCGACGGGCATGCTGAGCAGCGGAATGGCGGCGCCGAGCAGGTCGTACGTCCGCTCGTCGAGGCCCAGGCGATCGTACTCCCGTCCGGGGTCCCAGCGCTCGAGCTGGACGACCAGCTCGACGCGTTTGGCGGCGCGCGTGGCCGCCACCCCGAAGAGATCCCGGACGTTGATCAACCCGAGCCCGCGGATCTCCATGTGATGGCGGGTGAGCGCGGGGCACGCTCCGATGACGCTCGATTCGCTCCGGCGCCGGACTTCGACGGTGTCGTCTGCGACCAGCCGATGGCCGCGGGCGACGAGGTCGAGGGCACATTCGCTCTTGCCGATGCCGCTCTCCCCCACGATGAGGATGCCGAGGCCCAGCACGTCGAGGAGCACGCCGTGGATGGTCTGACGGACCGCCAGCACGTCGTCGAGCAGCGCGCCCAGCCGGGCGATGGCGAGCGGCGTCGTCATCGGCGTGCACAGCAGCGGCACGGCGTGCGCATCGGCCGCATCCAGCAGTTCCCGGGGCGGCGCGAGGTCCCCGGTGACGAGGATGCACGGGATGTCGTGCCCGAGCGCCCGATCGAGGGCGCCGGTCCGGCTGGACGGGGGCAGGCTCTGCAGGTACCGGACTTCGCTCTCGCCCAGCACCAGCACGCGCCCCGGCTTCAGGTATTCGTCGAACCCGGCCAGCGCCAGGCCGGTCTTCTGCACGTGGGGATTCCGGATCCGGCGGGACAGCCCGGCGCGGCCCGCGAGCAGCGACGTCTGCATGCCGGCGACGTCCGGACGGCCGCTCAGCAGGTCGCCGACGCTGATTCCCGGCGCCGTCATGGTTCGGAGGGTCAGGCTTCCGGTTCGATGAGGCCGAGGTGCCTGTCGGGACGCCGGTAGAGCACCGAGACGGCGTCGGTCGCCGCATTGCGGAAGACCAGGAACGCGTTCGTCCCGTCCTGCAGCTCCAGCACGGCCTCCTCGACGGACATCGGACGGACCGAATACGTCCGCGCGCGCACCACCCGCACGTCATCGCCCGAACGTGTCCCGGGCGGCCGGCGTGGCGTCTTCTCCCCCGGAGGCGCCGCGGTCACGCGGGATGCCGGCACACCGCGGCGCTTGCGCTCCTTCCACCGGCTTTTCAACCGGGCGGCCTGCCGGGAGACCTTCCCGGCGGCCGTATCGAGGGCCGTCTGCCAGTCCCGTCCCGTCGCCCGGGCGTGCAGGAAGTGCTCTCCACGCGCGTGCAGCGTCATCTCGACGGTGAGACGGGTGCGCTCGCGCGTGAGCACCACCTGCGCGGACAGCGCACTGTCGTTCAGCACGCGCTGGAGTCGTGCCAGGTGGGCCTGGACCGCGCGGCGCATCCCGGGCGGCAGGTCGAGGTGTCGGGCGGTCAGTTCGAGGCGCATGCGAGCGGGTCGGCGGCGGTCGTCTAGTACAGCACTCTCCGCTGGTTCGACGTGGGAATCTTCAGCTCTTCACGGTACTTGGCGATGGTGCGACGCGCCAGTTCGAGCCCCTCGCGCTGCAGGATGTTCACGATCTTCGAGTCGCTCAGCGGCTTTCGCGGATCTTCCCGGTCGATGATCTTCCGGATGCGCTGCTTGATGGTGACCGACGAGACCTGCTCGCCGAAATGGCTCGAGATGCCGCTGTGGAAGAAGTACTTCATCTCGAACACGCCCTGCGGGGTGTGCATGTACTTGTTCGTGACGACGCGGCTCACGGTGGACTCGTGCATGCCGATGTCGTTGGCCACGTCACGCAGCACCAGCGGCCGCAGGTACTCGATGCCGTTGTCCAGGAAATCGCGCTGGAAGTTGATGATGCTGGTGGCGACCTTGTGGATCGTCTTCTGGCGCTGCTCCACCGACTTGATCAGCCAGAGGGCCGAACGGAACTTGTCCTTCACGTAGGCGCGCGTCTCGTCCGACGACTCGGCGTTCTTCTCGAGCAGGCGGCGGTACACCGGGCTGACGCGGAGCTGCGGCAGCCCTTCTTCATTGAGCATCGCGACGTACTGGTCTTCGACCTTCGCGATGTAGACGTCCGGAATCACGTATTGCGATGCGGCGGGGTTGAGGCGGCTGCCCGGCCGGGGATCCAGATGGCGGATGATCTCGATCGGCTCGCGCAGCTCGTCGATGCTCATCCCCATCTTCCGAGACAGCTCCTGGATCTGGTGATTCTGCAGGAGCCGGAGGTGTTCGGTGACGATCCGCTCGGCGGGGGTTCCCGACAGGCCGAGGTGGGCGATCTGCAGCGTCAGGCACTCCTGCAGGTCGCGGGCGGCGACGCCGATCGGATCGAAGGCCTGGACGAGGGCGAGCGCACGTTCCACCTCTTCGGTCGACCAGGGCCCCATGGAGGCGATCTCTTCGATGGTGGCGACGAGCTGGCCATCGTCATCCAGGTTGCCGATGATCGCTTCGCCGATCTCCCGCATCAGCGGCTCGGTGGTCTGCATCGAGAGCTGCCAGAGCAGGTGGTCGGCGAGAGAGGTGGAAGTCGAGAGCGTGTTCTCGATCGGCGGCAGGTCCTTGACCTCGGTTGGCGTGCTGGGACGGTAGCCGTCGTCGAGGTAGTCGCCGAAGAAGTACTCGTAGTCCTGGTCGTCCCACGTGTCGGTCTTCTGCTCGGCCGGCTTGGCCTCCTCGTCGGTCTTCTCCGCGGGCGTCTCGGTGGCCTGCAGGTCTTCGGTGGGGACCTCCTCCAGCATCGGGTTCTCGACCATCTCCTGGTTGAGGAGCTCCGACAGCTCGAGCGTCGACATCGGCAGCAGCTTGATCGCCTGCTGGAGCGACGGTGTCAGAATCAGCTTCTGAACGAGCTTCGTGTGCAGCTTCTGCTGGATGGCCATGCGTCAGCGGGGCTCCGCACGGCCGGAGCCCAGCCCCATTCTAGGGGGTTTTGCCGCGGGACGTGCGGGACAATCCACCGCGGTCTGTCGCCAATCGGCCGGAAACCACGCCATCAGTCGAGCCGGAACTCGGTGCCGAGGTAGATCCGGCGTACCTCGTCGTCGGCTGCCAGCGACCCGGGTGTGCCGCTCCTGAAGATGACCCCGTCGTGGACGATGTAGGCGCGATCGGTGATGCGGAGGGTTTCCCGGACGTTGTGATCCGTGACCAGCACGCCGATGCCGCGCTCCCGGAGCTGGAAGATGATCTTCTGGATCTCCGAGATGGCGATGGGATCGATGCCGGCGAACGGCTCGTCGAGGAGCATCACGCGCGGGGCGATCACGAGCGCCCGCGTAATCTCGGCCCGGCGGCGCTCACCACCCGACAGCGTGTGAGCCGGCGCCTTCGCGAGCGGCGTCAGGTTCAGCTCGGCGAGCAGTTCCGCCGCGCGCTCCCGCCGCTCGGCGCGGCCGAGCGGCAGCGTCTCGAGAATCGCGAGGATGTTCTGTTCGACCGTGAGGCCGCGGAAGATCGACGGTTCCTGCGGGAGGTACCCGATTCCCTTCCGGGCCCGGAGATACATGGGCGCATCGGTGAGGTCTTCGCCGTCCAGGAGCACCCGTCCGGAATCGGGCGACGTCAGCCCGACGGTCATGTAGAAGGTCGTCGTCTTGCCCGCCCCGTTCGGCCCGAGCAGGCCGACGATCTCGCCGGAGGCGACATCGAGGCTGACGCCTCTGACGACCGTGCGCCCCCCGTAGGACTTGGTCAGCTCACTCGTGCGCAGCGTGGACATCAGGGCGAACCGGCCTGCGGGCACGTTCCGCCGCTCTTCGTCTGCGTGCGAATCTCCTGGCCGCCGTCGACGACGATCCTATCGGCGGCCTTGAAGAAGGTCAACGTCTTGCCGATCGTCTCGTCGCAGCCCTGGACCACCTTCACCGGTTCGCCCGGCGATCCGGAGATCACGTAACGCTCGTCAGCGGCGAAGTACGTCAGCCGCCCACCGCCGGCCGTGCGGGTCTCGAGGGTGAGCTGCACGCGGCCGTACCCCTCGAGCCGATCCAGCCTTGCGTCGCTCGCGTGCAACGCCAGCACGATCCGATCGCTCTGCAGATCGCCGTGCGTCGTGCTCACGCGCGCCATGGTGCCTGCACCAGCCCCTGCGGCCGCCGCCGGCGCCTTGACGAGCGGCGACCGGACAGTGGTGGGCGCACCCGCCGGTGACGCGGGCGCCGTCGGGGTCGTGACCGCCGCTCCGGCCGGCGCCACGACAGGAGCGGGACCGTACTCGACCTGTCGCTCGGCATCCGCGTAGCGAATCTGCTCCGCCCGGCCGATCGCCGCCGCCCCGTCCAGGAGGAACGTCGACCGCGCGTTGCCGGCGGCCAGCAGGTCGCCCGACGCGCGATCGAGCGTCAGCTGATCGGCTCTGATCGTGGTGTCTCCCTGCCAGAGCTGCACGTCACCGGCATAGCGGACCCGGCCGGCGTCACCGTCGTACTGCAGCGTGCCGCCGTTGACGTTGACGGCGCCTTCGCCGGACAGCAGGCCTGGCAGATCCGGGTCGCCCGGTTCGGCCTTCGGCTGCAACACCGTCCGCACGTTGCCGGACGCCGCCATGCGATGCGTCTCGAGCGCAACGTCGATCGTGGTGGCCGTGACCGACACCAGCCGGTCCTCGACGCGCGGCGGCAACCCTGCCTCCACGCCGCTCAGCGAGAGGGATCCCGCGACAGGATCGTAGTCGGCGAGGCCCGCCGCCGCGCTGAGGTTCTCGTCGTCCACGACGACCGTGCCCGTGAACACCGCGCCCGACATGCCATCGCCGGTCAGCGAGGCGGAGAGGCTGCGTGCCCGTACGACGCGGGGGCGGACACCCGGCGCGTCCGCGGCCTCCCTGAGCTCGACGGCGTCGTCGAACCGGGCGAGCGTGAGCCCGGCGCCGGGCTCGCCGGTGGCGCGCAACGTTCCAGCCGTGATGGTGCGCCTGACGGTCTGCGCGGACCCGGGCTGATCCAGCCGGACGCCACCGCTGGCATCGAGGGCGGTGATCGCCCCGTCGGGGGCCACGGTCACGTTCAGTCGCTCTCCGGTGATCTGTCGGCCGGGACCACCGTCAGGCCCGAGGAGCGCCACGGCTGCCTGGCCCGCCAGGGACACCCGCTCCAGGGCCGCGCCGTCGTCGGTGTAGTCGAGCGTGATCGCATCGGCGTGCATCGAGTCGAACGTGCCCGATCCCCCGACGACACGTGCCGCGCCGCGGAGTTCGATGCCGACGACGAACTCGTCGGTCTCGTTCAGCATCGCCGTGGCGGCGTCTGCCTCGATCGTCTGCCCGGAGCGGAGCGTCCGCACGCCGCCCGCGGCCTCGACCAGGTGCTGCCCGCGGTGGAAGACAGCCGACCCGCCCTCGAGCTCCATCGTGACGGCGCCCGCCTCGTCCGTGAAGGCGATGTGCACGCTTTCGCTGATGCTGAGGACATCGCCGTTCTTGTCGTACGTCATCCCGGTGCCGCTGCCCGACATGCGCCCGCGCCCGAACGTCAGGGCCCCGGGCGCCCGGACGAGGCCGTCGCTCTCGGTGAACGCGGCTGCCCCGGTGGACATGCGGAACCCGTCGCTGGCCGCCAGCGTGACGTCGCCGCCAACCTCGATCGAGGACTGGTCTTCCCCGACGCGGGCTTCCCGGCCGGTGATCACGAAGTCACGGCCACCGCGAGCGCGGACCGTGATTTCGGCGTTGATGGCCCTGGAGGAGCCACCTTCGTAGCTGAGCTGGTGCTCGGCCTGGACCCGGTAGTGCTCCTTGACGCCGCGGATCTGCCGCGCGACGGCGCCGGATGATTCCACGATGGCCGTGGGGTCGAGCCGGTCGGGTGGCGCCGGAGCCACGCGGGCCTGCCGCTCGCCGATGGCGAAGTACAGCGTCCCGGCGAAGCCCGCCCCGGCCAGGGCGATCCCGAGTCGCGCGCGCTGCTGCCATCGCATGCTCACGACTCAGAATAGCAGCCCGCGGACCGCCCTTCACCTGGTCCACCGGCAGCGTCACGGAAAGGCGGACGCGGTGTCACCCGGCGTCCGGTGCCCGGAAATCCTCGATCGTGAGCTGCACGTGGCGCTCGCCGTTCCAGGTGTCGTGCGCCACCGAGAACGCCAGGTCGATCGCGTCGCGGTGCGTGGCCACGAAGGCCTCGCGCTCCGCGGCCCTCCAGGCGATCCCGCGCAGCGTCCGGCCGTCCTGCCGGAAGGCGGCCTTCAGGTGGCGGTCTTTCACGAGCCGGGGCCCGTCCACGACAGCCACACGGCTGGCCTGGAAGACCGGTCTGGGGTTGCCCGCCCCGAACGGGGCGAGCGACTCGATCTCCGAGACCACCTGTCCCGTGATCGCACGGAACGGCAACGCATCGTCCACGCGCAGCCTCGGGCGGAGATCGTCGGGCTCGAGCCTGCCATCGGCGTGCTCGTTGACCCACAGACGGAACTCGCGGATCCGATCGGCGGGCATCGTCAGCCCGGCGGCCTGGCGGTGCCCGCCGAACCGCGTCAGCAGCGGGGCACACGCCTCCAGCCCAGCCAGCATGTCGAAGGCGGGGATGCTGCGACAGGAGCCGTGCGCGGTGTCCCCGTCGATCGACAGGACGATGGCCGGACGGTGGAACGTGTCGACCAGCTTCGACGCGACGATGCCGATCACGCCGCGATGCCAGCCCTCCCCCGCCACGACCAGGACGGTGCGGGCGCCGATCTCCGGGTCGCGTTCGGCGGCCTTCCGCGCCGCTGCCACGATCTGCGCCTCTTCTTCCTGCCGGCGCAGGTTCTCGGCATTGAGCTGTTCCGCAAGCGCCCGCGCCTCGCCGGCCATCGACTCGTCCGATGCCAGCAGCAGCCGCGCGGCGATGTCGGGCGTGCTCATGCGGCCCGCCGCGTTGACGCGCGGCGCGATCACGAACCCGATGTGGTAGCTGTCGAGCTCTCGCCCCGTCAGCCCGACCGCCTCGATCAGGGTGCGCAACCCGACCTTGTTGGGGCCCTGCGACAGCATCTCCAGCCCGAGCTTCGCGATCACCCGGTTCTCGCCG
Organism: Acidimicrobiia bacterium; assembly: GCA_016871255.1. Taxonomy (GTDB): domain Bacteria; phylum Acidobacteriota; class Vicinamibacteria; order Vicinamibacterales; family UBA2999; genus VFZH01. Next base: position 22,933 of record VFZH01000004.1, on the reverse strand, counting down.
ACGAGCGGCACGACGTCGGCCAGTGTTCCGATCGCAGCCACCTTGACGAAGGCGGGCAGCCAGGCCGATCGCCCGGACCTGGCGCAGAGGGCCTGGACCAGCTTCAGCGCCACGCCGACACCGGCCAGGTTCTTGTCCGGGTAGCGGCAGTCGCGGCGCTTGGGGTTCACCACGGCCAGGGCATCCGGGATCTCCGCGTCCGGTTCGTGGTGGTCGGTGATGATCAGATCGAGCCCGAGGTCCTGCGCCCGCTTGGCGGCCTCGACACCGCGGATGCCGCAGTCGACCGAGACCACGACGCGGACGCCCTCGGCGTGAAGGCGCTCCAGCGCCGCGGGCTGCAGGCCGTAGCCATCCTTCAGGCGTTCCGGGATGAAGTGGACGACGCTGGCCCCGAGCAGTTCGAGTGCCCGGCGCAGGATGACGGTGGACGTGACGCCGTCCACGTCGTAGTCGCCGTGTACCGCGACCCGATCCCCCCGCTCGATGGCGGCGAGCAGCCGCTCGACTGCGGGCGCCATGTCCGCCAGCGCGAACGGGTCGTGCAGGTCGTCGAGCGACGGCGAGAGGAACCGCCGGGCGTCTGCCGGATCGCCGAGCCCGCGCTGGCAGAGCAGGCGGGCCGTGATCGGCGAGACACCGAGCTCGGCGGCCAGCCGGGAGGCGGCCACGTCATCGCAGGGGGCACTGTGCCAGATGCGGGAGGTCATCGGACGTTCTTCGGCCTTGCACGCGCCGTGCCGGACGTCACTCGCCGGTGATGCCGACGCTGCCCATCTGCCGGAACTTCTGATAGCGGCGCTCGGCGCGCGTGTCCGGGTCCAGGGCGCCGATGTCGCGCAGGGCGCGCTCGAGCGGTTCGTCGAGCAGGGCCGCGGCCGCGGCGCCGTCCGCGTGCGCCCCACCGGGCGGCTCGGGCACGATCTCGTCGATCAGGCCCAGGCGCAGCAGATCGGGAGCCGTCAGCTTGAGGGCTTCGGCGGCTTCGACCTTCCGCTCCGCGTTCCGCCAGAGGATCGCCGCGCAGCCCTCCGGAGGAATCACGCTGTACACGGCGTGTTCGTGCATCAGGATCCGATCGCCCACCGCGATGCCGAGCGCGCCGCCGCTGCCCCCCTCGCCGTGCACGACCACCACGATCGGAACGGTGAGGGCCGCCATCTCGCGCAGGTTGTAGGCGATGGCCTCGGCGATACCCCGCTCTTCGGACTCGACGCCCGGGTACGCCGCCGGCGTGTCGACGAACACCACGACGGACCGGCCGAACTTCTCGGCCAGCTTCATCGCCCGCAGCGCCTTCCGGTATCCTTCCGGCCGCGCGTACCCGAAGTTCCGCTGGATCTTCTGCGCCGTGTCTCCTCCCCCCTTGTGGTGGCCGACGACGAGAACCGGTTCCCCCTTGTACGTGGCGAGGCCGGCGATGATCGCCCGGTCGTCGGCGAACCGGCGATCGCCCGCGATCTCGATGAAGTCGGCGAAGAGGTGGCTGACGTAGTCGAGCACCGTCGGTCGCGCCGGATGCCGGGCGACGAGCACGCGCTGCCAGGGGCGGAGGTGTGCGTAGAGATCGATCCGGATCGACTCGACCCGGGTGCGGAGGTCCTCGATCGCGCGGTCGCGCTCGGGCGTCGAGGGCAGCTTCGACAGGTCCTCGATCTCCCTGAGCAGGACGGCGATGGGCGCCTCGAAGTCCAGCGTGTCAGGTGGCATGGCCTCCCTCAGCCGCCCCGCGCGAGGCCGGTCGCGTCATCGCAGCGACACCGACCCTTCCCCGCAGATCCGTTCCACCTCCGAGACGAGCTCGGCCGACGGCCGGACACGGATGGTCGGGTTGACGTCCACGCGCACGCGCAGATCCCGTTCACGATCGGTCAGGTCGATCGCCACGCGCCGATCGCCCTTGTGGAGCGCCAGCACGTCCCACAACTGCTCGAACGTCGAGCGGCCGTGAGGCGGCGTGGACAGGCGAATGGCCACCGTCGTGGCCAGCTTCTCGGGGAGGGACTCGATCGGCATCACCTCGGCGGCGACCAGCCGCGGTGACTCGGCGTCCCGCTCGAGCCGTCCCTTCACGATCACGGCGGCTCCGTTCTCCACGATGCGGCCGAAGGTGGAGAACGCGTCGGGAAACACGATCACCTCGATGCTGCCGTCGCGGTCGTCGAGGACGAACACGCACATGCTGTCGCCCTTGCGCGTTCGGAGCGGGCGTACGCCGGAGACGATGCCGCCCACCGCGACGTCCTCGACGGCCGGCCGCCGGATGGCCGGGGCAGGCCGGGACTCGGGGCCTCCGGTGCGGCTGCCGTCCGTGGCCGCGCCATCCTCGGCCGCGCCGTCGGCTTCCGGCTCCCGCCGCAGGCCGAGGTCGGCGATCGATCGCGCGCCGAACTCCCGGAGGTCGGCGGCCCAGCGGTCGATCGGATGGCCGGTCAGGAAGAAGCCCAGCGTGTCCTTCTCGCAGTTCAGCAGTTCGACCTCGCTCCAGGGACCCGCATCGGGGAGCGGGACGTTCGCCGCCCGTGCCTCGACGCCCGCGCCGCCGCCGAAGAGGTCGGACTGCCCCAGCGCGCGATCGCGCTGCGTGCGCTGCCCGTGCTCGCAGGCCGGATCGATGGCGGCGTGCAACCGGGCCCGGCGCAGGCCGAGGGGCGCGGCGCCGTCGTCCGGAGCGAGCGAGTCGCAGGCGCCGGCCTTGACCAGCGCCTCGAACACCCGCTTGTTGGCGATCCGCATGTCGAGGATTTCGCAGAGCGCATGGAGGGCGGGAATGCGCCCGCCGAGCGCGCCACGCGCGTCGAGGATGGCGGCCGCCGCGCTCTCTCCGAGTCCCTTGATGGCCGTCAACCCGAAGCGCACGCCGCGACCGGGCTCGACCGAAAAGCGCAGCCGGCTCTCGTTGACGTCCGGCGGCAGGATCGGGATGCCGCGCTCGCGGCACTCGCCGAGGTACATCGCCAGCTTGTCGGTGTTCTGCGATTCGATGGTGAGCAGCGCCGCCGCAAAGTGCCAGGGGTAGTTCGCCTTCAGGTACGCCGTCTGGTAGGCGAGGAGGGCGTACGGCGTGGAGTGCGACTTGTTGAACCCGTAGCCGGCGAAGTGCTCCATCTCTTCGAAGACCTTGGCGGCCTTCGTTGCGCTGATACCCTGCCCGCTCGCCCCTTCCATGAAGCTCTCGCGCTGTTTCGCCATGACGGCAGGGTCCTTCTTGCCCATCGCCTTGCGGAGCACGTCGGCCTGGCCCAGCGAGAATCCGGCCAGCACCTGCGCGATGTGCATCACCTGTTCCTGATAGGCGATGACGCCGTACGTGTCGGCGAGAATCGGCTCGAGCTGCGGCAACTCGTACCGGACCGCCTTGCGCCCCTGCTTGCAGGCGATCCAGTCGTCGACCCGGCCGCTCCTGAGCGGCCCCGGCCGGTAGAGGGCGTTGAGGGCGATGAGGTCGTCGAGGCGCGTCGGCTTCGCCTTCCGGAGCAGCTCGCGCATGCCGGAGCTCTCGAACTGGAAGATCCCGTAGGTCTGTCCCTCTCCGAAGACCTCGAAGGTCTTCGGGTCGTCCAGCGGCACCGCATCGATGTCGAGGTCCACGCCCTCGGTCCGCCGGATCTCGTCCAGCGCGTCGCGGATGAGCGTCAGCGTGCTCAGCCCCAGGAAGTCCATCTTCAGAAGGCCGACACGCTCGACCTCCTTCATGTTCCACTGGGTCGTGATTTCGTCGCGCTGTCCTTTGTAGAGCGGCGCGTAGTCGGTGATGGGGCCGGGCGCAATCACGACCCCGGCGGCGTGGACCGACGCGTGCCGGGACATCCCCTCGAGCCGGCGCCCGATGTCGAGGACCTCCCTCACCTTCGCGTCCCGCTCCGCCATCTCGCGCAGCGCAGGGTTCTCGGCGAGCGCCTTGTCGAGGGTCATGTCCAGGGCCGCCGGAATCTGCTTCGCGATCCGATCCACCTCCGCGTACGGCATGTCCAGCGCGCGGCCGACGTCGCGCACGACGGCCTTCGCCTTCATCGTGCCGAACGTGATGATCTGCGCGACGTTCTCGCGGCCGTACTTCCGCGTCACGTATTCGATGACCTCGCCTCGGCGGCGTTCGCAGAAGTCCACGTCGATGTCGGGGAGCGACACGCGCTCGGGGTTGAGGAAGCGCTCGAAGATGAGCTCGAAATCGAGCGGATCGACGTCGGTGATGCGCAGGCACCAGGCCACGAGCGACCCGGCCGCGGATCCGCGGCCCGGTCCCACGGGAATCCCCTGCTCGCGCGCGTAGCGGATGAAGTCCCAGACGATCAGGAAGTACCCCTGGTACCCCATCGTCTTGATCATCGCGATCTCGTAGTCGAGCCGGCGCTCGTACTCCTCGATCGTGTGCCGCAGCCGGCCGCAGGCGGCCAGGTGCCGCAGCCGATCGAGGCGGGCGGCGAATCCTTCGCGCGTCACCTGCTCGAAATACGCTTCCGGCGTGACGCCTTCGGGCACGTCGAAAGACGGCAGGTGGTTCTCGCCCGACGGGATCGTGACGTTGCAGCGTTCGGCGATCGCGACCGTGTTCTTCAGCGCGTCCGGGATGTCGCCGAACACCGCCGCCATCTGCTCGGCGGTCTTCAGGAAGAACTGGTCGCCGGTATAGCGCAGCCGCTGGGCGTCGCTGACGGTCTTGCCCGTGCCGATGCAGAGCAGGATGTCGTGGGGCTGGTGATCGCCCTGCCGCAGGTAGTGCACGTCGTTCGTGCAGACCAGGTCCAGGTCGAGGTCCCGGGCCATGGGGACCAGATGCCGGTTCACGATCTGCTGTTCGTCGATCCCCTGGTACTGCATCTCCAGGAAGAAGTTCTCGCGCCCCAGGATGTCGCGGAGCCGCGCGGCAGCGTCGAGCCCCCTGGCGTACTGATCGACACGAAGGGCGCTGGCGACCTCGCCCTTCAGGCAGCTGCTCAGCCCGATGAGCCCCTTCGCGTGCGCAGCCAGCAGCTCCCGATCGATGCGCGGACGGTAGTAGAACCCCTCCGTGTAGCCGGCCGACACCAGCCTGATCAGGTTCGCGTAGCCCTCGCTGGTCTCGGCCAGCAGCACGAGGTGGTTCGTCTCGGTCTGCGAACCGCTGCGGTCGAAGCGGCTCCCGCCGGCCACGTAGACCTCGCAGCCCAGAATCGGCTTCAGCCCGCGTGCGCGGGCATGATCGTGGAACACGACCGACGAGAACATGTTCCCGTGTTCGGTCACCGCGAGAGCCGGCATCCTCAGCCTGACGGCTTCGTCCAGCAGCTCGTCAATCCGGCAGGCGCCGTCGAGCAGCGAGAACTCGGTGTGCAGGTGCAGGTGAACGAACTCAGCCATGTGCGTACGGCGCGGCTACTCCCATTCAATCGTCGACGGCGGCTTCGAGCTGATGTCGTACACGACCCGGTTGATGCCCCGCACCTCGTTGACGATGCGCGAGGAGATCGAGGCGAGCAGGTCGTGTGGCAGCCGCGCCCAGTCGGCGGTCATGCCGTCCACGCTCTGGACCGCCCGTACCGCCAGAGTGTACTCATACGTGCGGGCGTCGCCCATCACGCCGACGCTCTGCACGGGCAGCAGCACGGCAAAGCTCTGCCACAACTCCTCGTACCAGCCGGCCTTCCGGATCTCCTCCACCACGACCTTGTCCGCGAGCCGCAGCAGCTCCAGCCGCTCGGGCGTGATGTCGCCCACGATCCGCACGGCCAGGCCTGGACCGGGAAAGGGCTGTCGCACGACGAATGCGTGATCCAGGCCCAGGTCCTGGCCGACCCGGCGCACCTCGTCCTTGAAGAGGTCGCGCAATGGCTCGACCAGCGTGAAGCGCATCCGCTCCGGCAGCCCGCCGACGTTGTGGTGGCTCTTGATGACCACCGCAGGACCGAGGACCGAGGCCGATTCGATGACGTCGGGGTACAACGTGCCCTGCGCCAGGAAGTCGAAGCGGCCCAGCTCGCCGGCCCGCTGTTCGAACACGTCGATGAACGTCCGCCCGATGATCTTGCGCTTCTCTTCCGGATCGATCACGCCAGCGAGCCGCGTCAGGAAGAGCTCCGTCGCGTCGACGAACTCCAGGGGCAGGCGCAGCTTGTCGGCGAACCGCTGCCGGACCTGGCGCGCTTCCTCCCAGCGCAGCAGGCCGTTGTCCACGAAGATGCAGGTCAGCCGCTCGCCGATCGCGCGGTGAATCAGCAGCGCCGCGACCGTCGAGTCCACGCCACCGGACAGCGCGCAGACCACCCGCCCCTCACCCACCTGCGCGGCGATCCGCGCGGTCGTCTCCTCCACGAACGACGACACCGTCCAGTCGCCCGTGCAGCCGCAGGCTCCGAAGGCGAAGTTCCGCAGGATGTCGAGCCCCGAGTCGGTGTGGGCCACTTCGGGATGGAACAACAGCGCATAGAGACCGCGTTCGGGCGCCTCCATCGCAGCGATCGGCACGCTGGCGCTGGTGGCGGTCACCGTGAAGCCCGGCGGCGCCGCGGACACCGCATCGCCATGGCTTGCCCACACGCGAACTGTGGACGGGACACCGCGCAGCAGCCTCGACGCCGCACCATTGGCGGTGAGCGAGATCTGCGCATGGCCGAACTCGCGCTGCGAAGATCGGGCGACGCCGCCGCCAAGGGTCGTGGTCATCAGCTGCATGCCGTAGCAGATGCCCAGCACGGGCACGCCCATCGCGAACACGTCGCCACTGCACCGGGGAGCCGCGGCGTCCGAGACGCTCCGGGGCCCCCCCGACAGGATGATCCCCACGGGACGCTTCTCGCGAATCGTCCCGATGGGGGTGTCGAACGGCACGACCTGCGAGAAGACCGCCAGTTCGCGGAGACGCCGGGCAATCAGTTGTGTGTATTGCGAGCCGAAATCGAGGACAAGGACGGTCTGGTGCACAGGAAGTCCGGGTGAGACGGTGGCCGCCACGCGCGCGGTGCCGCTATTATATGGCGTGGTCTTTGGCCATGGCGCAACAATATCTAGTGGTCGGCGCGTGCAGTGGACCGGACGTCGCGGGCCTCATCGTGACATGGCGACGGTCGCGCGCTCCGGATCAGGTCTGACGCGCATCACCCCTCGCGGGCCGGCGCTGTTCCTGGTCCTGGGGCTGGTGCTGGCGGCGGCCCGCACTGGCGAAGCGGCGTCCACGCCCGAACGTGACCCGGCTCCGCTGTTCCCCGCCGAAGCGCTCTGGACGCTGACGTTGACGGTGCTGCCGTCGGCCGGAGGAGCCATCGACGGCGAGCGCGCGTACATCCCGCTGCAGAACGGCGAGCTTGCGGCGTTCGACCGCGAGACCGGCGCCGTGCTCTGGACGAGCCGGGCTGACACCCGCTTGCCCCCGCTCGTCACCGGCGGCGTCGTTGTCGTCGCAGGCGCCGACACCGTCGTGGGTCTGGATGCCCGGACGGGCCTCGTCCGGTGGACGAGGCCTGCTGTTGCGGCCGCGGCCGCCCCGGTCGGGGCGCCCGGTGGGGCGATCCTTGCGACCACCGACGGGCGTGTGCTCCTGGTGGCGACAGACTCGGGCGGCGTCCGGTGGGATCAGGCGGTGGAGGGCGTCGCCACCCACCCGGCGGCGGTGGGAGACGGCGTGGTGGTCGTGACGACCGGGTCTGCCCGCGTCGTCGCGCTCGACGTGGCCACGGGCGCACGCCGCTGGACGCGGACGTTCGAGGGGACGCTCAGTCAGCCGGCGGTGGGCCGCGACCGCGTCTTCGTGGGTTCCACGACCAACCTGTTCTTCGCGCTCCGCCCGTCTTCAGGTGAAGAGGTGTGGCGGTGGCGCCTGGGCGGGGATGTGATGGGCGCCGACGTGGACGAGGACTTCGTGTACGTCTCGTCACTGGACAACATTCTCCGCGCGTTCAACCGCGGCAACGGCAACCAGCGATGGAAGAAGGCGCTGGAGACACGCCCGGCGGCGCCACCCATCGCCGTTGATGGCGTGGTCGTGTCCGCCGGGGTTGCACCGCGCGTGGACGCCTACATCGGGAACACGGGCACCGGGCAGGGCACCCATCAGGCGGCCGGCGATCTGGAAGGGGTGCCGCTCGTGGACCGCGTGCTCCGTCCGTATCGGTCCGCCATGATCGTCGTGACCCGCGACGGCCGTGTGTCGTCCCTGCGGCCTGTCGGGATGATGATGCGCGAGCCCCAGACCTCTCCCCTGACGGACCTGCCGGGGCGCCGGCTGCCCCGCGAGCCGGAACCGGTCGCGCGGCCCTGAGTCAGGACTGGTGCAGCGCGGACCGGTCGGGGCTCGCTCTCGGTCCTGACGCATGTCGGGGTCGGCTTTCCTGGCCTGAGCGGAGCCGAAGGCAGCCGGCCCGCCCGGCGTGCAGGGGACGACGTCGCGGTCGCTGCTCTACGACCCGGAACCGGCCAGTCGCGTCCAGGCCGCGTCTCCGGACGGCGGCCCCACGGCCACGTCGACCCGCGACCGGCGATCCGGGGTGCCCCGATACCGGTGCAGGTACGCACCGACCGCCGTCAGGTCGATGTACTGGAACACGACCGCCCGGCAGAGCCAGGCGGCGAGCTGCAGCGGCACGACCGCGAGCCCAAAGAAGGGCACGAACCCGATCAGGCTCAAGGCGGCCATGGCCACGATCGACACCCCGGTTCCCAGGACCACGACCGCCAGCACCACCCCGAACACCGCGGCCACACCGCGGACATCGGCCCGAAGGAACACGGCAACGCGCCGGATGGCGGCTGTCGGGCCGCAGTCGTCTGCCGCGATGACAACCTGGGCGAGCACGTACAGAAGGTTGACGAAGGTGATCCAGGCGACGAACGGTGCGGTGAGCGTCGCCGCCGCACCCAGGCCGACGGTGCGAGCCGTCAGCGTGGCCGCGGCAACGAACCCGACCGCGGAGATCACGTAGAGCGCCAGGAGCAGCATGCCGAGCCCGGCGTATCGCGGGAACAGCCTGGCAGAGCTGGCGATGAAGTCGTCCACCGCAAACGCGCCCGCGCGCGCCATGGTGGAGAGGTGGAGCGGAGGCTGTTCGATGCCGGGGGCGCGCCGATCCGCCGCCACGAGCGTGGCCACGGTGCCGGCCTTGACGAGGAACAGGAAAAGCGAGCCGCCCAGGACGACGACCGCCAGCGCAAGCAGGAACGCCGTCAGGACGGCCGGTTGCGACATCAGCGCCGCCAGGATCGTGGTGAGGATTTCGCGCCACTCGAGCGCCAGGATCCCCTGAGGCTCGGCGCCGATGACGAGCACGACGAGGAAGACGCCGCCCACGACCGGCACCGCGATCAGCAGCTTGAACAGCGAGTCGGCAATCGACTGAATCAGGGCCACCTGCCAGTTGGCGGCGGCCAGAAGGGCCCCACGCTTGAGCGCGGTCTTGAGCGGTGACATGGACGTCGTGCTCCATGGTAGACGTACCCGGGGCTGCGTGGCAGCGGGTGACTGCCGCGAACCCGAACGGCAGCCCTGAGCGACGTCGAGGGGAGCGACGTCGAAGGGTATCCTGTCCCCGTGCCCCTTCCGGGCCCCGCTTCAGCATCGTTCCCGGTGACACGGCTCCTGCGGATCGCCGCCATTGGAGTTGTCTGTGCGGCCCTCGTGTATGGAGCCGGCCTGCTCGCCGCCCGGGCGATCCTCGGTGCCGACGAGGCCGCCACCCGCGAACGTGTGCGCGCGGAGGTGACCCGCGAGGTCGAGTCGATGGCGCTCGGCCTTCGGGATCTGGCGGCCGCCCTGGCCGACGCGGAGACCCTGCGGGCCGCCGCCCGGGAACCGGGCGTCCAGGAGCGGCTCTTCGCCCGGGCGGCGTCGGCCCTCGACGATTTCGCGGCTTCCCGGGAGATCGCTGCGCCGGCAGCGGACGTGTCGCTGACCGTCTACTCGCCACGAGGCGAGCCGATCGTGTGGGCGGGGCGCCCAGCCGAGCTGCCGTTCGCGCAGCATGAGGCCGGAGAGACGTGGTTCGTCGTGGCGAACCAGCTCGGGCCACGCCTGGCCTACGTGCGGGCCGTGGCGGACGAGAGCGACGGCCGGCGCCTGGGAACGGTCACAGCCGAGCAGGCGCTCAACGCGCCGACAGACCTGCCGGTGTCAACCGAGCGATCCTTCACCTGGGAGGCCGCGGCGGCACCCGTCACGATCCACCTCCCGGGCGGCGTGCCGCCGATCGGCGACCAGGACACGTCGTTCATCGTGCGGGACCCTGCCGGCGGCGAACTGGGGACGGCGGTCCTGGCGGGTCGCGATGTGAGCCGGGCCAGGGAGCGCTGGCAGGAGCGAGTGCGGGCGGCGGCGCTCTCGGCGCTCGTCCTCACTCTGCTCTGGCTGACAGGACCGCTGCTCGACTGGCGGCGTGGCGCGCGCACGGGTGGTGCGCACGTGCGCGCGGCGCTCGCCATCGCCGGAGTGATCGTCGTCGCTCGCGGCGTCCTTCGGTTCGCCACTCCGCAGTCGTGGGCGGGGTGGTCCCTGTTCGCACCGGCCGGACCGGCTCCCGATCGGGCATTCGGACTGCTGGCTTCGCCGTTCGACCTCCTGATGACCGCGACTGCCGCGGCCGGAGTGGCGGCCACGTGCGCTGCGCTGGTCGAGGGGCTGCGGCTTCGGCGACTGGTCCCCCGGCTTCCCACGCACTCCGAAGCGATCGTCGCGTTCGTGGCGGTGCAGGTCGCCGCCGGTGAGGTGCTGGCCCGACTGCTGCGCGGGTACCGCACGCTGCTGGTGGACGTCCTCGCGAGCACGCCGCTCGATCCCCTGCATTTCTCCCTCCATCCCTGGAGTGCGGAGGGGGTAGCCCTGCAGGCGGGCCTGGTCATCGGCCACGTGGCGGTGGCGGCGCTGGCCTTGGCGCTGCTGCGCCTCGCGAGCCTGCCCTTCGGTCTCGTTCGACGGAGTCGGGCGCGTCGTGCGGGAGCGATCGCGTGCTGGGTCACGCCGCTCATGGTGTGGGCCCTGGTCGCGCGGGCCGATGCACCGCGTGTCATTGGCCTGGCGCTTCCGCTTCTGCTCGTCGCGGCCGGCGTGCTCGTGGGTCCGCGGCTCGCCACCCGCCTCCGGCGCGGGTCGCAGGCGATGAGGCTGGCGACGGGCGCCATGGTGGTCATCCTCCCACCGCTGGCGTTCTACCCTACCCTTTTCCAGATCGCGTGGGACGCCAGGGCAGACGTCATCGAGTCGCGTTTCGCGGCCCAGGCGATCGCTCAGCGGGCGGTCATCCAGACCGCGCTCGACGAGGCGATCGAGCAGATCGATGCAACGGCGGGCCTGGACGCCCTCGTGGCCGCTCGGCCTGACGAGCCGGCCGGGGTGCCGGACACGGATCGCGCGTTCTCGCTCTGGCGCCGGACGAGCTTGTCGGTGCCCCTGACCTCGTCGATCGAACTCTACGGCCCGACGGGCGTGCTGGAGAGCCGCTTCGCGTTCAACCTGCCCGAGGACCTGAGTGCTGTCCGGCGCCGGGAGGAACCGACGTGCGGCTGGGACGTCTACGAGGAGGTGTCGCCGTTCTTCGCCGAGGAGCGGCGGGTGCTCCACGCCGGCCGGGCACTCTGTGACGCAGGCGGCCGGCGCGAGGGTTCCATCGTCGTGCACGCCATGCTCGACTACGGCGACCTGCCGTTCATCGCGTCGCAGAGTCCGTACGCCGCACTGCTCCGGCGCGACGATCCGGCCCGTGGCGAGGACGTGTTCGGCCGCGACGTGGAGTACGCCGTGTACGGCTGGAGCCGCATGCCGCTGTACTCCTCTCGATCGGCGGCCTGGACGCTCGACGACGCGGCGTTCGACGGGGCCGCCGCCTCGCGGCGCCCGTTCTGGACGCGGCTGGAGAATGGGGCGCAGCGCTTCGAGGTCTTCATGCTGAACGATCGCGGCGGCATCCACGCGCTCGGTGTGCCGCTGCCCACCACCCTCGATCACGTCGTGAACCTGGGCGAGGTGACCGCGCTGGCCGGCCTGACCTACGTGCTGGCATTGATGGCCGCTGCGGCGACGGGTGCCGTCTGGCGTCGGAATCGGAGCGGGCGCGCCCTGCTCCGGGAGATGCGCGCCAGCTTCTACCGGAAGCTGTTCCTCGCGTTCGTGGCCGCGGCCGTCATCCCGGTGGTCGCGCTGGCGTTCGTGACCCGCGCGTACGTGGCGGCGCAGATCCGCGAGTCGATCGAGCTCGAAGCGCTGCGGACCGCGTCCGCTGCCAGGCGCGTGGTGGAGGATCTGGCGGCGCCCCAGGCCGAGCAGCGAGGTCTCCCGGTGGACGACAACCTCACCGTGTGGGCCAGCCGCCTGATTGGCGAAGACGTCAACGTGTTCGCCGGTCCGCGCCTGGTCGCCACCAGCGAACGCAACCTGTTCGCGTCGGGGCTCCTCCCCACCCGGACTCCGGCCGACGTGTACCGCGACCTTGCACTCGGGATGCGTGCCTCCACGGTCACACGCGACCGGATTGGCGGGCTCGAGTACATGGTGGTCGGCGCCTCCATGAAGCCCGCCGGCTCGACGCAGTTGCTGACGGTGCCCCTCACGCTGAGGCAGCAGGAGGTCGAGTCGGAAGTCGACACGCTGGATCGGCGGGTCCTGCTGGCCGTGCTCGTCTTCGTGCTGGCTGGTGCGGGCATCGGGTACTCCATGGCGGAGCGGATCGCCGATCCGGTCAACCGGCTCACGCGGGCCACCAGGCGGATCGCGCGGGGCGATCTCGGCGCGCGGATCACCGCGACGTCGTCGGACGAGCTCCGGCGCCTCGTCGAAGACTTCAACTCGATGGCGGACGAGCTCGAGCGGCAGCGCGACGCGCTCGAGCGCACCCATCGTCTCGAGGCGTGGGCCGAGATGGCCCGGCAGGTGGCGCACGAGATCAAGAACCCGCTCACGCCGATTCAGCTCAACGCCGAGCACCTGCGCCGGGTGCACACCGATCGCGGCGAGCCGCTGGGCCCCGTCCTGCGCGAGTCGGTGGACACGATCCTGGGACAGGTGCGCCTCCTGCGGCAGATTGCCTCGGAGTTCTCGAGCTTCGCGTCGGCGCCGGTGGCGACACTTGCTCCCGTCCACGTGGGCGAACTGGTCGCGGAGGTGATCGAGCCGTACCGCGCAGGGCTGGCGGGCCGGATCGGCCTCGACGTGCAGGTGCCCGCAGACCTGCCGCCGGCTCACGTGGACCGCACGCTCATCGTGCGCGCGCTGGTCAACATCGTCGAGAACGCCTTGCACGCCATGCCGGGAACCGGCCGGCTCCTGGTGCAGGCCGCCACGGAGGCCGATGCGAGCGGCCAGGGGCGCGGCGTAGTCCGTCTCGAGGTGAGCGATACCGGCCAGGGGATGGACGCCGCCGCCGCCGGTCGCGCGTTCGAACCCTACTTCTCGACGAAGGCGGCCGGCACCGGCCTGGGGCTGCCGATTGCCCGAAGAAACGTGGAGCTGTGCGAAGGCCGGATCGCCATCCGCAGTGTTCCCGATCAGGGCACGACGGTCACCATTACCCTGCCGGTGGCCGTGTAACCGCCTGCGGCTCGACAGGAGAGCCGGACTCCTCGTCGCCCCCATCCGCCTCGGCTGCCGGCGGCCGTCGTCGGAGGCGCTGGACCGCCGCCGTCAGGGCTGGCGACAGGAGGTACCCGTAGGCCAGCGCGACCAGTACGAGGTCCGGTTGAGCCACCAGCAGCGCGAACCCGGCCGCCACCAGGATCAGCACGGGATAGCGGCGACGCACGCGAAGGTCGAACGTCTTGAAGCTGTGGAAGCGGAACGCGCTGACCATGAGCAGCGCCGGTACCAGCACCAGGGCCAGGACGGGAATCGCCTCGGGAAAGGTGTGGAACCCGGCCGGGTAGGCAAACACGGTGGAGGCCGGGACGCCGGCCGCCGCCGGACTGGGCATCCCGACGAAGTAGCGCTTGTCCTGCGTGGCCTGCTGGATGTTGAACCGGGCCAGGCGTACGGCGGCACCGGCCAGGAAGACGAAGCCGGCCGCCCACCCCAGCCGCCCGAGCGGCTGCAGGCCCCACGCGTAGGCGAGGATCGCCGGCGCCAGCCCGAACGACACCACGTCGGCCAGCGAGTCGAACTCGATGCCGAAGGCGCTCGTCGTGCCCGTGAGCCGCGCCACGCGTCCATCGAGCATGTCGAGCACGATCGCGATGCCGATGAAGACGGCAGCGACCGCGAAGTCTCCGCGCATGGCCAGCACGATGCAGGCGTACCCGCAGAGCAGGTTGCCCATCGTGAGCAGGCTCGGGAGCAGATACACGCCGCGCCGCACGTGCGGCAGATGGTCCGCCACGCCCCCGCGCCGGCGGCGTGGCAGGATCCGCAACCGCAGATCGTGGTCGTGAGACACCATCAGTCAGCCACCGCCAGGGTTGCGATCGGCGTCACGCCCCCGGTGACCCGGTCACCGGGGCTGACGAGGATCGCGCTCCCCGCGGGCAGGAAGACGTCCATGCGCGAACCGAACTTCATGACCCCGTACCGCTGACCGGCCGTGAACTCGTCGCCGGCCGCCGCCCGGCACACCACCCGGCGCGCCAGCAGACCGACCACCTGCCGGACGATGACCGTCTGCCCGTCGTGGTCCAGGTGAACCTCGGCGTACTCGTTGAGGTCGCCTGCGTCACGCCGGTACGCGGGGAGATAGCGCCCGCGGTGGCGGGAGACGCGGGTCACGCGGCCTCCCAGGGGCATGCGATTGACGTGCACGTCCAGCGGCGACAGGAAGATGCTGACCTGGCGCCACTCGCCGTCCGGCAGCGTCTCGCTGACCGCGTCGCCCGCGATCAGCACCCGCCCGTCCGCTGGAGACACCACGGTCTGCTTCGAGACGCCGGGTGCCCCCCGGTGCGGGTCCCTGAAGAAGAACAGGAACAGCGCGACCAGCAGGAGCCCGGGCACGGACATCCACCAGCCTCCCCAGGCACCCAGCGCCAGCGCCGCGACCGCGGCACCAATGACGAAAGGCCGCCCGGCCGGATCGATCAGCATGCCGACATTCTAGCGAGGCCGCGGGGTGCCACGCGCACCGGGCACCGGCACGGCGCGGGCGTGCGGCTACGGCGAGCGGTGAGCTCCCCTGGCAATCGCTTCCATCTGGTCCTTCAGGGCCAGCTTGCGCTTCTTCAAGGTGACTTCTTCGAGTTCTTCGGATGCGGTGAGGTAGTGCTTGTTGGTGAGCTCGTGCAGGCGGGATTCGAGCTCCTGATGCCGAGTGGCCAGCTGGCGGTACTGGTCGTCGGTCTGCAGCAGGTGGCTGCGCACGTGCTGAGATTCGGCTGCATTCATAGGCCGCCCCTCCTCGTTGGCGCTACCGAAGGTGTGTCATCGGCGTGACGTACGCGAACCTTAGCACAGGTTCGGGGCCCGGTGACAAGCCCGGGCGCCGACCGTGTCAAGACTCGTTAGAAATGTCCCCGTTCTTAACTCGTTAGAAATGTCCCCTGGTTGATGATGCCGGTGGTAGCTGTGGAAAACTGTTCTGTAGTTTTCCAACGAGCGGTGGGCGCGTGCGCTTCGCGTCCACGGCTCGGGCAGCTTCCACAGGCGGCCTCACGGATTGACCGCGTCGTACGCCTTGCGATCGGCGGCCAGTTGCTGATCGATCCGGAACTGTTCGACGCTCCGGCGCCACGGATGATCGTCGCAGACGCGTTTCGGCTTCAGCCGAATCACGCGCGGGCGGTCCGGTCGGCCCGGGGCCGCCGCCGGCGGCACAGGCTCGCTCGGCGGCAGCGCTGGGAGTTCGGTCCAGCGCATCACGCGATCGCGATAGCGAATCTCCACCTGGCCATCGCTGGTCTCGTAGACCAGCACCGTGCTGCGCGCCGGCGGCCGCCCACTCTGCCGCTCGAGCTGCAAGAGCCGATTGTCGTACCGCACGACCCAGTCGTTCGAGACCGTCCGTTTCTGCTCGAGCCGGAAGACCTGGTCCAACGACACCCGCCGCGGGACCGCCACGTGGAAGTCTTCCCCCGAGGCCGGGGCCTGGGCGAAGCGCGCATTATGGTCGGCCCAATATTCGGCGGCGAGAAACGCATTCGCCGCGTCGACCTCGGCGATGCGTTTCCGCCGCAGTTTCTTCACCAGTCGGTCTTGTTGCGTCCCATGGTTGCGCTCGATGCGGCCCTTCGCCTGCGGCGAACTCGCCGGGATGATCTTGATGCCCAGCGCCGCACACATGCGGCCGAATTGCGTCAACGGTGCGGCGCCCGTCTCGCGCTCCTCCTGATTCGGCCGGCGCACGTAGACATTCTTCCAATCCGTGTAGAGGGCCCGGGGAATCCCGTACTGCCCGATCCACGCGCGCACGATCTCCACGGCCGCCCAGATCGTCTCCTGCGCCCCGAAGCGTCCCAGGCTGCGCCCGGTCGCGTCGTCGACCAGCGTCAGGAGACAACTGTGCGGGCCGCGGTCCTCGAACCACGGATGGAAACTGCCGTCGAGCTGCACCAGCTCCCCGAAGTGCGCCATGCGGGCGCGACGACGGCGATGCGGACTGCGCTTGCGCGCCCGGCTCCACAGGCCGGCCGCCAACATCCAGCGCCGCAGCGTTTCGTGATCGACCGTGATCCCGTCTTCACTCGCCAGATGCTCGGCGGCCAGCGTCGGCCCGAAGCGCTCGTCCACGCCCCCGCCGTATTTCTCGCGAATCAGCGCCAGCACCCGTCGCTGCGTCCGCGCGTCCGTCGCCCGATTCGAGGCGCGTCCGGCGCTCCGATGTTTGAGGCCCTTCGCACCCTCGGCGCGGTAGCGCCGGTACACGCGCTTCGCCTGCCGGTAGCTCACCTCCATCAAGAGGGCCGCCGATCCCACCTTCAAGGTCCCCGCGGCGACCCGCGCCAAGATGCCCGCACGCCGTAGCTCTGTCGTACTCATCGCCGTCCGCCCCAATTCACGACCTCCTCAGAGGTCGTCAGCTTAGGGGGACATTTCTAACGAGTCCGCGAGGGGACATTATCAAGGAGTCACAACACCCGCACGACATCCACGCGTGGCTCGTCGCGCTGGAGGCGTGGATGTTCGGGGGACAGCCGGTCGTGTGGGCCGAGCAGTTCATCACGCCGGCGCGGACGGAGCTGTTCAGCGCCTTCTACGCCTCCTTCTTCATGATCGCGCCGTCGCTCGTGCTGCTGCTCCTGCTCACCGGGCGCCATGCCGAGGCGCGGGCGACACTCCTTGGCACGATCATCTGCTTCTACACCGGCTACGTCCTGTATCTCGTGTTTCCGGCGGCGCCACCGCGGCTCTACATGGCCTCGCTCGGCTACTTCTCGGTGGACCTGCGCGGCACCGGCATGGGGATCACGGCGTTCGAGAACGCACTGATCTCGATGATGCCGAACGAAGCCTCACGCGCGGCCTTTCCAAGCCTGCACGCGGCCGTGAGCCTGCTGACGATCGTCTACGCGTGGCGGTACCTGCGCTGGTACGTGCCGATCCTGCTGGTCGTCGTCAGCGGCCTGCTGACCGCGACGGTCTACCTCCGGCACCACTACGTCGTGGACCTGATTGCCGGGGCGCTGCTCGTGCCGTGGGTGCTGTGGGCGGCGCCGAGGTTCGGGCGCGCCTGGAGGGAAGGACGCCGCTGACCGGAACACTCGTGGCGGCCGGCTTTCCTGGCCTGAGCGAGGCCGACGGCAGCCGGCCGGATCTAGGGGGGAGAGAAGAACTGGTCGGGGCGACTGGATTCGAACCAGCGACCCCCTGAACCCCATTCAGGTGCGCTACCAGGCTGCGCTACGCCCCGACGCTCTCGACTCCCGCACGCTCAGCTGCGTGATCTCGACCGTTTCGGCTTCCCTGCCCCGGACGCCTCACGGCGTGCGGCTCCCTCCGCCCGAGATCCGGCCGCTGCGGAAGGTGACGTGGCCGGCGCCGGAGCGTGCACCTGCTGCTCGAGCATCTCGAGCAGCGATCGCAGACCCTCCCGCACAGCGCCGATCCGCTTTCGCGCCTCGTCGTCCAGCGGGCCCAGCGGGAGAAACCCCGCACGTTCGACCCTGGCCGGGGCCTCGTCGCCCGACTCCATCCGGCGGCGCGCGCCGCTGAGCGTCAGCCCTTCGCCGAACACGAGCTGCCTGATGCGGAGGACCTGATCGACGTCCGCCTGGCGGTAGACCCGCTGGCTGTGGTCCTCCTGCTCGACGCCGATCCCGGGAAACTCCTTTTCCCAGGACCGCAGCACGTACGGCTGCAGCCGCGCCAGTTCGCAGACCTCGGAACCGGTGAACAGCCGCTGCGGCATGCGACCGAGTATAGCAGGAGGGGAAGGGGCGGCCGTCACCCGCGCTTGCGGACGTGAAGCCGGATCGGCGAGCCCGCAAACCCGAATTCCGAGCGGAGCTGGTTGATGAGGAAGCGCTCGTAGGAGAAGTGGAAGCGCGTCGCCACGTTGGTGAAGAAGACGAAGGTCGGCGGTGCGACGCCGGTCTGCGCGGCGTAGAGCACCCGCACGTGCCGCCGGCCGGGGCTGACGGGTGGATGGGCGGCCGTCACGCGCTCGACGAACCGGTTCAGCTCGCCCGTGGGAATCCGGCGGCGGCGCGCCTCGGCGATCCGGTCGATCGTCTCCAGCACCTTCGACACCCGCTCGCCCGTCGCCGCCGACAGGTGCAGGATCGGCGCGTAGTCCAGGAACTTGAGCCGGCGTCGCAGCGCCTCGTCGAAGTCGCGCGCGGTTCGTTCCCCGCGCCCCTTCATCAGGTCCCACTTGTTCGCGGCCACCAGCACGCCGCACCCCGCCTTGTCGGCCTCGCCGGCAATCGCGGCGTCCTGATCGGTCGCCCCTTCGGCCGCGTCCACCACGAGCACCACGACGTCTGCGGCCTCGATCGCCCTCCGCGCCAGCAGCACGCTGACCGTCTCGACCTGGCCGCCACGGGCCACCCGGCCCGGCCGCCTGATGCCGGCGGTATCGACGATGCGGAACTGGCGCCGATGCCAGGTCACTACGCTGTCCACCGCATCGCGGGTCGTGCCTGGGAGGTCGCTGACCAGCATCCGATCCTCGCGCAGCAACCGGTTGACGAGCGAGGACTTGCCGGCGTTCGGTCTCCCGACCACGGCGATGGCCGGCTCGACCGGCGCAGGCGTCCCCGAATCTCCCTGCGGCTCTCGAGAGCCCACTCGCGCGGCGAGCGCGTCGACCAGGTCGGCCACGCCCACCCCGTGCTCGGCCGAAATCTCGAACACGTGGTCGAAACCGAACTGGTAGAACTCCATCGCTCCGGCCCCGGCCCGGCGATCGTCGATCTTGTTGATCACGAGCAGCACGGGGACGCCGGCGCTCCGGGCCACGCGCGCCACCTCCTGGTCGGCCGGCACCGCCCCTTCCCGTCCATCTACCACGAGAACAAGGAGATCGGCGTTCGACACGGCCCGCTGTCCCCGCCGGACCACCTCGGCCTGGAGCGGATCCTCGCTGGCGCCGAACATGCCGCCGGTATCGACCAGATCGATCGACGCGCCACCCAGTTCGACCCGTTGGGCGATCACGTCACGCGTGGTGCCGGGAACCGGGGTGACGATCGCGCGACGGGTTCGCGTCAAACGATTGAACAGCGTGGACTTGCCGACGTTCGGGCGACCGAGGAGAACGACCGATGGGTGTGAGCGGCGCATGTCCTGTCTGCCAGAGCAGTATGCCCCAGCTCGGCGGGCCGTCTGGCCGGCGGGTGCGCTCCCGTGAACGCACGTGCGCGCGGTTCCAGACACAGTTGACAGCCTAAGTGACTATTTTTATAGTAGTTACGGCTCCCGGCCCGGGAGGACCGACCCATGATCAAGGTCGATATCGTCAACGAGGTCTCGAAGGCGGCCGACATCACCAAGGTCAAGGCCGAAGTCGCCGTGGAGGCGGTCTTCGACGCGATGAGGGTCTCCATGCAGCGTGGGGACCGTATCGAGCTGCGGGGGTTCGGTGTTTTCCAGGTGAAGCCGCGGAAGCGCGGGATCGGCCGTAACCCGCGGACGGGAAAGGAAGTTCGCATTCCTCCCGGCCGTACCATCAGATTCAAGCCAGGCAAGGAACTGCAGAATCTCGGCTAGTCGCGCGTGTCCGCGGGCATCGCCGAGCATGGCCACCCCACCCGAGTTGCCGGAAGCGCCCCTGTCCTCACCTCAGCCGCCCTATTCCGGGCCCCACGGCCCGGGCGGATACCCGTATCCGCGGTTGCCGCTCCAGGAGCCCGAGCGTCGCACCAAGTACGCGCTCCTGCTCCTCGCCACCTTCCTCACGACCACCGTCGTGGGCGGCCTGCACTACGCCGCGTGGGTCCAGGACTTCCGGAGCGGCCCGCTGCCGCTGTCGTCCGCCGAACTCTACCTGAACGGCCTGTGGTACAGCCTGTCCATCCTCGGCATCCTGGGCTGCCACGAGATGGGGCACTACCTGGCGTGCCGGTACTACAGCGTGGACGCGTCGCTGCCCTACTTCCTGCCGGCGCCGCTGCCGCTCACGGGCACGCTCGGCGCGTTCATCCGCATCCGGCAGCCGATTCCCACCAAGCGCCAGCTGTTCGACATCGGCATCGCGGGACCGATTGCCGGTTTCGTCGTGGCCGTGCCGCTGCTCGTGATCGGGGTTGCGATGTCCAGGGTCGTCATGGTCCCGCCCGACTTCCAGGGCATGGAGCTCGGCGAACCGCTGCTCTTCCGCCTCGTGTCGTGGCTCACCTGGGGGACTCCGCCGGAGGGCTACTCGATCAACATGCACCCGATGGCGTTCGCGGCCTGGTTCGGGCTGCTCGCCACGGCGCTCAACCTGTTTCCGATCGGGCAGCTCGACGGCGGACACATCTCGTACGCCGTGTTCGGGCGGCGGTCCACGCTGGTCACCTTCGGCACCGTCGCATGCCTGATCGGCCTGACCTTCGTCTCCACCTCGTGGATGGTCTGGACCGTCCTGACGATCGCGATGCTGGTCGCGTTCGGTCCGAGGCATCCACGCACGGTGGACGAAGACGTGCCGCTGGACCGGGGCCGCCGCTGGCTGGCGGCGTTCGCCCTCGTCATGTTCGGCCTGTGCTTCACGCCGGCCCCGATCGAGCCGCTGGATCTCGTGAGCCCGCAGCAGCCGCAGCGCCGTCAGGAGCGGATGGCGCACGCGTGCCCGCCGGCTCAGAGCACGCTCTGTGGATCGACGTCCACGGTGACCCTCCGCCTGATGTCCGGCCTCTGATCGAGCGCGGCACCGAGAGCCTCGCGCAACGCGGCCCTGCGCCGGCCCTTCAGCAGCACCTGGACGCGGTGCTCGCCTCGCAGGCGGCCGAGCGGCGCCGGCGCCGGCCCGAGCAGCGTGATGCCAGGCCCGGACACGTCGATCAGACGCGAGAGGTCCCGCGCGGTCTCCATCGCCTCTCCGAACGTCCGCCCGCGGACGATGACGTTGATCAGTGCCACGACCGGCGGGTAGTGGAGGCCGTGCCGGTACGCACGTTCTTTCGCAAAGAATGCCTGGTAATCCTGCCGGCAGGCCAGGCTGACGCTGTAGTGTTCCGGGTACACCGTCTGGACGATGGCCTCGCCCGGGCGATCGCCGCGTCCGGCACGCCCGGCGACCTGCGTCAGCAGCTGGAACGTCCGTTCCGCGGCCCGGAAGTCGGCGACGCCGAGCCCCGCATCGGCTGAGACCACGCCGACGAGCGTCACCCGCGGGAAATCGTGACCCTTCGCAATCATCTGCGTCCCGACGAGCACGTCGAGATCGCCCGCGGCGAACGCCCCCAGCAGCGATCCGAGCGCGCCACGCCGCCGCACGGAGTCGCGATCCACGCGCCCCACGCGGGCAGAGGGGAACCGCTCGCGGAGCTCCCGCTCCACGCGTTCGGTTCCGAATCCCGCGAGGTCGAGGTACGGCGCGGCGCACACGCGGCACTGGCCGGGTACGGCCGTCGAGTAGTTGCAGTAGTGGCACCGCGCGCGTCCGCGCGTCACGGCGTCGTCGGTGACGCCCCCCCGCTGCCCGGCGGTCGTCCCCGGCGGCGTCCGGCGCGACCGGTGCACGGTCAGGGAGATGCTGCAGTTGGGGCACTCCAGCGTGTCGCCGCACTGACGGCAGAACACCGACGTGGCGTAGCCGCGCCGATTGAGCAGGACGACGACCTGCTCCCGGCGCTCCAGCCGGTCGGCAATCGCGTCAGCCATCGCGCGGCTGAAGACGACGTCGGGACCCGCCTCTGTCATCTCGTCGCGCATGTTCACGATCCGCACACGGGCAAGCGGGCGGTCGTGGACCCGGCGCGTGAGGGTCACGAGTGTGTACTTGCCTGAGGACGCGTGATGGAAGGACTCCATCGACGGAGTGGCGGATCCCAGCACGACGAGAGCGCCGCTCCGGCTGGCGCGCATGATCGCCACGTCTCGACCGTGGTAGCGCGGCGACTCTTCCTGCTTGTAGGAGCTGTCGTGTTCTTCGTCCACGACGACGAGGCCGAGGTTCCCGACCGGCGCAAACACAGCCGACCGTGTGCCGATGACGACGTCCACCTCGCCGCGGTGGATCCGGTGCCACTGGTCGTGCCGCTCCCCCTGACCGAGCCCGCTGTGCAGCACCGCCATCCGGCGCCCGTACCGGGCGCGGAACCGCGCGACCATCGCCGTGGTGAGGGCGATCTCGGGAACCAGGATCAGGACGCGGCGCCCCGCGGCGCACACCTGACCGGCCAGACGTTCATAGACCTCGGTCTTGCCGCCGCCCGTGACGCCGTGCAGCAGCGCGACGCGGAACTGGCGCGCCTCGGCGAGGGAACCCAGCGTGGACAGCACATGGTCCTGTTCGGCCGTGAGCACCCTTGGCGTGCCGTCTTCTCCATCGTTGGCAACCGAGCAGGCCTCGAAGGGATCGCGCTCGTCGCGCTCCTGCCGGATGACGGCCAGTCCTCCGGTCACGAGGCGCCGCACCACGGCGGTACTGACACCCCGATCGCGAAGCTCGGACGCCGGCACGCCGGTTGAGGAGGC